>JAEUIR010000440.1 GCA_016795025.1 Phycisphaerales bacterium
ATGCGCTACAAGGCCATCGAAGTGCTGGCGATGGCGCCGACGCAGTCGCTCGACGCGCTGGCGCTGCAATACACGGATGAACTGCCGACGACGATCCGTGATGCCCTGGGCGCCCTCGGAATGCTCAAGGGCGGCGGCGGCACCCTGGCGAGTTATTTGCTGTTCGAGCAGGGCTTCGTGCAGTCGCTGTTGGCGCTGGGCAGGGGCGATGCCACGACCCGCGCCGCCGAACTGATCGAACTGATCACCGGCCCCTGAGCAGCGAGTAACGCGGCGGCCGCCGGTCACCGCGATTCCCCCCGGATTTTAATGTGCAAGTCGCGTCAGCGACTCACGAATCTCCCCTCTCCACTCGCGGGAGAGGGGTCGGGGGAGAGGGAAACGGTCATGACTTTCATGATCGGGGGTGCCTGGAAAAGTCATGACCGTTAGCCCGGCATGCATCCGCTGCCGGGTTTCCTGCGTATCTGTTGGTACCTGGGGGGTTTGCCGCGTCGCAGACGATCGGTATCAAGTCAGGCCATATGACGGAGGACGAAGCAGGCCATTGATCGTGGTATCGGAGCAACGGCCTGATCGGTCCATCCGGGTTCCCTAGATCCAGTCAGGAGGTTCAAGCCATGATACATCCCAACCCGAATCACAGTCGGACTGCCGCCGGCGAACGCCAGGCGATGGTCAAGCGTCGACCACGCACCCGCTTCGCGGCCACTCTGGCCGCGCTGGCCAGTGCTTT
>JAEUIR010000441.1 GCA_016795025.1 Phycisphaerales bacterium
GTCATCGCTTCGGTGAGCGTGTCCGCGGCGACGGGGCCGGCGAAGGCGGCCCACGCGGCCGCAGCAAGGAGAAGTTTGCGCATGGCTTTACTCGGTCATTCGCGCCGCAGCGCTTCGATGGGATCAAGGCGCGCGGCGCGCCAGGCAGGATAGGCGCCGAAGGCGACGCCCACGAGTGCGGAAAATCCGAGCGCCGTCGCCGCCGTCGTCACGCCGAGCACGAGCGGCACCTGCATCAGCGTCGTCACGCCCCAGGCCACAAGCGAACCCAGCAGAAGGCCGACCGCGCCGCCGGCGATGGAGAGCACAACGGCCTCGAGCCCGAACTGCCACAAGATGTCCTGCCGCCGCGCACCGAGCGCCTTGCGCAGCCCGATTTCGCGCGTGCGCTCGGTCACCGAGACGAGCATGATGTTCATGATGCCGATGCCGCCGACAACGAGCGATACCGCCGAAATTGCCGCGAGCAGTGCGGTAAAGGCCGCTGTCGTCTGCTTCATCGTGTCGGCGATGGAAGAGAGATTCTGCACGGTGAAATCGTCGCTCGCGCCGGGCGCGATGCGATGGCGCTGGCGCAGGAGCGCTTCGACATCTTCCTGCAATTGCGTGAGCGCGGCTTCGCTCTCTGCTTTCACGGAAATCTGGCTGACGGTGTCAGCGCGCCCCTGCCGCCCGGAAACGCGGCGCTTCACCGTCTGCAGCGGTGCGAGCACGATGTCGTCCTGATCCT
>JAEUIR010000442.1 GCA_016795025.1 Phycisphaerales bacterium
GTCGAACCATTCCAGGTTCGCGAGGATGTCGCGTGCGAGGAACCGGCCCACTGATTGGGCGCATGACATTCGAGGCAGAGGGCGGAGGCCGTGTTGGGCATCACCAGGAAGGAGCCATTGGCATCGTCATGCGGATCATGGCAGGTCGTGCATTGCAGCTGGCCGTTCTCGAGACGGACGCGCCCGGAAAGCGCCGACGGGTCGCGCAATTGGCCATTCGCCGCGGCAAGGCTGCTGCTGTAGGCGAAGCTGATGGGGTGATCATCCGACAGGTCGGTTCCGAGATGGGCTGGGTGCCCGTTCGGCATCGTGGTGATGCCGCCCGACATGGGGATGGGTTCGGTGCGACTCTGCACCATGCCGAGCGCGATGGTGCCGTCGTGGCAGCTCAGGCAGAGGCGTGAGGAGCCGGTGGGCTGCCCGATGGCGGCCTTGGTGGTGCTACTCAGGTACGTGGTGTAATTCGCGCCCGAACTGGTTCGATTCCAGAGCGGGGCTTCCCCGCTCGCCCCGTGCGGTGTGTGGCAGAAGATGCAGACCTCGGTCTCCGTCGAGGCTCGAACGGGCCCGGGACCGGAGGCGGACAAATTGTGGCGGCTGTTGACGATACTGTCCGCAACGGCTGACGTCCCCGACCAGGCGATCAGGATCGCCACGCACAACGCGCCCCAGGCTCGCTCGCGGGTTTCACCGGGCGCACCGAGCGGATTCAGCCTGGAAGAGAACGT
>JAEUIR010000443.1 GCA_016795025.1 Phycisphaerales bacterium
TGCGGTTCGCCGCGTGCCCAATCAGTCTAGGCCGCAAGTTCCGTAATCAACCATTTTTTCCGAGTCGAACCTAATGGATGCACAGCGCTGGCGTTTGGCGCGCGACCTATTCGAGACCGTGGTCGACCTCGCACCTGAGCAATGGGAAGCCCAGTTGCTACGGCACGCCCCCGACGATGCCGAACTGCGAGCCGAAGTGCTGGCGCTGCTGGACGCGGACAAGGTGGCGACCCACGCTACCGGGCTGCATGAAGAAGTACCCGATCTTGTCGCCGGCCTTGCCCGGGAACTGGCGCGCCGGACTAGTGCGAGCTCGCCTGCAGGGTATAGCGGTGCCCTGCTGGGCCCCTTTCGCCTGGTGCGCGAAATCGGCCGCGGCGGCATGGGCGCCGTCTGGCTGGCGGAACGTGCCGACGGGCAATTCGCCCAGCAAGTTGCCGTCAAGCTGATCCACGGCGGCTGGGACCCGGCCGAAACACAAGCACGCTTCCTGGCCGAACGTCAGATCCTGGCCAACCTGCAGCATCCGCACATTGCTCATCTGATCGACGGCGGCGTTACCGCCGATGGCCGGCCCTGGCTAGCGCTCGAATATGTTGCCGGAACCGATCTGCGGCGCTGGTGCGACGCGCGCAAGCTGGATCTGCGTCAGCGGCTCGCGCTGTTCACTACCGTCTGCAATGCGGTCGAACACGCGCATCAGCGCCTCGTCGTACATCGCGAC
>JAEUIR010000444.1 GCA_016795025.1 Phycisphaerales bacterium
GTGGAGAGGCCCCGGATGAACGTGCGCTGGGTGGCCATGAAGAGAATCAGGACCGGCGCGGCCACCAGTGTGCTGGCGGCCATGAGGAGGTTCCAGGGCGTGTTCCCCGCCTTGCTCTGGTAGAGTTGCAGTCCCAGCGCGAGCGTGAAGTTGTCGCGGTTCACGATGAAGACCATGGGCGCGAGAAAATCGTTCCAGACGTACATGAAGTGAAAGAGCGCGACCACGGCGAGTGCCGGGCGCGAGAGGGGCAGGATGATCCGCCAGAAAATGCCCCAATGCCCGCACCCGTCGATGCGGGCCGCCTCGTCGAGTTCTTTGGGGATGCCCATGTAGAACTGCCGCAGCAGAAAGATGTTGAAGGCCGCCCCGAACCACGCCGGCACCCACAGGGGTTTGAGCGTCCCGATCCACCCGAACTTGCTGAAGAGAACAAACAGGGGTGTCATGAGCACCGGGAAGGGGATCATCATCGTCGCCAGGACGACGGTGAACAGCGGCCCCCGCAGCCGCCACGCGGGCCTCGCGAAGCCGTACGCCACGACCGCGCTGCTCAGCACCATGCCCACCACGCTCAGGAGCGCGACGATCAGCGTGTTCCGCAGGTACAGGGGGAAGTTGATCGAATCATCGGTCCAGACAGCGCGATAGTTCTCCGCCGCGATCCGCGGCGCATCCCCGGGCGGGTCGGGCAGCAGGCGGAGCGATTCGGAAGCGGCCTG
>JAEUIR010000445.1:0-232 GCA_016795025.1 Phycisphaerales bacterium
GATCACGGTGTCGTGGCATACAATGAACGCCCGCTCCAGACAGTTCTCCAGTTCACGGATATTCCCGGACCAGGGATAGCGCATCATCAATTCGAGCGCATCGGGCGAGACCCCCGCAATGTCCTTCTTGAAGATCCGGTTGAACTTGGCGCGAAGATGGTCGATCAGAAGCGGGATGTCGCTTCGGCGTTCCCGGAGCGGGGGCAGCTCGATGCGCACGACGTTCAGGCGG
>JAEUIR010000445.1:259-719 GCA_016795025.1 Phycisphaerales bacterium
TACAAATCCTCCCGGAAGCTGCCGTCGTCGATGCGCTTCAGCAGGTCCTTGTTGGTGGAAGCTATGATGCGGACGTCAACCTTTACCGGCCGCGTATCCCCCACGCGTTCGAACTCGCGCTCCTGCAAGACGCGCAACAGCCGCAACTGCAGCCGGGGTGAGATGTCGCCTACTTCGTCCAACAGGATGGTGCCGCGGTTCGCGGCTTCGAAACGCCCCACCCGGTCCTTGATCGCACCAGTGAAGGCGCCTTTAACATGGCCGAAAAGCTCACTTTCCAGAATGTCCTCTGCAAGCGCGGCGCAATTTACCTTCACAAAGGGGCCGTTCGCGCGGGGGCTCGTGTAATGCAGCGCGGCGGCTACCAGTTCTTTGCCGGTCCCACTTTCGCCATAGATCAGCACGGTCGAATCGGTTTCGGCCACGTTCTCAATCAGGTTGAACACTTCAAGCATCGCCG
>JAEUIR010000446.1 GCA_016795025.1 Phycisphaerales bacterium
GAACATCTCAACAACATGTATCCCAATCGCAACAACAACAGATAGCTTATCAATTGGCTGGACAACCTACTGGTGCCACATATCAAATGATAAATGCTACATCGAATTCGAATGTTTCTGCCCAACAGCCATCTCCAGCCGGTCCTGGTGTTGTTGCTCAACAACCACCACAACTTGTGCAACGTTCAACTGTCCTCCCACACGTCAGACATCATCCATACCGAAATTAATTCAATGGTTATTTGTGTTTGTTTATTTTACTTCATCGGTCTTCATCTTTGTGTTCAACTCTATTTGGTAACAGTAGGAATACCTGTGCTTGTTCACTCTCTCTCTCTCTCTCTCTCTCTCTCTCTCTCTCTAGATCCGAAAGTTTTCCTTTCTTGTGTCCTATTCTGATTACGTTTGTTTTTGATTGAATATATATATTCATTACACTTGTATATTACAAATACATTCAACAATTGTTTGTTAAAACAAAATTCATCATACGAGCTTTGTTTTATCTCTTCCTCGTGTGTGTGTCGAGTTTTTTTCTTTCTTCCATTTTCAAATCATCACGTTATCCACTCCAAAAAACAACAAAGCTAACAGAGAAAGAAAAAAAAAGAAAAGCACAGGCACGCGTACACACATACACAGATATACAAATGATGATACAAAGAAGGAAATAACTCTCACCCATTCATTACATGTTTTCTTTCTTTCTTGCTGAAG
>JAEUIR010000447.1:0-431 GCA_016795025.1 Phycisphaerales bacterium
AGCCTGCCAGCCCAGGGGTTGTTTAACGCGCCGTCGGGGGGCCCCCCGACCCGTCCCCGAACCGATTACGCATGCAGCGTTCGTTGCCAGTGATGGATCAACGAGGGTTTGGTGAGACCCTCCGTCGCGATGCCTGGTGGCTCCCCAACCTCATCGTGGTCACGATCCTGACCAGCTTCCTGGTCTACGCCACGTGGGCGGCCTTCCAGAATGCGTTCTATACGCACGGCCCCTACCTCTCGCCCTTCTATTCGCCGGAGATCTGGGGCGATTCCCCGCACGCCTGGTTCGGCCCGAAGCCCGGATGGTGGCCCGCGTGGCTGCCGTTCTCGCCGGCGCTGCTGATCCTGCCGGTGCCCGCGTTGTTCCGCTTCACCTGCTACTACTATCGCGGGGCGTACTACAAGGCGTTCTGGGCCGACCCGCCGTCG
>JAEUIR010000447.1:441-713 GCA_016795025.1 Phycisphaerales bacterium
TGAGCGCTACTTCCCGCTGGTGCTGCAGAACTTCCATCGGTACGGGCTGCTGCTCTCGTTCATCTTCCTGATCTTCCTCTGGTACGACGCGTACCTCGCCTTCTGGTGGGTGGACCCGGCCACGGGGGTGAAGAGCTTCGGCATCGGCGTGGGTTCGCTCGTGATGCTGCTCAACGTGATGCTGCTCTCGGGCTACACGATCGGCTGTCACTCGATGCGTCACGTGGTGGGCGGCGTGCTGAACCAGCTGTCGCGGTCCCCGGTGCGCAAAC
>JAEUIR010000448.1 GCA_016795025.1 Phycisphaerales bacterium
CCCGAAGACGCGGCCGTCATCATCGGCGATATCGATGAAGACGGAGCGTTGAACAATTTCGACATCGACCCGTTCGTGAGCCTGCTCGCGGAAGAATGAGGAACCGCAACGCAGAACGAAAGAGAATCTAACCGATGCTCGGCGACGTCAATGGCGACGGCTACCGAAATAACTACGACATTGATGCGTTTGAGCTTGCGCTCGAGGAATACGAAGATTGGGAGCAGGAGTTTGGAGAACCCATCGGCATTAATCTTCTCGGCGTCGGCGACTGCAACAATGACGGAGTTCTCAACAACTATGATATCGATTGTATCGCCGATGCGGTTTGTGCAAACTGCATGGAATGCGACAGCGACGGGCTATCAGGGTCAGGGGATGACAACCCGACGGCCCCGGAAGTATTCGCGTTTCTGCGCGAATATTTCGGAAGCAAGGGCAGCCCATGAAATTTCAGAGCATGGCCGCGCTGCTTGCGGCTCAGTTTCTTGCCCGGGCTTTCGCCGATCCCGTGGTCACGCGGGACTCCGTGCTGCTCGGCGATCAATACTTCATTCGTTCACAGCTCATCGCGAACAATCTACCCGAGGGAGCCGAATCGGCTGCTAGCGCTCATTATGCCGACAATATGGTAAGCGTTCGGCCAACCCCGTCTTTGATTTGGCTCGCGGCGTGATGACGATGTCTCCATCAGAATGGAGGCAATCA
>JAEUIR010000449.1 GCA_016795025.1 Phycisphaerales bacterium
CCTTGCTCGAATCCAGCGAGTGCTTTGAGGCGGCCCGGCATACGTTCAAGCAGCACGGCATCCTGGTCGGCGACGTCGGCCTCGACCTCGCCGCCATGCTCCGGCGCAAGGACCTGGTCGTCGCCGCGCTGACCAAGGGAGTCGAGGCCTTGTTCAAAAAGAACAAGGTGACGCGCTATGCCGGACATGCCCGCCTGGCCGGTCCGTCCAAGGTCATCGTCACCGGCGCCAAGGAAACCGTCGAACTCACCGCGCCTCACATCATTGTCGCGACCGGCAGCCGTTCGACGCCTCTGAAAGGCATCGAGATGGACGGCGACCGCATCGGCACCAGCACCGAGGCGCTTCAGTATGCGGCGGTGCCCGGACATCTCGTCGTCATCGGCGCCGGTTATATCGGTCTTGAACTGGGCAGCGTCTGGCGCCGGCTCGGTTCCAAAGTCACCGTGCTCGAGTACCTCGACCGAATTCTGCCCGGCATGGACATGGAGCTCGCCGCCGAAGCCAAGCGCATCTTCGAAAAGCAAGGCATCGAATTCCGGCTCAAGAGCAAGGTGACGAGCGCCCGCGTCATCGATGGCCGCTGCGTGGTGCGGTTCAACGACGAAGACCTCATCGATTGCGACCGTGTGCTGGTGTCGGTTGGGCGCACGCCGAACACGGATGATCTGGGCTTGGATACCGTCGGTATTCAACCGGATGAA
>JAEUIR010000044.1:0-23606 GCA_016795025.1 Phycisphaerales bacterium
CGGACCGAAGAACATCAGGCACGGCCCCCACCAACGGTCGAACGAATCCTGGCCCATTTTCTTTTGGCGTTCGGTGCCGCTCATGATCGTCAGCACCATGTCCTCGCCGCTTTTGAAATGAAACGCCTCTTCCATGTTGATGCGCATCATTGTACGTACGTATGGGCCATAGCTCCCTTCGGCGAGGCTTTTCTGATTCATGATGGCGGCGCCATCGACGAGCCACTGGATCATGGCCACATCGGCCCAGGTTGGCGCGGGGTAGTTAAATACGTTGTGATATCGCGTCTTGCCGGTGCAGAGATCGCGCAACATCTGGTCGCGCGGTTTGCCGAGGTCCTGCGAAACGCGATAGAGCATCTGGCCGTGGCCGACTTCGTCCTGCACCTTGGCGATGAGCGCGAGCTTGCGGCGGAGCGATGGGGCGCGCGTGATCCATTCGCCCTCCGGCAGCGCTCCGATGATTTCGCTGTTGGCGTGATGCTCGGCCATTTTGAGCATGCCGACGCGGTAATTGTGCGGCATCCAGTCGGCGGGCTCGACCATGCCACCGGCGGCGACGCGCTGCTCGAATTCGGCGAGCTTTTCGGCGTCTTCCTGGATGTCCCAGTTGATTTTCAGCGATTCGGTTCCGCCGCCACAGCTCATACGTTGCTCCGAGTAAATTCGCTTCACAAAACGCGGCGTCACGCCGCCCTCGCGCGGTTGCAGCGCTGACAGCCGCAGGGCAAATTATAAGGGGCATACGGGCAAATCGCGGCATGGCGGCCAAGGACGCTGATGAGCGAACGACCGGGTTCGAAGATTGGGCGGCCAGCTTCAAGGCCAGAATACTGCAATGGCCGCGACGAGCCACATGGCCGCGCCGATGGCGATTTTGGCGAGCGTGCCTTTCAAACGGCCGACACCCGCGCCCACGCCGGCGCGATAGGCTTCGCGCTCGGATCTGCCGATGGAGATTTCGGCAAACGTGGTCGCGGCGGCCGCCCCGCCGCACGCGCCGATCAGCGAGCCGATGAGAGGGATCGGTATGAAAAAGGTGCCGAGGATGCCGCCGATGAGCGTGCCGACGACCGCGGCGAATGCGCCGGTCTTGCTCGCGCCGCCGGCCCGTGCGCCCGCCACGCCCGAAACGAATTCGACGATCTCGCCGACAACCGCGAGAAGAACGAGCGTGATGATCGTGGAAACCCCGATAAACTGTTGCTCGGCCGGGAGCAGAGAATCCCAGCGCCACCAGGCGATCAGGCCGGTGGAAAGCGCGATGAGCCACGTTCCCGGCAGGCCGACGAACAACAGGGCGAGCCAGAGCGCGTTCATCACGAGCAAGATCAGTGCGGCGACGACGGTCATTTTGTTTGCCCACAAGACATCGACAAATCCGCTGCGCCTGAGGAATTCTAGCGGGCAGTTCGAACTTGAACGCAGTTGATTTGATTGGACGCCGGTTGGGCATGGTGCTCTGTGCCGGTTGAATTAGCTGGTACGCCGGTGGTTTCGCACCGGCGAGACGCCGATGCTCCCAAGACAAATCGCCGATGCTACCGACGAATGAGGGCTGATGAAGCAATAACACTAGCGGCCGCGAGATTCCGTGGGCTGCGCTGTGGATGTTTTTCCGACGGCTTGCTGCATGAGTTCCTCGAAGCGTGCCCGCCATCTCCGCCCGCCGAGATCGGGCGACCAGACGCGGTCCTGCTCGATCGCTTTGACAACCTCGAGGCCGCGGTCGAGGCGGAGCAGCGTGCGAAGGAAGTGGAGGCGAGCCTCCCAATAGCGATCCGGGGCGCGCTGCCTGAGCGATTCATCGGCGAGCAGCCGGGACCAGGCGTCGCGTGCGGCTTCGATGTCTTTTGGCGGCGACTGCGCGGTGAGCGCGCCTTCGAGGGCCAGGGCGAGCAAGCGCTGATAGTCGCCGTTGCGGGCATCGGCGGCCACCAGCGACCGCGCAAGCGGCACGGCGTCGGCAGCGCGGCCCGCGAGGACATAGACTTCGGCCAAGCCGCGCGTGGCGGTGCGGGTAGCGGAGACTTCGGCGGAGTTGTCGCGGCACCAGGCGGCGATCTGCTCGAAAACGGCGATTGCGTCCGCGGCGAGCACCCTCGCGGCGTCAGACTGCGATTCACCGTCGAGCCGGTCGAGTTCGTTCAGAATTCCGTCGGTGACGATGGCGAGCAGCGGCGCGACCCGGTCCGGCGACGCGACGCCGAGAAAGCGCGTGACCGACGCGATGACATCGTCGAATTTGCCGATGCCGATATTGGCGCGGATGCGCAAACCGAGTGCGCGCGACAACAGCGCGCTGTTTGGGTAGTCCCGCTCGAAACGCGACAACATCGCCGCGGCGGCGCGATCGTCCCCGACACCCTGCAACATGAGCAATTCGGCGGCGATGACGCAGGCCTCGGCGGACGTTTCGCGCACGAGCTTTTCGGTATCCGGACTGGCCGCGGGACGATCGAGCGACTCGCGCGAATAACGATCGAACTGCTCGGCCAGCTTGCGAGCGCGGCTGACAAACTCGCCGCCGGTGGTTTGTTCGCGCTGCGCCTCAAGCAACATTCGTTCCGACACGAGGCGCTGATACCGGGCTTCTTCGTAGCGCGGATGATCCTGCGGGACATTTGCGAACTGCGTCGCCGCTTCGCTGAGTTTCCCGCATTTTTGCAGGGCGACCGGCAGCCACCATTGCGCCTCGGCGCGGTCTGGATGCTTCGGAAAAGACTGAACGAGCAGCATCAATACGCCGGCCAGATTCTGGTAATCGGCCGGCGCCTGCGATTCGGCGGCGATGCGGGCATAGAGCCGAAACGCGTTGGTCAGAGCTTGCGCGGCGCGCGGGTGAGCGGATCGGGAGCCGGCGAATTTCGCGAAATCCGCGGCGGCTTCGGAAATCTCGCCGGCCTCGTACTTGCATAGGGCAGCCTCAAATTCCGCATCGCCGAGCATGGCCGCGTCAACGCCGGCACGATGAACCAGCTCGTCCAGAACGACGAGCGCTTCGCGATAGCGCCTGGCCTCGCGCAAGGCGCGAGCGACGTAGGGCAGCTCGCCGGTGGCGAGCTGGCGCGGTTCGGAGCGGATGTCAACGCCTGAGAGTGCGTAGACCTGCGCAACGCCGGGCCAGTCGCCGCCGCGCTCGCGCAGCTTGTCGAGCTTGGCCAAACCCTGTTCGCGCTTCGCTACGGCCTGTTGAAGGAGCGGCTCGCGCGCGTTGCTCTGCGCGGCTCGGCGGCGCAGCGCGGCTGCTTCGACAAGATCGATGCTCGCGTCCCAAAGGCGGGCCAACTCGACGTAATAGGTAACGCCACGCTCCTCCGGAAGCAGCCTGGCGGTGTCCGTGTTCACGAGTTGCGAGATCGACTCGCGGGCCTCGCCGAATTTGTCCTGGGCGGCGAGCGCGCGGATCAGTTCGTAGCGGGAATGCGCGCGGAGCGTCAAATCGGTCGCGGTCGAGAGCAGATCGCGAAGTTGCTGCTCCGAATCGCCGGCGCGGCCGGCCTCGCGCAGGACGATGGCCCGCCCGAGCCGGCAGCGCTGCTGCGTCGTGCTTTGCGCGGCGCGGTCGATGAGCCAGGCGAATGCATCATCCGCGACCTTGAGCGCGGCACTGCGTTCGTCGCGCTGCTTGGGATCCGTCAGTGTTTGCGCCAGATAAAGACTGGTCCAGCCGAACTGATAGCGGGCGTCAAGACGCAGGCGCGACAGACCATGTTGAAGACCGGACGCGAGAAATTCGTCCTCGCTGCGCTCGTAGCGTTCGAGCAATTCGGCGACGCCGGCCTGCGCGGCCCGATGCTCCACGACGGCGGCCTGCAATATGCGCGTCAGTTTTGGGATATCGCCGCGCCGCCCGCCGGTGATCTCAAAATCATCCAGCAACGGCGCAGCCCAGTAAGAAACATGCGCGTCAGCGAGTTCGACGCGGGCGAGAGCCTGCGCCACGGCGCGCTGTTGCGGATTCAGATTGGACTGGTTGTCGATGCCGGCGATCCACGCGCGGTAGCGCCCGACCGCAGATTCCCAGGCGGCGTCGCGCGCGTCGAGCGGGGCTTTTGAGGCCTTAACCCGCGCGGAGCGCGCCAGCCAGGAGAGATGGTCCGGCGTTCGCTGCTTCGGAAGCGCGGCATCCAGCGCTTCGACCATGCCCTCATCGATCATGCGGGCCTGCTCGGCGTTTGGCTCATCCGCAAGCGCGCAGACGTTAGAAATGAACGCGACAATCAACGCAAGCAGGAAAATCTGCCGGGGCATATGTGATCCTATGCGCTATTCTGATCAGCGCAGACGGTTCCATTCCTCACCGACGTAGCGAGCACGACGCGCATCGATATCGACAAGCTCGTCGGAGGCCCAACCGGCGTCCTGCCGGGCGAGATTCAGGTCGGCCGCGACGCCATCCGCAAATTGCTGAATCCACGCTTCGATTCGCTTTTGCTCGCTCGCGCCGGCCGGAACTCCCGGGTGCGACGTGAATCGCTGTTCGAGCAGCAACGAACCGTGTTGCAACACGCGGCCGGGAATGCGGCGTTGCGCGCTTCCGAGCAATTTTCCACCGCCCATGACCAGGTCCGTGCGGCCGGGCTTTTCGAAACAAAAGAACGGACCGGTGCGTGGCGTCGGCAGCGGCAGGTGATCCGCGGCGAGTTCGGCCGCGACGCCGCCGGCGTGAAGCACCTTGCGCCATCGTTCATGGATCAGGCGATACAACGCGATCGGCGCTTCGCGGGCGATGGGCAGCGCGTCGGAAACCACGAGGCAATAGGTGATCTCCCGATCGTGCAGAATCGCGCCGCCGCCCGTGGTTCGGCGAACCACCGCCAAGTCGCGCACGTCAGCGGGCAAAGCGCCGACATCCGCGAAACGCTGAAAATAGCCGAGGCTGATCGTCGGCGGTGACCAGGCGTAAACGCGCAGAGCGGCCGGGACGAAGCGCGACGAGTAAAGCAGGTGCTCGTCACGGGCCATGTTGGTCGCGCCGTCGAGCGCGGGGTCAATGAGCACAAACAGACAATTACTCATGCTGGTTGAATTCTATCGAGAACGGCGCGCGGCGGACGTGACTCGATGGCAATCGCAAAGCCTGCGAGCACAGCCATCAACGGCATGTACGGCACGCGATAACGGACGCTCCCGATGTAAACGGCGGTGACCATCAGAGAAAAAAGCAACGGAATCAAAAGCGACCAGAGCGCCGGCGCACGGCGACAGTGTCGCGCGAGACCGACGGCGACGAGCGATAGCACCGTTAATGTGTAAAGCGCCGAAACCGTTGCGGCCGCACCGGTTCGGTGGGACTCGACGTTTGGCGTGAGGCTCCATGTGCGCGCGACTTTGTGTAACGCGAGCCAGGCGAATCGGATGGGGTCTCGCGCGATTTCCGCGGCGGCCAGCTCGGTCAGGCGGCGATCACGCTGCGGCTCTGACAAGCTCGCAAGCTCGGGCATTTCTCGGAGAAACGACTGATTGCTGCTTCCGTCGGCCTGTGGACCGACACCATCGTAAAGCGTGACGCCGCCATTACACGAAAGAAACACCCATTCGCCGAAAATCGTGTGGTTTCGCCAACCCCACAAGCCCAGTGCGGCCACGAGCAACGCGGCGCTACTGGAAAGTTGCGCGAGTCGCGCGATGCGCGCGGGGGAGGCGAGGTTCGGCAATTGGAATAGCGCGGCGACCGCGAACAACCCCAACAATGCGATCGATTCAGGCCGAAGCATTACGAGCGAAACCGCGAGCGCCGCGAGTCCGAGCGCGGGTCCGAAGCGGAATTGGCCGGCCGGGCTGGAGTGAAGCATGGCCACCAGCCCCATGAGCACCGTGGCGAATGCCACTTCATTCAGAAGCAGAGCCGCAAAGAAAACGCTGAACGGATCGAAACACAGGAACGTGGCCGCGACGGTCGCCGGTCGGCGGCCGGCGAGGCGGTCCGCGAGGGCGGTGCCGATCGCGACGGTGAGCGTCGAAAGCAGCGCCTGCGCGAGGCGCGCGGCGATCACGCCGGACGGCCCCATCCCCGCGAACAGCGCGAGAAAAATCGGATAGAGCGGCGTGCGAGCGGCGTAGCGCCCGTCGTCTGAAACCAATTCGCCTCGATGCACAAGATTCGTGGCGAGTTGCCAGTGCAAATGCTCGTCGTCGTACGTGAGTGAGCCGCCGTCGCGGGCGGATTGCGCGCCGACCCAGGTTAAGCGTATCAGCAACGCCAGAACGATGAGCGCGACTTGCGTTCGCGAAAGACGCGCGATCATGATTTCTCGTCGCTGCCGCCGACGAGCGGCGTGAGCGCCAGCCGCAGCCCGCGGATCGTGGTCGGCCGGAGCTTGGCGCGTTCGTCGATTCGCAACGGAATCACCCATAGCGGGCCGGCCTGATCGCACAAAACGCCGATGCGGGGGCGTAATTGCGGATCGACTTTTTCATCAATTAGAAAATCGCTGAGCGACTTGCTGCCGGGGTTACCGAGGGGCGTAAAACGATCGCCGATGCGCCGCCCGCGCACCACTAGCGGGGGGCAAACGCGATCAAGGTCGAGCCATTCCTCGTGCCGATTGAGGTTTCGGCGGCGCTCGCGAAGCGCGGCATCGGTGACGGGGCAGATATCAGCCGTCAGCACGAAGCCGAGCGACTCGATGCGCGTCGCGCCGGGAAAACGCACAAAGACCGGCGTCAGTTCTTCGAGCGACTCGGCTTCGGCCGCTTCGCGTTGCAGGAACTCAAGGCGATCATAACGCTTTCGAACAACGACCGACCCGGGCACGTGGATTTCCTTGCCGCTATGCATTGCAGCCGCGAGACGCAGAACGCTTTCAATATTCGCGTAACTCAGATCCTGCTCGCGGCCCAGGACGATGCTGACGGCGCGGCGCACGACCTCGGCCTGGATGATGCGCTGCTTGCTGAGCAGTGCGGTGGTGTTCAGCACGAGGCGATCCGGCGTCTCGGACACGACAAGCGAATCGAACGTGCGGCCGGCGGCGTCTTCCAGATATGTACCGAGCCAGCGGGCCTGATCGCCGAGTCGCAGCAGCGCTTCGGAGACGTTGGGGTTCATCGTTTCGCGCAGCAGGGGAAGCAGTTCATTGCGAATGCGCCCGCGCGTGAATTCGCGCGTGAGGTTGGTCGAGTCGATTCGGTACTTCAGGCCGCGCTCGTTACACAGGGTTTCCAGGCGTTCGCGGCGCTGGCCGAGCAACGGACGGATGAGCCGGATGCGGCTGCCGGGTTGAATCGGCCGCGCGTCGGACATGCCGGCCAATCCGCGCAAGCCGGTTCCGCGAAGGATGCGGTGAAGAATGGTTTCGGCGTTGTCGTCGGCGTGATGGCCGACAGCGACAAGCTCGGAGCCGGTGCGTAGCGCGACGCGTTCGAGGAATTCGTAGCGATATTGGCGCGCGACTTCCTCGGTGGAGCCTCCTTTTTGCTCGACATGGGCGCGAATGTCTTGACGCTCGGACATGACCGGCAGGCCGAGCGATTCGCCCAATTGCTGCACAAATTGAGCGTCGGCGTCGGCTTCGTCACCCCGCATGCCGTGGTGAAGATGCGCGATATGCAAGCGCCAGCCCAAGTTCTTATTCGTGGAAAGCTGAGCGAGCGCATTGAGCAATAGCGTTGAGTCCGGGCCGCCCGAGACGCCGACGACCCACGACGCGTCGCGCGTGAAGAGATTTCGCTGCTCAAACCAGTCGGCAAGATCGCCGAGGAAATTATCCCAATTCACATCGTTAGTATAGGAAGCGGCTATGCGGACGCCAACGCGAAATGCGGCGAATCCGATTGGGTCCGAATTCGCCATCGTAATAGGGCGCTTGATGCCAAGAGGGCCTACCAAATGCCTCACCGTGTTTCGAAGCGACCGCGCCCTCACGGTCGCGGCTCAGTTCAGACCGCCGCGGCTCTTTTTTGTGAGGTGCTGTAAAATGACGGACATGCCGGAAAAGAAGATCGATCTCGCGCTGATTCCCGACAATTGCGACTTTCGCTGCCCGCACTCGGATTTTCCACCCGCGGAGACGGCGGGAATTTGCCGCACCATGTCAGCGGTTCATTGTCGCCTGCTGAACGAACTGGTCAATAAGAACATGCCCTGCGAATGGCGCGCCCGCACAACCGGCGGAAAAAAGCGCTCCGCGACGAAAGTAACACGACCGCGCAAAAGGCCCTAGCCCTCGTGCTCTGTCATAGTTGAATTAGCGGGTATATCCGCGGTCTCGCACCGGCGGGACGCCGATGCTCCCCGACAAATTAAGGTCTCCGGACCGCTAGGCCGAAATGACGCCCCGCTTCCGCAGCAGATCGACGACCGACTCGACACAGCGCTGAATCGGCCATTCGTGCGTGGGTATCACGAGATCGGCCGCGGCGGGCGGCTCATACTCGATGGCCACTCCCGGCAAATCGCCGACATCGCCCGCATCGGATGCGCGATAGATGCCCTCGCGATCACGCTGCCGACATAGTTCCACCGGCGTGTTCAGATGCACGAGGATGAATCGCTCGCCTCCGATCACATCGCGAGCACGCTGCCGCGGCTCATTGCTCGGGGCGACGAACGCGCAAATGCACACCAGCCCGGCGTCGTTCATCATTCGTGCGATTTCCGCGCCGCGCCGCAAATTCTCAGAGCGATCAGCCGCGTCGTATCCAAGGTCGCGGCTGATCCCGAGCCGCAGATTCTGCCCGTCGATCACAGATGCGGCGACGCCCATCTCGAACAGCCGCTTTTCCAGCGCGTAGGCCAGCGTGCTCTTTCCCGCGCCGGACAAACCGGTGAGTAAGATCGTCGCGGCGCCATGACCGAGTTTTGATTCTCGTTGACTTGCGTCTATCTCGCTTTCGCGGCGATTCAATCGACCGGCCGAGCGGCGTTCAATCCAAAAATCCGGCTCATCCGCGGCCGCGCGATCAACAATGGTCCCGGCCGCGACCGTGGCATTGGTCAGCCGGTCGATCAGAATGAACGCGCCGGTCGCGCGGTTTTTGGTGTAGGCGTCCCATGCGATCGGGCGGTTCAACGTCATCTCACAGCGGCCGATCTCGTTGAGATTGAGGCCGTCCGCCGGCACGCGATGCAGCGAATCGATGTCCATTCGATATCGCACGGCTGAAACCAGACCGAAGGCCTTGCGCGTCGTGTGCTTCACGAGATAGCGTTTGCCTGGCTCCAGCGGGGTCTCGCTCATCCATACGATCATGGCGTCGAATCGATCACTCACGTGCGGCGTGTTTCCGAGCCTCACCAGCATGTCGCCGCGGCTGATGTCGATCTCATCGGCGAGCGTAAGCGTAACGGCCATCGGCGCGAACGCCTCATCGAGCTCGCCGCCGTGTGTGACGATGGACCTGACGCGGCTGGCGCGGCGCGAGGGGAGCGACATGACCTCGTCGCCGACACGAACGACGCCGGAAGCGACCGTGCCAGAGAACCCACGAAAATCGGCGTTTGGCCGGCTGACAAGCTGCACGGGGAAACGAAAATCGATCAGGTTGCGGTCGGACGCGATGTGCACAGTTTCGAGGTGGTGCATCAGTGTCGCGCCGTGATACCAGGGCATGTTCGCGCTCGGCGCGACCACGTTGTCGCCGTGCAGCGCGGCCACCGGAATGAACGTCACATCGCGCAGTTCGAGTCTCGCGGCCAGGCCGGAATAATCGTTTCGAATGCGCTCGAACACGTCGGATGAATAGCCGACGAGGTCCATCTTGTTGACGGCAACGACGACGTGGCGAATACCGAGCAGTGCGGCGATGAAGCTGTGGCGGCGCGTTTGCGTGATGATGCCCTTGCGCGCGTCGATCAAAATGATGGCGAGATCGCAGTTTGACGCGCCCGTGGCCATATTGCGTGTGTACTGCTCATGGCCGGGGGTGTCGGCGATGATGAATTTTCGGCGCGCGGTTGAAAAATACCGGTATGCCACGTCGATTGTGATGCCCTGCTCGCGCTCGGCCTTCAAGCCGTCGGTGAGCAGCGCCGGATCGAAATCGGTTTGCGTGGTTCCGTGGCGCAGCGAATCTCGCTTCACCGCCGCAAGTTGATCTTCATAGATCATCTTCGTGTCGAACAACAGCCGTCCGATGAGCGTGCTCTTGCCGTCATCCACGCTGCCGCAGGTCAGAAAACGCAATAACTCCTTACGCTCGTGCTGCGCCAGGTACTGATCGATGGTCATCGCGGATGGATCAAATTCGTGGGACATGGGAGAATTCAGAATGTAGAAACGCGCGCCGCGAACGTTGCATCACCCTCGACAAATCGGGGTGGGCATTCCGTCGGTCGGCGGGCAGAATGTCCGTCGCACCCGAGATTTTGGCGCACTTCGAACTTCGAAATCGACGCATCAGAAATAACCCTCGCGCTTCTTCTCCTCCATCGATCCCGACTGATCGTAATCAATGACGCGGCCCTGGCGCTCCGAATGGCGAGTGAGGAGCATCTCTTCGATGATCTCGGGCAACGTTGTCGCGCTGGATTCGATCGCGCCGGTAAGCGGGTAGCACCCCAGCGTGCGAAAACGCACCACCTTCGTCTCGGGGGTTTCGCCCGGTTCCAGCGGTATTCGATCGTCATCGACCATCACCAGCACGCCATTGCGCCAAACCACCGGCCGCGGCTTTGCGAAGTAAAGCGGCACGATCGGGATGCGCTCCAGATGGATGTACTGCCAGACGTCCAGCTCGGTCCAATTCGACAAAGGGAATACGCGGATGCTCTCGCCCGAATTCACGGCGGTGTTATAAAGATTCCATAGTTCCGGGCGCTGATTCTTCGGATCCCAGGTGTGGTTTCGATCGCGGAACGAGAAGGCGCGCTCTTTGGCCCGCGATTTTTCCTCGTCGCGCCGCGCGCCCCCGAAGGCCGCGTCGAATTTGTGCTTGTTGAGCGCCTGCCGCAGCGCCTCGGTCTTCATGACGTCGGTGTGTTTTTTGCTGCCCGCGCTGAACGGGTTGATTCCCGCTCGAATCCCCTCTTCATTGACATGCACCAGCAAATCGAGCTTCAACTCATCGCGCACGAACGTGTCGCGAAACGTGATCATGTCGCGGAATTTCCAAGTTGTATCGACGTGCAATAGCGGAAACGGCGGCTTGGCCGGATAAAAAGCCTTCAGCGCCAGGTGAAGCATCACGGCCGAGTCTTTGCCGATTGAATAGAGCATCACAGGCCGCTCGAACTCGGCAGCGACCTCGCGAAAGATGAATATGCTTTCGGCTTCGAGCTGTTTAAGATGAGTGAGCTTGTATCCCGACATTTCGCCTGGCGTCCATCTTACATTCCGCCGATCGATCCGTGAAAATCACCGGCGGATATCGCATCAGCTTATATCGCCGTGTTCGGGTCGTCACAAGGCGGTCGAACGGAGCGTCATCCCAAAAGACGCGTTCGGCCGCAACCAGAGATTTGGAGGTATTCATGCGTATTCGAGCGTGTGTGATTCTGGCGGCATTTGTCGCGCTGGTTTCCGGTTGCCAAACCGGCGGCGCCAAGCGGAACTCCGAGCGTCCGCCGCTGTATGAGGGCATGGGCAGCCACCATCGCGCGATCGCGACGCGCTCCGCCATGGCTCAGCGCTATTTCGATCAAGGGCTGGTGTGGATGTATGCGTTCAATCACGACGAAGCGATTCGCGCATTCGAGGAAGCGCTGCGGCTTGATCCGCAGTGCGCCATGGCGGCCTGGGGCGTCGCGGTGTGTCTCGGGCCTCATATCAATAACCCGATTTTGCCGCCGGATCGCGCCGCGGAAGCGTGGCAGGCGGTTCGCCGCGCCGGGGGGCTAAGGCGGTTCGCGCGTCCGGCCGAGCAGATGTTGATCGACGCGGTGGCCCAGCGCTACGCCGACCCGCCGCCGCAGGATCGCTCGCCGCTCGACAAGGCATATGCCACGGCGATGCGGGAGGTGTGGCGCAAGAACCCTGATGACGCGGATATCGCCACGCTCTACGCCGAATCGTTGATGGACCTGCAACCTTGGGATCTATGGACGCACGACGGCAAACCGAAAGGCGCGACCGAAGAGATCGTGGCCGTGATCGAACGGGCATTGGAGATGAACCCGAATCATCCCGGCGCGCTGCACCTGTACATTCACGCCGTCGAAGCTTCCTATTCGCCTGGCCGCGCCGCCGAGGCCGCCGATCGCCTGCGAAACCTTGTGCCGGCCGCCGGCCATCTTGTTCACATGCCGTCGCATATTGACGTGCGCATCGGGCGCTGGCGGCAGGCGGCGGAGGCCAACGAGCGGGCGATTGTGGCGGATGAAAAATATCGAAAAATCGCGCCGAACCAGGGTTTCTATCGCGTATACATGGCGCACAACAGGCACTTTCTCGCGTTCACCGGGATGATGGAAGGACGCAGCGCGGCGGCGATCAAGGCTGCGCGCGAAATGCTCGGGTCGGTGCCGGCTGAGTTTGTTCAGCAAAACGCCGCGCTAGTCGATCCTTACACGCCGATCGCCATCGAAGCGCTGATGCGGTTTGGAAAATGGGATGACTTGCTCAAGGAGCCCGCGCCGCCGGAGATTTTGCCGATCACGACCGCGTTCTGGCGATTTGCCCGCGCGGTGTCGCATGCGGCAAAGGGCGACGTCGCCGCGGCGGAGCGTGAGCAGGCGGAATTCCGAGCGGCGGTGAAGCGCGTGCCGGATGGGGCGATGATGGCGATTAACCCCGCCGAGAAAGTGTTGCGCATCGCCGACCACATGCTCGAAGGCGAAATTGCTTTCCGCCGGGGCGAAATCGACAAAGCGGTCGGCCAGCTTCGCGATGCGGTCGCGATTGAGGATGACCTTCAATACATGGAGCCGCCGGACTGGGTGCAGCCGGTGCGGCACACGCTGGGCGCGGTGCTGGTGAGCGCCGATCGCTTCGCCGAGGCGGAACAAGTTTACCGCGAGGATCTGAAGCGTTGGCCGAATAACGGCTGGTCGCTGCTGGGCATGTCGAAATCGCTCGCGGGCCAGGGAAAACAGGCGGAATCCGCAGAAGCAAAACGCCAGTTCGACGTGAGCTGGCAGCGATCTGACCAGTCCATCGGGACAAGCTGCGTTTGCATCGCGCCGAAGGAATAAGTCCCGGCCGCGCCGGCACCGGATTCTGGCTACAATTCGCAGGAGCGCCGAACGGCATCTAGCGCGGCGCTCCTGCTTTGTTTCCCGATGCGTTACGAACGTCAAATGTGCTTGCGTTTTTCCGGTAGCTGATGAAGCGATGATCGAAGGCCGGCTTCAGGGTAATCGTCGTCTGAGCGCGCTGCGCGGCTGGTGCTGCGCGGCGTTTCTGCTGGCCGGCCCGACGTTATTCGCCCAGTCGCCGCCGCCCAATTCCTCAGCGCCAACGGATGTAGAGCTTTCCGAGCCGGAACGCATCGCGCGCTTGCAACGCGCGGCGGATGAAGCCGCCGCCCAACTCGCAAAGATTCAGGCGGCAATGAACGACCCGGCCGGTGAATTCGCCGCCGCGGAGCGCGAATTCATCGCGCTGGACGATCAGCTTTGCATTCAGCTACGCGAAGTTGAGAAGCTGAAAGCGAGCGGCAACGAGGCGGAAGCTGACGCGCGCGGCCCCGAGCTCGACGCGCTGCGAAAACGCTGGGCCCTCGCCCGAGAACGCTTTCAGATTGCGATCGAAGAGCGGCGCACGCAAAGCGAGCAGGCCGCAGCGCTCGAAACAAAACTCGCAAGCGATCGCGGCGAATTAGCCACAATACAGGCGGCCACGACCCGCCCGAGCGTAAATCCCGCCGAACCCCCGGCGCAAACGCCGGCACCGGCCGCGCCACCGGCCGTCGCGCCTGCCCAACCGTCAACTTCGCAGCCGGCGGCTGTGTTGCTCCCGCAAAATTCAGCCTCGCCCTCTGCCGCTCAATCTCCCGCGGCGGACGCGGACCCGGAAGAAGTGCGCCGGGCGAAGGAGAAACTAGCAGCTCGTCAGGACGAGGCCGCGAAGGCCACTGAGGCCGCGCAAACGCTCAGCCAGCGCATCGAGACGGTGCGCAAGTCAATCGAGCTGGGGCAGAAGCTGCAGGAATCCGCTCAAAAGAAAGCCGCGAACGCGCGGGAGACGCAGCGCACCTTAAACGAGGACGTGCAGCGGCGCTGGGCCGATGGCGCGCCAAAGGCTGAACTCGACGAACTATGGGCAAAAATCGCCGACGCCCGCAAGCGATATCAGGACGCCGAAGCTGACGTCGCCAGCGGCGTCGATCGCCTCGATGGCTTGCAGGGAGAGCTGGAGCGCCTGCAAGCGCAGCACATCGCCGCGTTGCAGGACGCCGCGCGAAAGCAGAGCGAAGCGGCCGCCGCACAGAAACTCGTGGCGGAGTTGTCTGACCCCTGGCACCCCCAAAACGTCGCTCGCTGGCTCCGCGATCGGGGCTTGCGCATCGCCGGCATCGCGCTGGCGATGGCGCTGCTTCTCTGGGTTGTGCGCCGTACGCAACGTTACATGATCCGCATCATGTCGCGCGGCCGCGGCAGCCACGAGGAACTCGAAAACCGTGCGAAGACGCTAGTCGGCGTGTTTAATAACGCGGCGACCATTGCGATATTGGTGGGCGGCGCGCTGATGGTGCTGACCGAACTCGGCATGAGCGTCGGACCGTTGTTGGGCGGCGCGGCCGTGATCGGATTGGCGGTGGGTCTCGGCGCGCAAAACCTGATTCGCGATTTTTTCAGTGGTTTCATGATCTTGCTCGAAAATCAATATGGCATCAACGACGTCGTGAAAATCAATAACCTGAGCGGGCTGGTGGAGAACATCACGCTGCGCATCACCGTCCTGCGCGATATCGACGGAACGGTGCACTTCATCCCCAACGGCCAGATCAATGCCGTAAGCAACATGACGCACGGCTGGTCGCGGGCGGTGTTTGACATCGGCGTCAGCTACGAGTCGGACGTTGACCGAGCGATGAACGTGTTGGTCGATATCGGCCGCGCGTTGCGGCGCGAGCCGGCGTATCGGGATATCATTCTCGAAGACCCTGAGATGCTCGGCGTCGAGTCGCTGGCGGAATCATCCGTCGTGATTCGCTTCGTGATGCGAACGCGCCCGCTGAAACAATGGATGGTCAAGCGCGAGATGCTGCGGCGCATCAAGAAGCGGTTTGACGAAGAGGGCATTGTGATTCCGTATCCTCATCGCACGGTCTATCATAAGCATGAAACCGCCGAAACAATCGCGGATGCAGCCAAACCGGCTGCGCCCGAGCGTCGCGAACGATTCATCGGCTCGCCAGACTAGTTCGGGGAAGCCATGCCGTCGAAACCCGCGACTTCGTCTCAACCAGAATCAGAATCTAAATCGGACTGGCGCATGCAGCTCGTCAGATCATTCCTCGGAATCGCTCTGTTGTGCGTGGGCATCGCCATTGGCCTCGGTGTCGGCGCGGCGCTTCGGCCCAGCGCGGCGGCGACTGAGTCGCCTGCGAGCGCGGCGCAAGCGAGCGTTGTCTGGACCTGCTCGATGCACCCGCAGATTCGAATGCCCAAGAAAGGCACTTGTCCAATCTGTTTCATGGACCTGATACCGGCCGATGACGGCGGTGCCGCCGGAGAAAGCGAAACAGCCATCTCGCTCTCGCCGCGCGCGGCCGCGCTTGCTCACCTCGAATCGACCGTCGTCGAGCGCCGCGCGCTGGTGCGCGAGCTGCACCTGGTCGGCAAGGTCGCCGCGGACGAGACGCGCGTGTCATACGTCAGCAGTTACGTTCCCGGCCGGCTCGATCGGTTATTTGTCGATTTTACCGGCGTTCTGGTGCGAAAAGGCGATCATCTGGCGGAGATGTTCAGCCCGGAATTGCTCGTCGCGCAGCGCGAATACCTCGTGGCGCTCGACGGCGTCGAGCGAACGCGCAGCCAATCGACCAACAGCCCCACCGCGCTGCTGGTTGCGACCTCGATGTACGAGTCAGCCAAGCGCAAGCTGGAGCTCTGGGGTGTGCCAACCGACGAGGTCGCACGACTCGAACGCGAAAAAACGTTGTCGGACAAGCTGCGCATCGACTCGCCGCGCGAGGGCTGGGTGACGGAGCGCCTGGCGTTCGAAGGGATGTACGTCGAAGTTGGAACACGGTTGTTCACAGTGGTCGATCTTCGACATGTGTGGGCGACATTTGAAGCCTACGAAAGCGATCTGCCGTTTCTGGCGGTCGGGCAGGATCTGACATTCGAGGCGGAGGCGTTTCCCGGCCGGGTGATGAACGCCAAAATCGCATATCTCGATCGCGTGCTGAACGATGAAACGCGAACCGTTCGTGCGCGCGTCAACGTGGCGAATGAAGACTTGTCGCTGCGGCCGAACATGTTTGTGCGCGGCAAAGTGACCGCGGCGTTGAGTGCCGCCGGCTCAATCGTTTCCCGCTCCCTGGCCGGCAAATATGTATGCCCCATGCACCAGGAGATCGTCGCGGATCAGCCTGAGAAATGCGGCCTTTGCGGCATGGCGCTCGTGGCCGCCGAATCGCTTGGGCTGGTCAGTTCGCAACCGTCCGAAACGCAAGCGCTGGCCGTTCCGGTGACCGCGGTTCTGCTCACGGGGGCGCGGGGCGTCGTGTTCGTGGAAAATGCAAAGGACGATGCGCGATCGTACGAGCTGCGCGAGATCGAGCTCGGCCCGCGCGCCGGCGATTGGTATCTGGTGCAATCCGGCCTCAAGGAGGGCGAGCGGGTCGCGACGCGCGGCGCTGTATTGATCGATTCGGCGCTTCAACTGCGCGGCAAGCCGAGCTTGATGTCCGCGCCTCCGACTCCGTTGGATCCGCCGCCTGTTTCGCGCTACAAATCCGACGCGGCCTATCACGCGGCCGCACGGTCGGTTGTGCAGGCGTATTTCGATTTAGCCGGCAAGCTCGCCGACGATGCTGA
The DNA here is from genome assembly GCA_016795025.1 of Phycisphaerales bacterium. GTDB lineage: Bacteria > Planctomycetota > Phycisphaerae > UBA1845 > Fen-1342 > JAEUIR01. The sequence continues at coordinate 16,871 of JAEUIR010000044.1, forward strand.
GCCTGCGGCGATTTCCGCGGCGGGCAAGCTTCAGACGGCGATTGAGCAGATGAACCCCGCCGGACTCGGCGGCGCCGACGCGGGCGAATTTGAGCGGCTGCGCGCCGCCCTGCTCGCCGCCGCCAAACCGCCGGAGAAGCCCGATCTGAAATCGCTGCGCGACGCGCTGCCTGCGACGACGAAACTCCTGCGAGAATACCTGCGGACATTCGGGCACACGCTCGGAACGCCGATTGTGCGCACGCATTGCCCGATGGCGTTCGACAATCGCGGAGCCGACTGGCTGGCCCCTGATGAGATCGTCCGCAATCCGTATTTTGGCGCGGAGATGCTCTCTTGCGGGGTCGCGAAGGCGTTCATCGCGGCTGACGGCAAGGAAACCGAATGACGCCGCCGGCTGCGCCGCTAGTGTCCGGCCCCATCGAACGCTTGATGCGCTTTTTCCTTGAGAACAAGCTCGTCGTCGCGCTCCTGCTCATCGGCATCATCGGTTGGGGATTGAGCGTGATGCCGTTTCGCGGCGGCCCGCAATGGTTGCCGCGTGACCCGATTCCCGTCGATGCCATCCCCGATGTCGGCGAGAATCAGCAGGTCGTGTTCACTGACTGGCCCGGCCGTTCGCCGCAGGATGTCGAAGATCAAATCACGTATCCGCTGACCACCGCGCTACAAGGCACTCCGGGCGTCAAGACAATTCGGGCATCGTCGATGTTCGGGTTTTCGATTGTGTTTGTGATCTTTGACGACCAACACGATTTCTATTGGTGCCGTTCGCGCCTGCTCGAAAAGCTGGATGTCGCTCGTCAGCGCCTTCCGGAAGGCGTGACGCCCGGTCTTGGTCCGGACGCAACCGCGCTCGGGCAGGTTTTCTGGTACACGCTCGAAGCCACCCACGGCGGATTTGACCTGATGGAGCTGCGCAGCATTCAGGACTGGTTCGTGCGCTATCAATTGCAGGCGATCGCCGGCGTCAGTGAGGTCGCCGGCGTCGGCGGCTACGTTCGCGAATATCAGATCGACATCGACCCCGAGGCAATGCGGGCGCACCGCGTTTCGCCGGGGGATGTGATGATGGCCGTGCAACGCTCGAATCTGGACATTGGCGCGGAGACGCTGGAATTCAACGGCGTCGAATACGTGCTGCGCGGCAAGGGATTTCTGCGCGGCGTCCAAGACATCGAAAACACGATTATCCGCGCCGAAGCGAACGTGCCGCTGATGGTGCGAAACGTCGCGACGGTTCGCATCGCCCCCGCTCTGCGCCGCGGCATGCTGGACAAGGACGGCGTCGAGGCGGTCGGCGGCGTCGTGCTCGCACGGTTTGGCAGCAATCCACAGGACGTCATCGATCGCGTGCAGGCTCGCATCGCAGAGTTGACGCCGCTTCTGCCGAAAAAGACGCTGGCGGGTGGCACAGTCTCCGAAGTGCGGATCGTGCCATTCTATGATCGAAGCGGCCTGATCCGCGAAACGCTCACCACGCTTCAGGATGCGTTGGTTGAGCAGGTGCTAATCACCACGTTCGTGGTGCTGATGTTCCTGCGCCACCTGAGAAGCTGCGTGGTCATCGCCCTGACGCTTCCACTCGCGATTCTGGTGTGCTTCATCCTCATGAAGCTGTTCCACGTCGATTCAAATCTCATGAGCCTGGGTGGAATCGCCATCGCAGTCGGGACGCTCGTGGATATGGGGATCATCCTCACCGAGAACATCGTCCGCCATCTCGAAGCGGATCGCCAGAACCGGCCGCTGCTCGAAATCGTTTGGGACGCCACGCGCGAAATCGGCTCCGCGGTCATCACGGCCATCCTGATGACCGTCGTGGCGTTTCTTCCCGTGTTCGCGCTGGAGGACATCGAAGGTCGCTTGTTTCGGCCGCTTGCCTATACCAAAACGTTCGCGCTGCTGGGGTCGTTGATTGTTGCAATTCTCATTCTTCCAGCTCTGGCGCACATCATCTTTACGCCGTTTGCGCGGCGGCCGGGCATGCTTCGCTGGGCGGCTCCGCTGGGATTTGTCGCGGTCGGAATCGCGGCGTGCGCGTACGGCTGGTGGTGGGCAGGCATCGCGGCCGCGACGTATGGATTATTCCTGGTTCTGGAGGCCAATCTCCCGCAGCGGGCGCTGCGGTGGGGCGCGTCGCTGGCCAGCCTCGCGGTCATGGCAACGGTACTGATCGCCTTGACGCAGCATTGGATGCCGCTCGGCCCCGACAAGGGGCTGTCGCGCAACCTGGTGATCGTGCTGGGTCTGAATCTCGTCTGGGCGAGCGTACGGATTATCTTCATCGATTTTTATCCATATTTTCTGCGGATATTCCTCGACCACAAGCTCTTATTTCTGAGCGTTCCGGTCATGTTGGTGCTTTTCGGAGCGACGATCTGGCTGGGTTTCGAGAAATCGTTTTCGTGGCTGCCACGCCCCGCGCAGCACCTGGAAGCAGCCGAAGCCGGCATTTATCAAGCGCTCTGGACTGAGGGTGTGCATCGCTTCCCGGGCTTGGGACGGGAGTATTTTCCGCCGCTGGACGAAGGTTCATTCCTGTACATGCCGTCACTCATGCCGCACGCAGGAATCGGCGTCGCGCTCGACGCCATATCTCAGCAGGATCGAGCCATTCGCGCGATCCCGGAAGTGGAGAGCGTCGTCGGCAAGATCGGGCGAGCCGAGACGGCCATCGACCCCGCACCGATTTCGATGATCGAAACGGTGATTCTGTATAAGAGCGAATTCAAGCGCGATCCGTTGACGGGCGATCTGGTGCTGGACAGTGACGGAAAGTCCATTCGCCAATGGCGCGACCACATCCGCTCTCCCGCGGACATCTGGTCCGAAGTTGAAAAAGCGGCGCGATTTCCAGGCATGACCGGCGCACCATTCCTTCAACCCATCTCCGCACGAATCGTGATGCTCCAAAGCGGCATGCGGGCGTCGATGGGCGTCAAGATTTACGGTCAAAAGCTGGAGGAAATCGAGCAGCTTGGTTATCGCATCGCCGATCAGTTACGGCGCGTGCCGGGCATCGACGCCGAAACGGTCGCGCCGGATCGTGTGGTCGGCAAGCCCTATCTCGAGATCGAGCTGGACCGGGAGCGATGCGCCCGTCATGGCGTCAGTGTGCGCGACGCGCTCGACACGCTCGAAGTGACGCTCGGAGGCATACGGGCGACGACGACGGTCGAGGGGCGGCAGCGCTATCCGGTGCGCATCCGCTATCCGCGCGAGCGCCGCGGCGACATCGAGCAAATCGAGCGCATCGCGGCGCCAGGCACGCGCGGCGAACAGGTTCCGCTGTCGCAGATCGCGACGATTCAATATGTCCGCGGCCCCGAGATGATTAAGAGCGAGGACAATTTTCTTGTTTCGTATGTCACGTTTGACAAGCGGCCCGGTTTTGCGGAGGTGGAGGTCGTCGAGGCCGCGCGCGAGCTACTCGAAAACGTTCGCGGCGACCTGGCGGTGCCGGCCGGCACGCGCTACGCTTTCGCCGGAAGCTATGAGAATCAGTTGCGATTTCAGGCGCGGCTGAACATCATCCTGCCGATCAGTTTTCTGCTGTTGTTTCTGCTGCTGTACTGGGAGTTTCGCTCCGTCCCGATTTCGTTGATTGTCTTCACCGGCATCCCCGTGGCCTGGGCGGGCGGGTTCATCGGCCTATGGCTCGTCGCACAGCCGTGGTTCTGCGATTTCAACGTTTTCGGCGAGAACGTCCGCCATCTGCTGCATTTTCAAACATACAACCTCAGCGCGGCCGTGTGGGTCGGATTCCTGGCGCTATTCAGCGTCACTGTCGATGACGGCGTCGTACTCGCGACGTATCTGCGCAACGAGTTTGTCGGCCGCGAAATCAACAGCCCGCGCGACATTCGCGAGGCGATCGTGCAGGCCGGCTCGCGGCGCGTGCGGCCGTGCCTGATGACATCCGCGACAACGGTGCTTTCGCTGCTACCGGTGTTGACCAGCGATGGTCGCGGCGCGGATGTGATGATTCCCATCGCGCTGCCGGCGGTCGGCGGACTGTCGATCGAACTGCTCTCGTTATTCGTGCTGCCGGTTTGCTATTCGCTGTATCGCGAGATGCAGTGGCGCTGGTCGCGAAAAACGGCGTAAGCGCGTGTCAACCGGCGGCGGAAGGGTTGCTCACATTCGCCATCAATCTCATGACTGCTTCCTGCGTGGCCTGGTCGCGTGAAAGCTCGCCCACGATGCGTCCTTCGCGCATCACCAGGACGCGGGAACTGAGCGCCAGCAATTCCGGCATCTCCGAACTAATCAGCAATACGGCGTGTCCCGCGGCGGCGAGATCGCCGATGAGCCGGTGGATCTCCGCCTTTGCGGCGACGTCGACTCCGCGCGTGGGCTCATCGAGAATCAACACGTGGCATTGGCGGGCCAGCCACTTTGCCAGCGCGATTTTCTGCTGGTTCCCACCGGACAGACCGGCGATAGGCGCGTCGATGTGCGGCGTTCGAACGCGCAGTTTTGCGAAGTACTCCTGCGTGACCGCGCGTTCCGCGGCGCGACGAACAAAGCCCGCAGACCGCAGTCGATCCAGAAGCGCCAGCGACGTGTTCTCGCGGCAATTCATCGACAGAATCAGTCCTTGCAGCTTGCGATCCTCCGGCAACAAGCCGATTCCGCAGCGGATCGCGTCGCGCGGCGAACGCACCTGAATCACTCGGCCTTCAAGGCGAACTGCGCCCGAAGCCACATGATCCACGCCGAAAATGGCCCGCGCCAACTCGCTTCGGCCGGCGCCGACCAGGCCCGCGATGCCCACAACCTCGCCCGCCGCGACGGTCAGCGACACGTCCTGGAAACGCCCTGCGCCGCATAAACGCTCGACTCGCAGAAGCTCCGCTTGATCGGCGATTGGCGGCGGCGCGTATAGGTAATCGGCCACGTCGCGCCCGATCATCATGCGGACGATTTCATCCGGCGACGATTGTCGAGTTGAAACAGTGCCGACGTACCGGCCGTCCCGCAGCACGCTGACTCGATCAGACAGGCGGAAGATTTCCTCCATGCGATGCGACACGTACATCACGGAAACGCCGCTCGCGCGAAGCTGGCCGACAATCTCGTAAAGCCTTTGCGTTTCCGCCTGCGACAACGAACTCGTTGGTTCATCCATGATGACGACTTTCGCATCGCGCCCCAACGCCATGGCGATTTGAACAAGCTGCACCTGCGCGGTGCTGAGATGTTCCATCCGCGTGTCGGGATCGATGCGAAGCTGCACGCGTTCGAGCATCCGCGCGGCATCGGCGCGCATGCGGGCATTTCGCACGAAACCGGCGCGGGCCGGCATTTGCCCCAGAAAGAGATTTTCGGCGATGGAGAGATTCGGGCAGTACGCCAGCTCCTGATGGACGACACTGATGCCGGCCGCGCCCGCTTCAAGCGGCGACGCAAACACCACGCGTCGCCCGTTCAATCGCATCTCGCCTTCATCCGCCGTGTAGATGCCGGCGACGATTTTTCCGAGCGTACTCTTTCCTGCGCCGTTCTCGCCGACGATCGCATGCACCTCCCCCACCGCGATTTCAAACGAGACGTCAGACAGCGCCTGCACACCCGGAAAGCGTTTGCTGATGCCGTCGAAACTAAGCAGCGGGGCAGTCATTGATGTGACGTTATCGCGCGTGGCACAGAACGTGCAATGCCGCGCCTGGGGAATCCAAAGGCCGCTGGTGAGATCGATTTCATGCCGAGATTCAACAAAAAACCGATTACGCCAGGATGATGTTCGGCTAGAAGCCACCTGGGCAGGCATATAATGAATACGCGCTGTAGGATGGACCGAGCGTCGCGACCGCCCCATCGGGCTTCTTACGTCGGTCGCTCGTGCCTATCCGTTTTGGATCAATCGAAAACCTCTCGGCCGGATCAACCGCAACACTGCGCCAACGGTGCGCGAGATGCGGCGGCGTGAACGGAGTGACGACATGCGCAGTCGAACGCCGCAGATTATCGCTTTCCTGGTGGTGGGTTGCGTGAGCGCGGGCGCGTCAAACGGAGCGACGCTGGGGACGGACCTCGTCGTCAGTGGCTTGACGCGCCCGCTGTTTGTCACCGCGCCGCCCGGTGACCACACACGGTTGTTCATCCTTGAGCAATATGTGGGAGGCCTGGGGCAAATTCGAATCTTCGACCGCGTGACAAACACGCTGCTGGCGACACCATTTTTCAGCATCCCTGTTTCGCAGTCCGGCGAGCAGGGTCTGCTTGGGCTTGCGTTTCATCCTGACTACGCGAACAACGGCCGGTTCTTCGTGAATTACACCGCGCCGGACACATATGTCGCCGAATACCGGGTGTCGTCGAACCCCAATGTGGCTGATCCCAACTCGCGCGTTTTATTGCTGGCAATCGATCAGCCTTTTTCGAATCACAATGGCGGCTGGATCGGCTTTGGGCCGGATGGATATCTGCACATCGCCACCGGCGACGGCGGCGCCAGCAACGACCCGGACAACCATGCCCAGAACCCGAATGATCTGCTGGGAAAAATTCTGCGCCTCGACGTGGATCGCGACGATTTTCCGGCCGATCCCGATCGCAATTACGGTATCCCTGCGGACAACCCGTTCGTTGGAATTGACGGCGCGGATGAAGTGTGGATGCTCGGCTTGCGCAATCCCTGGCGCTGGGCACGCCCGCCACGCATTCCGTGCTGCTAGATAGCGACGGGCCAGAGACGATCTTCGACAAGATATTTGACTACACCATCACC
>JAEUIR010000044.1:23616-23852 GCA_016795025.1 Phycisphaerales bacterium
GAACGGCGATTTCTGGATTGGCGACGTCGGGCAGGGACAGATCGAGGAGGTCGATTTCGCTCCGGCGGGGGATTCGGCGGGCCTGAATTTCGGCTGGCGCTGCATGGAAGGCACCCGATGCAACAATCAATCCGGGTGCACATGCGATTCGCCCACATTCGCGCCGCCGATTCATGAATACACGCATGCCAGCGGCGGCTGCTCGGTAAGCGGGGGCTACGTTTATCGCGGCTGCG
>JAEUIR010000450.1 GCA_016795025.1 Phycisphaerales bacterium
CGCGCGATACGGAGGATTATGTGCCCGACTTGGCGGGCACAGATCGCCCGGGGCAAAAGAAACGCGCGCAGGGCTTCCGGCCCAGCCGCGCGGCCGACTCGGTTTGTGCATCTTTCGTCTGCGACAAAAGCACCGTTCGGAACCATTCTCGCACGCCGTCATCCTGAATGCGCATGCGGTCAAACAGCGCGAGCATCTGCTCGTCGAGCGCTGTTTCGGTCACGCGCACGCGCGGATGGCCGGACCGCAGGTACTGCGAGCAGCGGTAGTACACATAGCAGCCGTAGCCATGCTTGTTTTTCTTGCGCACGTGCTCGCCGGTCACGACATGCCCGCAGTGCCCGCAGGTCATGAACTCGCCGGCATAGGTGAGCTGGTGGCTCTGGCGGACGCCGCCGTCGAGCAGTGCGGCTACGCGGTCCCACGTCTGCCGATTGATGAGCGGCTCGTGCTTGCCGGGATACCACTGGCCGCCATATTCGACTTCACCGATGTAGGCGCGGTCCTTCAAAATGTCATACACCATGCTGCGCGGAAAGCGCGACATGCCGGGCCGGAAGATCAGGTTCTCGGCGCGGATGCGCTCAACAACGCCGTCCAGGGTCAGGGGTTCGTAGGCGTACAGGTGGAAGATGCGCCGAACATTCGCCGCAGCCGGAGCGTCAACCTCGACGATGCCGCGGCCGTCCTTGCGGATGTTGC
>JAEUIR010000451.1 GCA_016795025.1 Phycisphaerales bacterium
CGTCGCCCAAGATATTCAGCGCGAGCAAGGTCGTGCCCATCGCCACCGCGGGCCACACGAGCAGCCACCAATCGATGCCCAGCGGGTGGATCGTGTCCGCGCCGTCGACCGCGAGCAGTCCCCACGACACGCGCGGCGCTTCGATGCCGAGTCCCAGGAAGGTCAGGAACGACTCGAACAGCATCACCGACGGAATCGACAAGGTCAGGTACACGATGATGATGCCGAACACGTTGGGCACGATGTGCACGAACAAGATGCGCGCGGTCGAAGCACCCATCTGCCGCGCCGCGTCGACGAACTCGGCGTGGCGCAGGCTCAGCACCTGGCCGCGCACGACGCGCGCCATCGTCAGCCAGTACACGGCGCCGATCGACAGGTAGAACACGGCTTCACGGTTCAAACCCAGTCGCGTTTCCAACAGGTCCTTCCAGCCCTGCAGGATCGTGATCAAGAAGATCACGATGAAGATGAACGGCAGTGAGTAGAGCTCATCGAGGATCCGCATCATCACGCGATCGGTGCGACCGCCGACGAAGCCCGCGAAGGCGCCCCACGTGACGCCGATCACGAGGCTCGTGAGCATCGCGAGCAGCGCGACCGCGATCGACGTGCGGCTGCCCCACACGATGCGACTCAGGAGGTCGCGGCCTTTGGAATCCGTGCCCAGCCAGGGGCCCGTCTGCCAATCGCCGAAGAGCG
>JAEUIR010000452.1 GCA_016795025.1 Phycisphaerales bacterium
TTGGCCGCCCGCTTTCCGACTGCCTATACGATCCTCTTCGCGCTGATCGTGCTGGTTGCGGGCCTGACCTGGATCATCCCCGCCGGCCGTTTCGACCGGGTGGAGAACGAGGCCGTCGGGCGCGAGATCGCGGTCGCGGGCACCTACAAGACGGTCGAGGCCAATCCGCAGGGTTTCATCGACATCCTGATGGCCCCGGTCGCGGGCTTCTATGACCCCGACAGCTATGCGGCCAACGCCATCGATGTGGCACTATTCGTCCTGCTTCTCGGCGGCTTTCTGGGGGTCGTCAACGCCACCGGCGCCATCGACAACGGCATCCGCCGCGCGATGGCCCGGCTGAAGGGTCGCGAGATTTGGATGATCCCGATCTTGATGACCCTGTTCGCGGTTGGCGGCACCACCTATGGCATGGCCGAGGAAACGCTGGCCTTCTACGGGCTTCTGGTGCCGGTGATGATCGCGGCGGGCTATGATGCGGTGACCGGCGCGGCGATCATCCTGTTGGGCGCCGGGATCGGCACGCTTGGCTCGACGATCAACCCCTTTGCCACGGTCATCGCCTCGAACGCGGCGGGCGTGACCTTCACCGACGGGCTGGCGCTGCGGCTGGTGATCCTGCTGGGCGGGCTGGCGATCTGCATCGCCTATGTCATGCGCTATGCCGCCCGGGTGCGCCGCGACCCGTCGCAATCGCGGGT
>JAEUIR010000453.1:0-286 GCA_016795025.1 Phycisphaerales bacterium
ATCCCCGCTCAACTACGCCTCAATCTCCTCGATGCTCGGCAAGCTGCCCTTGAGTTCGCTCGGCAGCGCCCGCGTCAATTGGGTTTCCCATTCGGCGACACTGATCGGCTGGGTGCTGCCGCCAAGGGCGTATTCGACCAGCACCCGATTCTTTTCGCGCACCAGCAGCAGGCCGAGGGTGGGCTTGTCGTCCGGGTGGGCGAGCAGGCGGTCGACGGCGGTCATGTACATGCCGAGTTGGGCGCCGTCGCCGGGTTCGAACTTGCGTGCCTTGAGCTCGATGACG
>JAEUIR010000453.1:296-699 GCA_016795025.1 Phycisphaerales bacterium
AGGTCGAGGTAGAAGTCGTCGTCGCCGATTTCCAGGTGCACCTGGCGGCCGACGAAGGCGAAGCCCTGGCCGAGTTCGAGCAGAAATTTCTGGATGTGCTCCATCAAACCGCGTTCCAGTTCGGCTTCGCGGCGCGGCGCATCGGTGCCGAGAAAATCGAACAGGTAGGGGTCCTTGAAAACCTGCACGGCCATGTCGGAATCGTTCGGCGGCAGCGTGGCGGGGAAGTTGTTCTGGGCTTTGCCGTGGCGCAGGTGGGCCTGGCCTTCGATCTGCAGGCCGAGAATATTGCGCGACCAGCCTTCGCGCCGGGCGGCAGCGACGTACCACTGACGCGTGGCGGCATCCTGAACCCGGTCCAGCAGCAGGCAGTTGTGGAACCACGGGACTTGTGCAGCAGTCT
>JAEUIR010000454.1:0-298 GCA_016795025.1 Phycisphaerales bacterium
AATTCCGCCAGAACAACGGCCAGTTCTGGGACGTGCTGAAATACGTCAACCCGCAGACCGCGTCGCCCGACGGCAAAGAGGTGCCGCAGGAGATGTTTTTCAACGTGAACGTCATTCTGGCGGCCCCCAGCCGCGGCTGATTTGCCTAGAATTTCCAGAAACATGCGGCGCTGCGTCAAAAAACGCCGTTTTTTGCTTTGATTTGTGCCGGAACTGCGATATATAAACGGTCAAGTTAATCTCCCAAAATTTAGAATCTCTCAAATCCGGTCTTCGGAAACGAGGGGTCGCAGGGGGA
>JAEUIR010000454.1:308-699 GCA_016795025.1 Phycisphaerales bacterium
TCTCCAAAACCGAGGGTTGGGGGTTCGAGTCCCTCCGCTCCTGCCATTCCCCCAAACGGGGGCGTGGCTGGCACTAAAAGAAAAAGGTAAGGCACGAGATGTCGAAGAATATCGCCCAGTTCGCCCGCGAGGTCCGTCAGGAAACGCTGAAGGTGAGCTGGCCGTCGCGCAAGGAAACCGTGACCACCACGATCGTCGTGTTCATCATGGTGTTCATTATGTCGATGATCCTCCTGTTTTCCGACTGGGTGATCTCCAGCGCGATCAAGTTTATCCTGACACTCGGCACAAAAATTTAAGAGTTTAGAAAATCATGGCACAGCGCTGGTACGTCCTTCATGTTTACTCCGGCTTTGAGAAAAAAGTCGCGTCGTCGATCCTGGAAACCGCC
>JAEUIR010000455.1 GCA_016795025.1 Phycisphaerales bacterium
AGCTCGCCGGCCAGTACGAGGTCGTCAGCATGGCCCACTACCTCGAGCACACCCGCGAACCGCGCGACGAGCTCGCCGCCGCCGCGACCGTGCTGCCGGCCGGCGGCCACCTGATGATCGAGGTGCCCGATCCCGAGTTCGGCCTGGGCAAGCTGCTGCGCACGGCGTTCCTGGCCGACTACTTCGTCAACGAAGCCTTCCGCCGCGAGCTGCGCCGGGTGCTCAACCGCGGCGAGGCGGTCAATGCGCTGAAGCGGGCGATCTACACCGGGCGTGTCGGGCCCGCGCAGGCTCGGCGCGCCGACGAGATGCGGGCGGCGGCCGACGCGCTGAGCCTGCCGGCCAATATCGTGATGGCGTGGAACACCCACCAGATGCAGGCCGTGCTGGAGCGCTGGGCCAACCGACGCCAGGTCGTGCCGCCGGATCTCATCGGGCGGGTGGCACCGACGCGACTGTAGGGCATCAACCTGAGAGGTGTCTTCCGCTTCCCGCTGGAGCGCTATGCCCAGCAGATCCTGCCGTCACAAACAGCAGTGAAAACAAGCGCCGTCGGCTGAAATCGATCACGCAAACTGGGCCTCAGCGACCGATTGGAGGACCAACAGAAACTCGTTGCGCGACAGGCACTTGGCGGCGACCGGAAAGCAAGACCCGCGCCTATGCTCGCTCTGCGGGCAGGCACGAACCGTCACTT
>JAEUIR010000456.1 GCA_016795025.1 Phycisphaerales bacterium
GTGGAGACATTTACCTCGGCGTCTTGGGTTTGATGGATACGCCGCGCTCCGCAGCCAAGGACGTGATTGCCCGGTTGCGACAGTTGGGCATCCGTCGCCTGATCATGCTCTCGGGTGATAATCAACAGGTCGCCAACGCTGTCGCCCAAGTAGTCGGTCTCGATGAAGCCTGGGGCGACCTGATGCCCGATGACAAAGTCGCGGCGATCAAGAAACTCAGCGCACAAGAGGGTGTGGCGATGGTCGGCGACGGCGTGAATGACGCTCCCGCGATGGCCCATTCCACGGTGGGAATCGCCATGGGAGCGGCCGGTTCTGATGTAGCCCTCGAAACCGCTGACGTGGCATTGATGTCGGACGACTTAAACCACCTCCCCTTCGTTGTGGGGCTTAGCCGACAAACGAGCCGCATCATTCGCCAGAATCTCTGGTTCAGTCTCAGCATGGTCGCATTCCTCGTTCCCGCCACCGTAATTGGGCTGAAACTGGGTGCCGCAGTCGTGCTTCATGAAGGCTCGACACTGCTTGTCGTTGTCAATGCGCTACGGCTTCTTACGTATCAAGATCGATCAACTTTGAATTGAAAGTCAACGTTTCGCGGTGGTGCATGAGACCGAAGGCAAAAGCTTGCGCCTCGCGACTACGATGGCCTTCATGACTCTCGCACTTTTCCAAGTCTTCCTTGTAAGGGCTTG
>JAEUIR010000457.1 GCA_016795025.1 Phycisphaerales bacterium
TCTCGGAATTTTGCTGTCGATATACGATCGATAATCCTTCATTTCGAACCATCTGATATTTTGTTGAAAATTCCATTGATTATACTCAACTCAATTGATTGATGAAATAGAATATTTATAGCACAAGTCTTTCAGTTGGACATTTGAGCCGCAATATCTGTTATAAAAGATAAGTTGTATAATTCTAAGAAGCAATACTCTCAACAACCACGTGCGCATTTCTTTCAACTTCGTCGTATTTCTCTTTCATTTTGTTCATTTCGTGTTTGTTCGAAACTTCTATCAAATTCATTTCTTCTCTTGCAATACGAGCCATATAACGATGAATTTCTTATGTCTTCATATAGTTAGCCACGTGCTTCTTTACGTATTTCTCCTTCTCTCTCTCTCTCTCTCTCTCTCTCTCTCTCTCTCTCCTTCTCTTCTGTTCATGGAGATGATATACTACCGATGAACGAAAAAAGAAGATCGCACGTGATCCTCGTTCGAAAATGAATTCGAATGAATCGATATGGAGAAAATATCAATCGAGAATGATTTCTTCATCTAAGTCGAATTCGTTCTGAATTAAGTTTGAAAACAAGCGATCGTCTTGATACTAGTCCATAAAATTGCACCTGATATTTTTTCGACGTATGAACTTAATTTAATAATTCGAGTACGAATCGTAAAGAATATTTTTCAAAATCATTG
>JAEUIR010000458.1 GCA_016795025.1 Phycisphaerales bacterium
GTCGAGAGCTGCGCCACGGGGAAGTCGACGGCCTTGCGTCCGCCGGTGCCCGGCTCCGGCAGCTCCGCGTTCCGCGGGTCGGCGGCCCCCGGGGTGTTCACGATGAGCACGCCGGCGACGCCGCGCTTCGCGAGCTCGCGCACGCGCGCTTGCAGGCCGATGCGCCCGCTCCAAGGCTGGCGGCCGGTGGCCCAGCGGCTCTTGCCCTCCTCGTTCATGGGCTCCCAGCGCAGCACGAGCGCGACCTTGCCTTGGAGATCGTCCTCGGCGGCGAAGCTCGTGTATTCCTCGGGGCCCTTCTCGATGCCGTAGCCGACGAAGACGAGCGGCGCCTTCTCGAGCTTGGCGCCGCCGCCGAGTCCCAGGAACACGAAGTCCGCGTCCTTGCCGGCCGCGAGCGGCAGGTTCGCGCCGTCGAGCGCTAGGCTCTGCGCGCCGATCTCCTGCGACTTGCCGAGCGGGAACGCCTGGCGCCAGGAGCTGCGCTCCTTACCACTCGTGTCGGCGAAGGCGGGCAGCAGCCCGGCCTTCTTCCAATGCTCTTCCATGTAGCGCGAAGCCGATTCCATCCCCGCGGTCCCCGGCAAGCGCCCATCGCGCTCGGGACTGGCGAGGAAGAGCAAGTGCTCGTGATAGAGCTGCGCGTCGGCCGGCAGCTTCGACGGATCCTTCGCGAGGAGATCGTCGGTGG
>JAEUIR010000459.1 GCA_016795025.1 Phycisphaerales bacterium
CGCGCCTGCCCGAGCGCGTCGGCCGAGGTCGTGCACGCGTCGACGTCGTGGCCCTCCTCGCGCAGGCCCCGCTGCAGCAGCACCACCAGGCGCTCGTCGTCCTCGACGACCAGGATCCTCACGCGGCCCCCCGCGCGCCTGTCCCTGCGGACAGGAACGGGTACAGCGCCGGCAGCACGATCAGCGTCAGCAGCGTCGACGACATCAGCCCGCCGACGACCACCGTCGCCAGCGGGCGCTGGACCTCCGCGCCGGTGCCGGTCGCCAGCATCATCGGCACGAACCCGAGGGCCGCGACCAGCGCGGTCATCAGCACCGGCCGCAGGCGCGAGCGCGCCGCCGCGGCCGCGGCGTCCCGCGGCGTCATGCCCTCGTCGACCAGCCCGGCGATGCGCGAGACCAGCACGGCGATGCCGCTCAGGGCGATGAAGCCGATCGCGGCCGACAGCGACAGCGGGAGCGCGCGCATGTGCAGGGCGAGGATGCCACCGACGCACGCGAACGGCACGTGGGTCAGCACGATCGCGGCCGGCCGCAGGCGGCGAAACAGCGCCACCAGCACCCCCACGATCGCCAGCAGGGCCGCCGGCACGACCAGCGCCAGGCGGGCCCGGGCCTCGGCCAGCGAGGCGTACTGCCCGCCCCAGACCATCCGCACGCCGCGCGGCAGCGGGACCTCGGCCGCCAGCC
>JAEUIR010000045.1 GCA_016795025.1 Phycisphaerales bacterium
GTCAGCGTCTCCACGGACTTGCGCCGATACGTCTCGCCCTCCGCCATCCGGCCCTGCGCGGCCCGCAGGTTTCCGAGCGCCAGCAACCCGCCGGCATAGTGCTCTGTCGCGGGGCCTTCGAGTTTCTCAAAGATGCCCATCGCCTCGACGAGCAGCGGCTCGGCGTCGGACATTCGCCCTCGCTGCGTGGCGACATCCGCGAGATTCACCAGTGCGGTGGCGATCGGCCGGGAATCCGGCGGCAGGTGTTTGCGGCGGATTTCCAGCGCGCGCTGCAATAACGACTCGGCGTCGTCGAGCCGCGTCTGAAGGCCGCGAAGTTGTGCCAGATCCTCCAGCGCGTTCGCAGTGCTGAGCGCGTCGGGCCCGTCGAGCGATTCGTATAGCCGAAGGGCCTCTTCGAGCAGCGGCTCGGCGCGCTCGCGCGCTCCCAATCCGAGGTAGGCCCGCCCCATCGCCTCCACCAGCGCGACGCGCTCGGCCGGCTCCTCCGCCAGACTCTTTTCCAGCTTTTCGCGCCCGCGATCGAGCAATTCGCGGGCGGTCAGCGTTTCGCCGCCGGTCTCGTCGGGATTCGCGAGCGTAAATGAGTCCACCAGAAAATCCGTGACGCGCTGGGATGTTCGCGCCTGGGCGTCCGCTTTTTCTCGCTCTCGATCGGCCGTGTCGGCGTGCTGCCGCGCGAGGCGGCTTTGCTCGCCAGCGACGCGGCTTTTTTCGTTGGCGATCTCGGCCTTTGCCGCGGCGTCCTTGCGGGCGGCTTCTGCATTTTGATAGAGATAGGCCATGGCCGACCCGAACGCGGCGAGAAGGACAACCACCGTTCCGGCGAACGCAGAGGCGAGCCGATGCCGTGCGACGAGCTTGCTGAGTTGATAGCCGAATGTTGGGGGCCGCGCTTCGATGGGTTGATTTGCCAGATAGCGGTCGATTTCGTCACGGAGCGCGGCGGCTGTCGGATAGCGGCGATCCGCGTTTTTTTCGAGCGTCTTGAGCAGAATGGTCACAAGATCGCGATCAAGCGAGGGGTTGTGCGTGGTAGGCGGGGTCGGCGGCGTTTCACAGATGATGCGAACGGATTCGAGCAGACGCGTTTTGTCGAGCTTCAGCGGAAGCGTGCCACACAGCATTTCGTACAACAACACACCGAGCGCATAGACATCGCTGCGCATGTCGATTTCGCCGGATTCGCCGCGCGCCTGCTCCGGGCTCATATACGGTAACGTGCCTTGAACGCGGCCCACCTCCGTGGCCATTGTCCGTGCAGGTTCGTCGTCGCCCTCCAGCACGCGCGCCAAACCGAAGTCGAGAATTTTCGGTTGCAATTCGCCGGTTGGAATGAGCACATTGGCCGGCTTGATGTCGCGATGCAGCACGCCGCGCTGGTGTGCATAGGCGATCGCGTCGCAGATTCGTCGAAAGAGCTGAACTCGGTCGCGCAGCGCCAGTTGGGGAGCCGCGTCGAGGAACGCGCGCACGCTCGCGCCTTCGACCAGCTCCATCGCGAAAAACGAGCGGCCGTCGGCAGCCTGTCCCGCATCGAAAATCGCGGCGATACCAGGGTGCTTTAATCGCGCGAGCGCGCGAATTTCGCGATCGAACAGTCGTTCAGAATCACCGCGCGAGCGATGATCGGTGACTTTCAGCGCCACGCGACGCCGCGGATTCTGCTGCTCCGCCTCATACACCACGCCCATGCCGCCGCGGCCGATTTCGCGCAGCACGCGATATCCCTCGACCGAAGGCAAGACGGCCGGCGCGCGATCGAGCGGGTGAACTCCGCTATCGTCCATCATGCGGCGGACGCTGCGGGCGACAGCGAGGTTTTCACGTACGTCATCGACCGCGCCCCGGCAATCATCGCACGAGGACAAATGGGCCTGAACCGAGCGCGCGTCGGGATCGGAGAGCGATTGCGTAACAAATCGCTCGAGATCGCTGATGTCCGGACAATTCACCAATTCTCTCCCGACAGGCCGGCCTGGGTCATTGGTCAGTTTGGCGTCTGTACTTTTGAACAGCCTTCGCGCCGCTGAGTATTGGGTGAACGTCGGGCGATTTTCTCATGCAACCCCGTCTACACCACCGTTTCAAATTCCGCTCGCAACTCTCGGATACGTTTGAGGATGCGGTGCTTGGCGTTGTAAACCGTTTTGATCGGCACGCCGAGAGTTTCCGCCGCGTCGCCCGGAGGAATATCCTCCTGAACGGTCAGTTCGAATGCGCGAAATGTGATCGCATCAACCTCACGGCGAATCTGATCGAGGCATTCGTTCAGTAGCGCCTGCTCCCACTCGGCGTCCCACATTCCGGTTGCGGTTTCGTCGGCCAGCGCATCCAGAAAATTGGTGCTGTCAGACGGCTGCACGAGCCGCGCTGCGCGCCGCGCATCGCCGCGCCGCGCGGTCAGCGCCTGGCGATAGGCGATGCCGAAGAGCCAGCGGCTCAACCGCCCTTTGTCCGGGTGGTATTGCCCTTTTCGAAATGCCTCAGCAAACGCAATCAACGTTTCCTGCGCGACGTCGTCGGCGTCGAACTGAGACAATCCCATCCCCTTGGCAAAACGAACGATCGGCCGACGAAAACGCGCGGCGAAACGATCCCACGCGCCGCGATTCTCATAGTCGCGGAGATTCTCGAGAATGGTGGTGGTCGTGAGCCACTCCATCGAAATGCCGGCTCCAAGTATTTTCGGGCGTTTGCCCGGTTGGCCGGGCGCTTTCACAGTCTAGCCGTCGATCGGCGGCTTTTCGATTTGAATCGTCGGCGCTCAGCCAATTTGACGATCCTGGCGACTTTTCGGGCGTAAATCACGATGATAAGAGATTCGGTGACATGGTCAATTCGCGCGACCGGGAATCGCCAGCGTGCAGTTCAGCCCACCGGCCCGGGCCAGTGCTCGGGCTGCGGGGAGCATCGCGTCCTCGCCGGTGCGAATTCACGCACGTGCTCACGGATTCAACCGCGGAAAGAAGAGAACGACGGGGCGGCGCCGCCGCGAGGATGGGGTTGGAGGGTGACACGGCCGGTCGCTCAAGCAGCCGGCAATGGTCGTGCGCCCCGACGGGCGGGGAAGAACCGCAATGCGAGGAAGAACATGCCTACGCGGAGTATCGCGAAAGCACGTCCAAATTCCGAGAAAACCGAGCTAGTCAGTCGGGCGGTAGTCTCGAAAACGGCAAAAGTCGAGCTTAGTGGCCATTGCAACCGCGAATCACCAGCGTATCGTTCTGCCCGCCGAAACCAAAGCTATTCGATAATGCCGCGCGGACGGGCTTTTTGCGAGCCGCGTTCGGCACATAATCCAAATCGCAATTCGGATCGGGGTTCGCAAAATTACTGGTCGGCGGCAGAACACCGTCGCGAATCGCCAGCACGCAAGTGATCAATTCGACCGCGCCGGCCGCCGCGACGAGGTGCCCCATCATGCTCTTGATGCTGCTGACGGGCACGTTTTTCGCGAAATCGCCGAACACGGTGCGGATCGCGAGCGTTTCGAGCTTGTCGTTCTCCTCCGTGCCCGTACCGTGCGCGGAGATGTAATCGACTTCGGTGATTTCGACGCCTGCGTCGGCCAGCGCCGCACGCATCGCCGCGCTCGCGCCGCGCGCGGTTTCGTGAATATCAGTCACACGAAAAGCGTCCGCGGTCGAGCCGTAGCCGACGATTTCCGCCAGCGGCTTCGCGCCGCGGCGTTTGGCCGTCTCCAGTTCCTCAAGGATAAGAATCCCCGCGCCCTCGCCAAGCACAAAGCCGTCGCGTGTGGCGTCGAACGGCCGCGAAGCGGTGATGCATGAGTCGTTGCGGGTCGAGAGCGCAGTCAGGCGATTGAAGCCGGTGACCCCCAGCGGGTGGATCATGCTGTGCGCGCCGCCTGAGATCATGACATCCGCGTCGCCGCGGCGGATCATGCACGTGGCTTCGCCGATGGCCTGTGTGCTGGCCGCGCACGCTGTAAGCGTGTTGAAGCTCGGGCCCTGAGCGTTGAAGCGGTACGCGATGTGTCCAGCGGCGCAGTTGGGATCCTGCTCGAATTCGCGGACGGCGTTCATTCGCTGATACGCGACTTCAGCCCATTTGACGCTGTCGAGGTCTTTCTTTTCGGGGTTCCAGCCGGCGACGGCGGCCGCGACGAAATTCTCAAAATCAATGGGGCCTTCGCCGCCGCCGAGATAAACGCCGACCATCTCCGGATTGACCTGCGCTCCGCCGTTCAATCCGGCCGCGCGCCAGGCGATCTCGGCCGCGGCGAGCGCAAAGCCGGCGTTGCGGCTGGCGGTTTTGTGTTCTTCGTAGCGCTGGCCGAGGTACTTTCGCAGGTCGAAATCTTTCACTTCCGCGGAAAACTGCGTTGGAAACGTGCGGGCGTCGAAGATGGTGGTCGATGCCACGCCGCTCTCGGCCTTGAGCAGCCTCTGCCACACGCTCTCGAGGTCATGCCCGAGCGGCGTGATCCAACCCATGCCGGTAATGACGACGCGTCGTTTCATGTTTCACTTCCGAGCGAAAAGAACGTAACCACAGAGGCACGGAGACACAGAGAAGAAATAATAGTGATTGCGCGTGGAGCGCAATCAAAATCAGCAATATCCATCCAACTGAAGTTTTTTATAGACGACAGGCAGCTCCACCTGGCGATCAAATTTAATCTGGTTTATCCGCAACTCGTGGCACAAGCAGGCTTCGTATGCGGATTCGAGTAATCCGGGGCCAAGAGCTTTATGGACCTCCAGCGCGCATCCGATGACACGCTGAGTGAACGGATCTCGCTCGGCCGCGGCGTTTTCCAACGCTCGCACCGCACGCTGAGCCGCGACCGAATGCGGCGTAGCAGCGACTGCAAGTTCGGCTTCGAATTGTGCAGGCCGATGCTCCGTCGACAGTCTGCGCGACCTTCCATCGTTCATGGTGGATTACGACTCTTCGCTATTTTTCCCGGAGTTGCGCGATTCGTCGGCGTTCGCTCCGGCTTTTTCCCTCTTACTCTCTGTGTCGCTGCGCCTCTGTGGTTCATTGCTGATACCGCCGGAGAACCAACGCCGCGTTTTGGCCGCCACCCAGCGCGTAGCCAATCGACAACGCGTGATCGATGCGGGCGTCAACCGGTTTGTCGGTGATGAGCTTCAGCCCACAGACCGGATCAACCGGGTTTGAGTTGACCGCCACCGGAATCGTGCCATTTTGTATCGCCAACACCGCGGCCGTGAAATCGATCGCGCCGCTGCCCGCGCCGTTGTTGCCCAATCCGCCTTTGATGGCCATCGCCGGAACTTGCGCGGTTCGGTCGCCGAGCAATGCGCGGATCGCGGCCGCTTCGGAACGGTCGTGCTCGACCGTGCCGGCCGCGAACGCGCCGATCATGTCCACCTGGCCGACGTCGATCGCAGCGTCGCGAAGCGCCTTTCGAGCGGCCAACAGCGTGCCGCGGCCATCCGGGTGCGGCTTGCTCGGCTGGGCAGGAGAGCAGGCGTCATTGCTCGCGCCAAAACCCACGAGTTCCGCGTAGATGCGCGCGCCGCGCGCTTTCGCGTGTTCGAGTTCTTCGAGGATGACCAGTCCGCCGCCCTCGGAAACCACCGTCCCGTCGCGATCAGCACCGAAAGGCCGGCAGGCCCGCTCCGGCTGATCGTTGCGGCGGCTGAGGCGGTTGCCGAGCGACTGGCGCAACAGCGCCATCGCGTTGTCCTTGCTTTCGGCTCCGCCACAGATGCAAACGTCGGCCACGCCGCGGGCGATCGTGCGGAACGCTTCCCCAATGGCCAGGTGACTGCTGGCCTCGCCACATGTGATGGTGTTGCTCGGCCCCTGACAGTCATGCACGATGGTCACATGGCACGCCAGCATGTTGGGTAGAAACTTCAGCAACCAAAGCGGCGTGAGATTGCTCATCCCTTCAGTGCCCCAGCGGGCGAGGCTGAAATCGCCATTGTCAGACGCGCTATAGAGCGCCGATGCGAGCTCCGGCAGATCCGCGCAGATCAAGCCAGCGCCGATATTCGCGCCGACGCGTGTCGGGTCAGCGTTGGGCGGGCCGCTCGCCTCGCCCCGCTCGACGATGCACTTTGTCTTAAGCCCCGCGTCTTTGACGGCTTCGTATGCGCCGGCCATGGCGAGCACAATGTCGCGAGCCATGATCTTGGCGGCCTTGCGATAGCTCTTGGGGACATAAGCGCCCACCTCGACGCCATCGATTTCGCCGCACATCTGCGACTCGAATCGCGCAGGATCGAACGCCCGCACGCGGCGAATGCCGCTTGCGCCTTCGAGCAAAGCGTTCCAGAAGGCGGCCGCGCCAACGCCAATCGGCGTGACAGGCCCCAGTCCCGTGATGACGACGCGCCGCCCGTTCACAGCGCCACCCGATCGCTGGCCGAGCGATAGCCGCGCAGCAAGCCCATGAATTCCTCGGTGAACACGAAATTCTCCTCGGGGAAGCGCAGCCCGCTCATGTTCTGGTCGATGTGCGAGAAGACCAGGTCAACCTGGCCGATCTCGCGCTCGTCGCAAAACACGCGTCCGACAGTGGACGCTGCGGAATCAGTCAATTGCTCGATCGTGGCTTCGTATCGGATTTTGCTTCCGGGGCGCACGGCCTCATGGAACACGGCCCGCTTGATTTTTGCGAGGATGACCTTCTCGCTGAAATTGCGGGCCTCGCCTACGAGGATGCCGGCCGTCTGGGCCATTCCCTCGATCATCAGGCTGGCGGGCATGACCGGAAAATCCGGAAAATGATCGTGCAGATGATCTTCGGCGAGCGTGACGTTCTTCACCGCGACCGCCATTCGGCCGGGTTGGAACTCTTCGAATCTGTCAAACCATATCCATCGCACAGTACTGCAATCCTATGCGCGGTTGAGCTTGGATTGCACGAAATTCACGATGGTGCCGACGGTGAATACGTCGAGGATTTTGTCGATTTTCGGATCGGCCTCGAATTGCGAGAAATCCGCGTCGGGCACGCGCTCGCGGAGCGCGGTCATTCCGGCGGAGTTGAGTTTTCCGCCGACCACGTATTCCGGATTGCTGAGCACGTCGCGCGGCATCAGCTCTTCCTGAGATATCTTGATGCTAAATGCCTTTTCAAGCCGGAAAACGATGTCCAGAATGTCGATGGATTCAGCGCCGAGATCGCGAGTAAGCGTCGCGGATTCGGTGACATCCGAATCGTCCACGCTGAGTGCTTCAACCAGCGATTCGCGTACTTTCTCGAAGATTTCGTCCCGAGTCATTGTCGCCATCAAAGGAAACCTCCACTCGATCGGCTATATCGAACCCGCGGCCCCTACGGCAGACTGCTCTGACCAGAGCAGCGCATACAGGCTGCGCATTCGCGTTCGCATTTTCTCGTCCAGGCCCGCCCGCTGCGGGTCCACGTCGGCCAGATTTAGATGCCGCAGGACCAGTTGCCCTTTGAGCACCGGCTCGCCATCGCGCGAGCCACTGGTTTGAAAGACACTCTCGTCAGGGGCAAGGTTTTTACAAACCGCCTCGATTGTCAGCGTTTGGCCGGGTACGACGAAACTCTTATAAGTAACGTTGCGGGCTTCTTTTAGCAACACGAACGCCGGCGCAAAATCAAGCGTCGCCCGCACCAGCCACGCTGCGGATTGAACCATCGCCTCCAGCATCATCACACCCGGCAGCACCGGAAACCGCGGAAAATGATCGGCTAGATATTCCTCGGCCAACGTGACGGATTTCTGCGTAACGATGCGCTTGCCGACCTCCAATTCACAGATTCGATCGACCAGCACAAACTTCACGCCATCGCCCTCACAGTTGCGGAAACGGCCGCACAACACACCTAAACGAACCAAGAGTGGCCACGCGGCCAATCGCCGGGGCAGACCGAAACCGCGCAAGACCGCGAGGCGGGATTGTAGCCGCGAATCACCGTGGCCGCTACCGGATGTGCCTCTGCGCAAGCCCTGCGCGGATGCAACTTTGCGCGGATGCGACTGAGTTGCGCCATCATGTGGACGAAGCCGGTTTCGCCATGCCGTGTTGATGAACCTGCGCGAACTCATCCGATATTGAAAAGCGGAGAAAATTCGCCCCCCCCCCAACGCGAGGTGTGCATGTCCGAAGTTCTCGACCAGAATGAAATCGATGCGCTATTGGCGTCGATTACTCCGCAGCCCGACGGCGGGGCCGGCGCCAAGCGCGAGGCGGCCGATGGCGCTCGCGCCGGAATGTCCACGCCCGTCAGCGCTTCGGATGACGAATTCGATGTAGATGTCACGGGGTATGACTTCAAACGCCCGAAACGCGTCAGCAAGGATCAGATTCGCGCGCTCGGTGGGATTCACGATGACTTTGCGCGAAGCTTTGGCGCTTCGCTCTCCGGCTATCTGCGCACGATCGTCGATGTACATGTGGTCGCGGTCGAACAGGTCATGTACAGCGAATTCATACACTCGCTGCCAAACCCAACGTGCTTCGTCATTTTGCAGGCCAACCCGCTTGAAGGGCAGATGTTCCTCGAATTCAGCCCGCTCATCGTATACCCGATCATCGACAGGCTGCTGGGCGGCGGCGGCGGCGATACGCTGATTCCGCAACGGCCACTGACCTCGATCGAGTGGCGCCTGATGGGCCGACTGATCGATCGGGCCGTCGAACACCTCGGCGACGCCTGGCGAAATCTCGCTGACGCGAAGTTTGAAGTGATGGAAACCGAGAGCAACCCGCATCTGGTCAACATTGTCGCGCCGACCGAAGTGGTCGTGTTTATCACCTATGAAATCAAAATGGGCAATTCGGCCGCCACGATGAGCATGTGCATTCCGTTTAACGTGATCGAGTCCGTGCTTGGAAAGCTGGCGCAACAATCGTGGCTGGGCTATCGACCGAAGGCCGCATCAGAGTCCCAGCAGCGCTGCCTGCTCCGCAACTTGCGCAGATCAAGCGTGGGGCTCACGGCCTATCTGGGCCAGTCCCGCATCAAGCTCAGCGAGCTGCGCAGCCTGCAAGTGGGCGACTTGATCGAACTCGACAAAACCACTGACATGCCTCTAATCATGCAGGTCGAGGGCCGCACAAAATTCGCCGGTACGCCGGGTTGCTATCGCGGCCGGCGCGCAATCCGCCTGGCGCGGGCCGCGGCGATCGACGAGCCGATCTAGGCACCGGCCGGGCCGTCCCGACGAACCCAAAATGATGGCGGCATCACAGCGACAGCAAATACTGAACCAAGTCGTCTTTTTCCGCTTCGCTCAGGCTCAGATCGAAATGACCGTCGTAATGATCGATCACGGCCCGCAGCGTCGGGAAACGTCCATCGTGATAGAAACCGCCTTTTTGATGAGTCCACAGGCCTTTCAAAGGCGACGTGCGGTATCGGCCGTCCGGTGAGCGGTCAGCCTGAAAACTGTCGATACCAATTTCATCCGGCGTATGCATATTCCATCCGGGCTCGGTGAACAGCGGAGGCACATGGCAGCGGGCACATCCGGCCTTGCCCGCGAAGAGGCTTTCGCCGCGCCGCGCGGCCTCACGGACGAATGTGCCGTCGGCCGGTGCTGGCGCGGCAATGGCTAGTTGATAAAAGTGCAATGCAGCCAGTTTGGGCGTGATCAGATCGGGATTGCTGCGCACGTCGTGCAGTCCGGCGCGCACCGCCACCGGAAAGCGGACCGGATCGTTCAACCGCGGGTCAAAAAACGTCCCATGCCCGTGCATTTCCAGGTTAGAAACAAAGGCGTTCCAGTGTGTGACCGAGCCCCAACCCGTCCACGTGTGGAGGTTGACGCCTGCCAAACCAAAGGCCGGCGGAATGAGCGTTGCGGCCGTTCGATTGTCCGGCCGGAATCCCTTGCCGTCCAGCGTGAGTTCCGCATCGAACTTACCCGGCCCCCAGGCATTCACCACGGCGCGAACGGTGTCCTGAGTGACTTGCAGCACGTTGGCGAGCGCCGAGAGGTCTGGCGCTATGGCAATGATCGCGCCGACATTTAGATCGCGGTTCCCCCAACCATCCAAACGCCGCCCGATTCCAGGCAACACCGCGTCATCCACAGTGGAATGGCACAACGCGCATTGAATTCCGATTGAGGTAATCGTTCGATTTTGATCGAAAAATCCTTTTACACCCACGACCGCATCGGCTCGCAATAAATCCAAAGTGGTGAGCGGATCGTCCAGATTAAGCGTTCCGCTTTGTAGCGATTCGATCACCGCCGGGATCAGCATGTCCGAATCCACTTTCAGGCCGAGCTGAAGCGCCTGGTTGGGCGTAACGCCCGGCCCGACGCCACCGTTGGCGCTGCCGGCAAGCGCCTGATGAAGTTTCAGTGCATCACCCCAAAACGACTCGCTGCCGAATGTGTCAAATCGAAAAGTCTCGCGCCCCTCCGCGAGCATTTTCACGGAGTTCTGGGCGATCGAACGATCTGCGTCCGAGGCGGGGGGAGTATCCCGGCCGGAATCAACCGGCGGAGGCAGGCACCCGGAGTGCAACCCGGTGACGATTCCCATTACCGATATGGCCATCAGCGCCAGAACGTAGCTCGGACCGGCACGGACGCCGACTTTCAATACGGGCGAAATATGGAACGCGATCACGTCATTCTCCCTGTGCCGACGAACCCCGCGTCGGTCGTTTTAGTCGCGAATCGCCGCACTCACCGTGGGAGCGGCGAGGAAAATGATGGCGACGAGGAGATGCAAAAAATCATCGGCGTCGTTCAGGTGAAGCGCCTCGTTCATCAAGGGGACATTCAGGAATCCGAGTAGCGCCACCAAAAAGTAGACGACGCCAAAAATCAAGCAGAATCGAATCGCGGCTTTGAGACTGAAAAGTCCGCACGCCAGCGCCGCGAGACCTGAGATCAAATGCACCATATTGTGTGCGGCATTGACGTGAAAGATGAGTACGCGCTCCCCATCTACGAACCCCCACAGCGCGATAACCAAAAACAACGTTCCCATCACAACGCACACGGCGTTCGGTATGAACCACCTTTGCACAGTGCTCGGCGACATGGCGCTCATATCAGATTCAATACCCCTCCGGTGAAAGCCCGCTGAAAAAGCGATTAGCGAGTGCCGCAATCTCGCGCGGCCGCCGAACTCAATCGCGAGGTAGCGTCGCTGCAGATGCTCCGCTACAGTCGCGGTGTGAGTCGCACGGCTACCCGTATCGTCACTGACTCGTCCGCGGCCGCGCCGCCCGATCCGCCGGTCGGCGATCGCCGCACGCCGACCGCCGCGCCCGCAGAGTCAGAGCTCACGCCGGCGATGCGCCAGTGGTGGGTTCAAAAGCAGCAGGTCGGCGATGCGCTGCTGCTCTTTCGCATGGGCGATTTTTACGAGCTTTTCTACGACGACGCCGTCGAGGCCTCGCGCCTGCTCGGTATCACGCTCACCAGCCGCGACAGCAATCGCACGCCGCTGGCCGGCATCCCGCATCACGCTCTGGATAGTTATCTCGGCCGGCTCGTCGCAGGCGGTCGGAAGGTGGCCATCAGCGAGCAGATCGAAGACCCCAAACAAGCCAAGGGCGTCATCCAGCGCGCCGTCGTCCGCATTGTCACGCCCGGGACGCTCACCGACGACACGCTGCTGGATCGGGCCCGGCCGAACGTGCTCGCGGCCGTTCGCTTTGGCGAGTCGCGCGTCGGGATGGCGGCGCTGGAGTTGTCCACCGGCGAGTTGTCGGTGCAGATGATCGATGCGACGCGTTTGCTCGATGAGCTGGCGCGGGTCGCGCCGGCAGAAGTATTGCTGTCCGACGCGGCGATGCTGAAGCACCACACGCTGGGTGAGCAGATTCGCACGCTGGTGGGCGCGGCGCCGACAGGGCGTGCGGCCGACGACTTTTCCGAACAGCGGACGCAGTCACTGCTATTCGAGCAATTCGAGATCACGAGCCTCGAGGGCTTCGGTTTCGATGCGATGGACGACTCTCTTTGCGCGGCGGGCGCGCTGCTGTTATATGTGCGTGAAACTCAGCGCGGTGCGGCGCAGCACATTCGGCCGCCGCGTCGGCGCAGCCTCGATCGCGTCATGACGCTCGACGCAACCACGCTGCGATCGCTCGAGATTGAGAGAACTCTGCGCAGCGGGTCGCGCGAAGGCTCCCTGCTGGCGGCCGTGGACGCGACGCGCAGCGCGATGGGCGCGCGACTGCTGCGACAATGGCTGTGTTATCCGCTGCGCGATCGCGATGACATCGAGCGCCGGCAACGGCTGGTCGGGGCGTTGCGCGACAACCCGGATCTTGCCGAAGCGCTGCGCGTGATCCTCGGCAAACTTCCCGATATCGGTCGAACGGTGGGGCGCATCGGCGTCCAGCGGACGACGCCGCGCGAATTGCGGGCGCTCGGCGACGGTTTGCTGCTGTTCGCGGAGATTCGCGCCATTCTTGACATCCTGCCGCACGGCGACGCGCAAACAACGATGGCCGCGCTCGACGGCCTGGACTCGCTCGCGGAGGAGCTGACGCGCATTCTGCGGGCTGATGCACCGCTTGGCATTCGCGAAGGGGGCCTCATCGCGGATGGCATCGACGCGGAGTTGGATCGGCTGCGGGCCATTCATTTCGACGGCCGACAATGGCTCGCTGACTATCAAGTGTCCGAGGCCCAGCGGACCGGGATTCCATCGCTGAAAGTGGCGTACAACCGCGTGTTCGGGTTTTACATCGAGATCACGAATACGCATCGCGACCGAGTCCCGGCGGATTATCTGCGGCGGCAGACGGTGAAAAACGCCGAACGATACACAACCGAAGCCCTCCGCCGCTACGAAGGCGAAGTGCTAACGGCAGAGTCGCGCGCGAACGAAATGGAATATCAGCTATTCCTGCAGCTTCGCGACCGGGCCGCGGAACATCTCGCGGCGCTGGCGGCCGCGGCAAATGCCCTGGCGGAAATCGACATTCTCGCGGGCTGGGCAGAGCTCGCGCTTCGTCGCGGCTACTGCCGACCGGAATTTGTCGCTGCGCCGCTGCTTGAGATCGGCGGAGGGCGACACCCGGCCGTCGAGTCGTCGCTGGGCAGCGCTTTTGTGCCGAACGACACGCGCTTGCTGGCACGCGGCGGCGAGGATGGCGAATCGCCCAACGCATCGTCCACACTGCCGCGCGGCACGCTGGCGCTCATCACCGGGCCGAACATGGCCGGCAAGAGCACGTATATTCGCCAGGTCGCTTCGCTGGCGCTGCTGGCACATTGCGGCTGCTGGGTTCCGGCGGAGAGCATGCGGCTCGGATTGATCGACCGCATCTTCACGCGCGTCGGCGCGGCGGACGAACTGGCCCGCGGCCAATCGACATTCATGGTCGAAATGCTCGAAACCGCGAATATTGTGCATAACGCGACGAGCGACAGCCTGGTGATTCTTGACGAAATCGGGCGAGGAACCAGCACGTTTGACGGGCTTTCGCTGGCTTGGGCGATTAGCGAGCATTTGGCGCTGCGCGTGGGTTGCCGCGCCCTGTTTGCGACGCACTATCACGAGCTGACCGAACTCGCCGAATTGGTCGAGGGCGTGGTGAATCTCAACGTCGCGGTGCGCGAGTTTGAAGATTCCATTGTATTTCTACATCGCATCGTGGCCGGGGCGGCCGACCGCAGCTACGGTTTGCACGTCGCAAAGCTGGCGGGCGTGCCGCGTGCGGTGCTGGAGCGAGCGTCGGCCGTGCTGCTCGAATTGGAGCGGACATTCTCGCGTGAGTCGCAGCGGCCGGTGCTGGCGGCTGCGCAGCGTCGCCGTCATCGCCAGCTTCGTTTGTTCGAAGAGCCGGAAGAGGCGATCGTACGCGATTTGCGCGGAGTGGACGTGTCGCGATTGGATGCGACCACGGCGATCGAGTTGCTGCGGCGCTGGCGCGACGCGCTCGGACCTGGCGCATGAGCTTGCTGCGCCGGCCGTACGTTGCATACGCGCTGTTCGTGCTGAGCCTGGGCGCGATCGGCGCTGTGCTGCTTAGCTGCGAAGCCGCGATGACGATCGAAGCTCGTCCGGATATGCGCTTTTACTGGGCGCTGCACGGTTGGGAATGTGCGTTTGATTCGGTGAGCGCTGCAACGGGCTGCGGCCTCGCGACACATCGCTGGACGGACGATCTGACGAGTTTCGGCGAGTTCGTCGTGCTGATCATCGGCGTGCTCTCGACCGCCGGTTATCTGACGGCGCTAAGTTGCTGCCTGCCACGGGCGGGCGCGCGCGGCGCGCGAGGAACCACGATCGCGGGGATCGTCGCGTGGATTGCGGTGACGGGCTTAATCATCGCGCTGTGCATGCCACCCGACCAACGAGTTGGGGCGGCATCGACACAAGCGTCGTGGACTGCGCTGTTGTCGCTCGGCTCGGCGCGCGTCGCGGAGGGCGGCGCGGCGGCAGTCACTGCCATTTTTGCGGCAATTGGCGGCTGTGGTTGGTTTGCGTTGTTGTTCGCGCGGCGCATCGCGGCGCTGGGAGTGACGTATAAAGGCGTCGGCGGCGTGCTGCTTTCGTATGGCGTAATCGTCGTGTGCTTTGCCGCGCTGCTGTTCGTTTACGACGGCCGCCGCGGTGCCGACCTGGAGCGCGGCGTGGTGCGAGGTGGATTGCAGCCGGGCGAACCGAGTGGTTCCCCGGGTTTCGGCGCATCGCTTCGCGCAATAATTGCGGCCCAATGCGGCGGCACGGTCATTACTCCTTCTGAAACCGCTCCGCATCGCGACACTTCGCGTTTCGTGCTCGGATCGGCCGTGCTGTTGGGAGGCGTGTTTGGCGCTCCGGGCGGCGGCGTGCTGGTGCCGGCGTCGCTGGCGCTCGCGCTGTGGCTGGCCGGCCGGCGTGACGCGACCCGGGCCTGGCTCAAAATCACGCGGCAGACGCTGATCTTCGCTGTCCTCGCCACGCTGATTGTCGCGCTGGGCTTGCTGCTCATCGAGCAAAAAACCGCTTCCGCATTCTCGGCGATCCCGACGTTCGCCGACGCGTGGCTCGACGCCGCGTCCGCCATTGGCGGCGCCAATCTCACCAGCGACCTCGCGGCGGCTGTAACCGATCGGAGCCTCTCCAGCGGCATTCGCACGCCGTCCGATCAATATCAATATGGAATGCTCTGGCTCATGGCCGCCATGCTGGTCGGCCGCATCACTCCTCTGTGGATTCTCGGCCGCGCCGCGCGCGTGGCGTGAGCAATCCGCGGAGCGAGCGATTCGGCCTCGCGGCGGTTCATTCGGCGTCATGCGCGGGAGTGCATGATGCGAACAGTCGGCGTCATTCCCGCACGCGGCGGCTCCAAGCGCCTACCCGGAAAAAACCTCGCGCTACTGAGCGGCAGGCCGCTGATCGCGCATACCTGCGCGGCGGCGGCCAACAGCCGCGAGTTCCACGCGCTCTACGTAAACACCGATTGCGAGGCGATCGCCGAAGCCGCCGTGCGCGCCGGCGCGGCATGTCCCGCTCTGCGCCCGGCACACCTGGCCGAAGACGACACGCCGACTCGCGACGCAGTCGTGTGGATGCTCGAATACTTGGCGCAGCGCAACGAGCGATATGACGCGCTGGTGATCCTCCAGCCGACCTCGCCGCTCCGGACCGCGGCAGACATTCGCGCGGCCATGCGGTCGTTTCGGCAACACGCGCCCTGCCGCGTCACGTCGGTCTCGCCGATCGCGCCGACCGCGTGGCACGCGCGGATGGACTCGAATGGCCGCTTGACGCGCATGATCGGCGATGAGCCGCTCATGCGCATCAATGGTGCGATCTATATCCATCGCGTGTCTGACTACACCACGAATCAGCAACCGGTTGAGATCGCATATGTGATGCCGGCCGAGCGCGGCATCGATATCGATGCGCGACATGATCTGGATCTGTGCGAGTTCCTGTTGACGCGCGCGTCGTCCGCGAGGGATGCCACGCTCGTGGAGACCCTGTCGTGACGGATTCAATTTCTCCGGCGGTGCATGACCTGATCGAACACCGCACCCCGCGAGGTGTCGTCGTCATCGCCGAGTTGGGCGTGAACCACGACGGCCGGCTCGATAAAGCCCTTGATCTCGTGTGCGCCGCATCCGCAGGCGGCGCGGACGCGGTCAAACTGCAACTGTTTGAGCCGGCCGAACTATGCAGCGCGCGCTATCGCCGCGCCGAGGTGGAGATGCTCGCGCCGCTCGCGCTCAACGAGCGGGCCGTGCGCGAGATATGCGACGCCGCCCGCGCGCGAGCGCTGCCGGTGTTCGCGACGCCGTTCGACGACACGAGCCTTGCGCGCCTCGTTGAGTTGAACATTCCCGTCATTAAGATCGCCAGTGGTGAGGTAACGCACACGCCGTTCCTGGATCGCGCCGCGCGCACCGATCGGCCGATGATTCTGAGCACCGGCGCTTGCGAGTTGGCCGACATTGACCGCGCCGTCGCCACAATTCGCGACGCCGGCTGCCCATCGCTGAGCATTCTGCACTGCGTCTCGGCGTATCCGCCGCCGGATCACGTCATGAACCTGCGCGTGATTGAACTGCTTCGCGCCAGGTATTCGCGCTGCGTGATCGGCTACTCCGATCACACACTTGGGGACGAGGCCGCGATCGCGGCCGTAGCGCTCGGCGCGCGGATCATCGAAAAGCACCTTACACTCGATTGCGCCGCGCCGGGACCGGATCACGCCGCAAGCGCCGATCCGTCACAGTTTGCTCGGCTCGTTCGCTCGATTCGCCGCGCTGAGTCGATGCTCGGTTCCGCCGAAAAGCACGCCCTGCCGGTCGAATGCGCCATCGCGCGCAGCATCGTGGCCGCGCGCGACCTCGCGGCTGGCGAACCGCTGCGCTTCAGCGACCTGGCGTTTAAGCGGGCCGGCGATGGTGTGCGGCCGTTTGACGCCGAGCAGCTCGTCGGTCGCCGC
This sequence comes from Phycisphaerales bacterium, assembly GCA_016795025.1. Lineage (GTDB taxonomy): Bacteria > Planctomycetota > Phycisphaerae > UBA1845 > Fen-1342 > JAEUIR01. Next base: position 16,844 of record JAEUIR010000045.1, read on the forward strand.
CTCCGCCGCCCGATTCATCGCGACGAGCAAATTGCGCTGAGCGATGTATCGGCCGCAGGATAACCGTGCGCGCCCGACATCCAGGCGAAAATCGCGTTGAAAGCAACCCGCCCGCGCGGCCATAATGGCCGAAGCACATGGATGTCGCTTCAATGCACCAACGTCGCTTGCGCCAATTGCTGCCTGCCTGCCGTTCTTTGGTCGGCCGAGCATTTTCGCTGATTGAATTACTCGTCGTCGTCGCGATCATCGCAATTTTGATTTCAATCTTGGTGCCGGGGTTGCGGGAATCGCGCGAGCGCGGCCGTCGAGCGAAATGCGCCGCGAATCTGCACAACATTGGCGCCGCGTGGCAGCAGTACTTGCAATCCAATAATGACTTTTTCATGACGCCTGGCGGGAATGTGCAATGGTTCTACGGCGGAAAAGTCGAAATCTACGCCGTACCGGGCCCCGCGCCGCGCAACCCGCGCGAGTTGAATCGCTATCTCAGCCTCGACCCATACGGAAATCGCGCGGCGGAGATATTTCATTGTCCGTCCGATCGCGGCGCGATCGGCCTGCCCGACGCCGAATCGCAGGATCGAACCACCTATGACTACATGGGGAACAGCTATCCCAGCAACGCGGCCATCGCCACCGGCCGGCGGTCGGCAGGTCCGCCGGGGACGCGCTACAGCCGGCCGCTGCGGCTGACCGACATTGGGCTGCCGCCGTCGATCTTCATTTCGCAGGGCGATCATCAGATGTACTTTGCGGGCAGCGCGGCGTATAGCGCGATTTGGCACGATACGGATGGCTTATCTGTCAACTTGGGTTTTCTCGACGGCCACGTCGCATTCATCCGCATGACGCCGGGCGAGAATCAAACGGGGTTGTACAGCTTTGCCACGGAATGGGAACCGCCGGAAGAAGAAAGCGGCGACCCGCCGTGAGCGTCCCCCCGGCGCTGCGCGAATCCATTTGCATCTGCTATTCTTGGTGCCGCATGACCAATCCTCGCTCAGACGAGCCGTCAGAATCGCCCAACGTGCGCCGCGTAGCACTGCGGATTCTCGCCAGCTTTGTTCTCACATTCATCGCCTCGCGCGTGGTTGTTTATCTGATCATGAATCGCGCCATCCCCGATTTGTATCTTTATGTCGGCGGCACGCACGTCCACCATCTCAACTACGGCATATTTTTGTTGTCAGGCGTCGGTGCATATTTGCTGTTGCGGCCACCCGCCGGCCGGGCCCGGTTTGTCGCGACTCTGGCATATGGCATCGGGCTGGCGCTGACTTTCGACGAATTCGGCATGTGGCTGCATCTCGGCGGCGATTATTGGCAGCGCGCCAGTTATGACGCCGTGGTGGTAATCGCCGCGCTGTTGGCCTGCATCGCGCTGGTCCCGTCAATGCGCCATTTTGGAAAACGCGAATGGATCACGCTGGCGGTGCTGGTAGTCGCGGTGATTGCATTCGGGTTCGTCATCACGCATCGGTTGACACGGACATGACGACCGGCGGCTCAACCGCGCCTTAGCGAATGAATGTCGCCGATCCTCCAATCTCGTCATTGTTTGTAGGCCGCACTACAAACAGACCAGAAGGATTAGAATCCCGCCGCGTTGCATGATCGCGTATAAGCACGTCATCGTCAGACGTTCATGCGCCGCGCGCCACAAGGATCGTCAAAGTGGACTATTCGCTCTGCATTCACGAAATCACAAAACGCTTCGGGACTTTTGTAGCCGTCGATCGCCTCAGCCTGAATGTTCGCCGCGGCGAGGTGCTCGGCGTCTTAGGGCCGAACGGAGCCGGCAAAACCACCACCATTCGCATGGTCATGGGCATCACCATGCCGGATTCCGGACGACTCGAACTGCTCGGTGCTTCCGACCCAACGAAAGTAAAAGATCGCGTGGGCTATTTACCGGAAGAACGCGGCTTGTATCGCAAGATGACGGTCGAAGCCACGCTGCGCTATCTGGGACAGCTTAAGGGGCTCAGCGGCGCGACGCTCAGTCAGCGGATCGACGAAGGGCTTGAGCGACTCGGCCTGCAAGGCTGGAAGACCAGAAAGGTCGAAGCGCTCTCGAAGGGCATGTCGCAGAAAATACAGTTTCTCGCGACGCTTCTGCACAAGCCGGAATTCGTCATTCTGGACGAGCCGTTCTCCGGCCTGGACCCGCTGAATCGCGATCTGCTCGAAAAACTCATCATCGAGCTGCGTCGCGAGGGCGTGACGATTCTGTTTTCGACGCATCAGATGGAGACCGCCGAGGATCTGTGCGATCGCATTGTGTTGATCAACAAAGGGCGCGTTCTGATCGAAGGCTCGCTGGCCGACGTGAAGGGCCGCTTCGCGACGCGCACGCTCATTCTCGAAAGTGTCGACGATATGCGCCGCGCAGAGCATTGGCCGGGCGTGGAGCAGTTTGAAGCTTCGGGCGGCGTCGCGCGACTGACGCTGACCGAACGGACCGATCCGCAGCCGTTGCTTTCACAGGCCGTGTCGGCGTTTCGGTTGACGCGTTTTGAGTTGCAACGACCGAATTTGCAGGAGATTTTTGTGCACCTGGTTGGGGAAGATGGCACGCGTGACGGGCCGGACGCCGCGCCGCGATCGAATCTGGTTCGGGAGAACGCCCATGCATAAGGCGCTGACGGTTGCGTATCGCGAGTTCATGGAGACTGTTCGCACCAAAGCGTTTGTGATCGGCGCGATTATCGTGCCCATGCTGATGGTGGTCATCATCATGGCCATGGAAAAATTCATGAAGCTTACTGAGCGCGACGAAATTCCGCAGCGAACGCTGGCAGTCGTCGACCTCGGCGGCCACGTCATGCCGGCGTTGAAGGCGTCGGTGGCAGGGTTTAACGAACGAAATCCAAAGCGCACGTTTGTGGTCGAACCGATCGCCGCCGACGAAGCATCGCTCCTCAGCGTGCGCGAGGAATTGCGCGAGCGTGTGCTGGCGGAGAAAATCTACGCATACATCGAAATTTCGGCCGACGCCGTGCGGGCCGATGCGCCGGTGCTGCTTGCGCGCAAAGACGCGCAAATCGCGGCGTATCGCGACATTCGCGAGCTGATCAAGCCGGCGGTCATGGCGGCGCGGTTTGCCGACAGCGGGCTGGACATGAGCCGCGTGATGCCGCTGCTTCGCGATGTGGATTTGGACAGCATCGACGTGCGCGCGGGCACGAGCAAGAAAGAAAACGAAATGGCGCGCACGATGACGCCGTTTGTGTTCATGTTCTTCCTGTGGATGGGCACGATGGGCATCAGCCAGGGCTTGCTGACCTCGCTGATCGAGGAGAAATCGTCGCGCATTGTCGAAGTGCTGCTGTCGGCCATCAGCCCGATGCAGCTCATGACCGGGAAGATTCTCGGCGCGGTGGCGGTCGGCCTCTTAATGATGGGCATTTGGTTTGGCTTCGGCGCGATCGGCGCAAGGAACTTCGATTTCGGTTCCAGCGTGTCGCTCACAAACGTCGGGTATTTGGCGCTCTACTTTCTGCCCGCGTTCCTGCTTTCGGCCGCGCTCATGGGCGCGGTCGGTTCGGCGTGCAACACGCTGAAAGAAGCGCAAAGCCTGTCAACGCCGATGACGATTTTTAATATTGTTCCGTTGATGCTCTGGATGCCGTTGACGCAGGGTCCGCAATCACCGCTGGCGGTCGCGCTCAGCTTTGTTCCGCCGATCACGCCGTTCGTGATGGTGCTGCGGCTTTGCGCCGATCCGAACACGCCTGTGTGGCAGATCGTCGCCTCGCTGGTGGTCTTATGGCTGGGCGTCTTCGCGGCAATCTGGTTCGCGGCCAAGGTGTTCCGCGTGGGTGTGTTGATGTACGGCAAAGCGCCGACGCTTGGCGAAATGATCCGCTGGGCGAGGCAGGCGTGATATCGGAATCGTTGGCGACGCTATTCGCTCACGCGGCGGTAGATGAACATCGTGCTGAGATCGGTCGGCAAGATCGTGTAGCGCTGACTTCGCGCCAGATCCACCAGCGAGAATTGCCGCGAGAAGCCCGGATCATCCACGAGAAGCGGAAAAAAGTTCTTGAAGAAAATCACGTAGCGGGCATTGCGATCACGCATATAGCGCGACAACTCAGCCGGCGTGGAGCCGATCCGCACGCGAAGCTCGCGGTCCAGCGCTAACTCATGCCAATTCAACCCGAGCAGATCGATCGCGCGCCGCCCGCCGAAATAGCGCAAAGCTCCCGCGTCGCTCAGCAAAAATGCGTCCTGCGGGTCGGTGTTGGCCGCCACCCATTTTCCCAGCGCGACCTGCACCTCATTGATATTGCGGCAGTTCCACGCGAATAACTGCGCATTTCGATACAACCCCTCCGGCGTGCGAATCAGCATGATCAACACGCAACCCAGCGCCAAGCCGCGCGGCAACCATCGCGCCGTCGCGGCCTCGGGTATCCTTGGCCGAATCGACCCGCGCCACGACCATAGCTGACCCAGCCCGACGGTAATCGCGACAAAAAAGAACGGCATGGCCGGAATCGCGTAGCGAGCCACCGAGTAAAACGTCCCGCTCCGCGGCAACATCTGCCGACTGAGCGGAATCGCGATCAGAAACACAACCGGAAACACAATCGCAACCAGCCGCGCCGCGCTGAAGTCGCGTTGCAACCGCCACGCACCCACCAGCCAAAGCGCCAAGCCAACCCCGGCGAAACTTAGCGGATTATTCCAGCCCGCGCCGGACAGCGACATGGGGTCGGTGACATCGGCCGCGCCGCGAAGGCGAAGCGGATCATCCAGCGCGAATTCACGCATGACGACCCACACGTCGCCTAGCTCGATGTTTCGCGCTTTTGTATAGAACGTGTTTGGAAGCGGCCTGCCGCTGATCGACACGCAGTAACCCGCCCAGATCATGCCACAAACCAAAAGCGGTGCGAACAACTTTCCGAGCGCAGCGGCTCGGATGGCACTGCCGTTCCAAACGCGATCCGCGACGACACCGCACGCGAACAGCGGCGCGAGCAGCAGCATCTCGGGTCTTGCCCAGTATGCGCCTGCCAACGCCAGGCCCGCCGCCATGAACTGATGACGATGAAGAAAAACGACCGACCATAGCGCCATACCCGCGGCGAGCGTGGTTTCCATGCCGGAGACCTGCGCGAACACCAGATGTGGAGTCAGAACACACGCGATGCCGGCAAACCAGGCCATCGCCGGCGTCGCGGACCAGGCGCGCGCCAATTCGTATGCCCCAACACTCATCAGCCAGGCGCTTAAGATGCCGATCAGCTTCAGCGCGCTGACGGCCGACAGCGGTGTGATCCACGAGAGCCAGTGCGCGACGGCGCACGCGACGACCCACGCCGGAGCCGTGAAGCCCGCTTCCAATTCGCCATCGTTATACGCGGGCAGGCCGGTCTGCGCCAGGGATCGTCCGTAGACCATATGAATCCACGAATCGTCCAGCGGAAAATCGTGCCAGGCCGCGTCGGAACCATCGGCCCGCATGGATGTGTACAGCCACCCGATCGCGAAATGCGCGACCAGCAGCGCACACCAGACGATCCGCCGGCCGGCATGCCGCGCGACTGCGGGGAGGTCGGTTCCCCCGTCCAGATTTTGATGTAAACCCGTCGCGCCCATGTTTCGCCGCACGATAATCGTCTGGTGGTTTGCGTGGTGCCCGAGTCGCGGATTATGCCGCAACGCGCAGTCATCGCCTAGTGCACAAAAAATCACCAGCGCGGCGTTCAAGATTTTTTCAAGGAGACGACGCCTGCTTCCTGCAATCGCTCATGACGGCGCCCCCCCGGAACGGTTTTGCCCGGCCTGACGGCTCGCCGGTTGTCACGCGGATTCGAAACAAGAAACCCAACTTGGAGCATGAACCATGCGAATCTCTATTCCGAATTCAGCCTTGCTCGCGAGCGCGGCTGCGCTGGGTCTGTGCGGCCCCGCCGCCGCGGCGAGGGGAATTGGGCTCAGCAGCACCAGTTCTCGCGATGAACACATCGCGGACGGCCATCTTTCACGTGATTACAGATTTCCGCGCTTCGCCTGCTCGCGCTCGAGCGATACGAACAGCGCCTTGAAATTTCCCTGGCCGAAGCCGCGGCAACCGTGCCGCTCGATCACCTCAAAAAACAGCGTTGGACGATCCTGCATCGGCTGCGTGAAGATTTGCAGCAGATAACCGTCCTCATCGCGATCCACCAGAATCCCCAGCTCTTTCAATTCGGCGTAGTCCTCGTCGATTTCGCCGATGCGATCACGCAGATCCTCGTAGTAAGCATCCGGCACGCGCAAAAAATCGATGTCGCGGGCGCGCAGTTCGCGCACTGTCTGACAAATGTCCTTGGTATTCATCGCGACGTGCTGCACGCCCGCACCGTGATAGAAATCCAGGTATTCGTCGATCTGCGATTTCTTTTTGCCCTCGGCCGGCTCGTTGATCGGCAGCTTGATCTTGCCGCTCCCGTTTTCCATGACCTTGCTCATCAGCGCGCTATACTCGGTGCTGATGTCCTTGTCGGTGAAGTGCGTCAGTTGCGAAAATCCCATGATCTCTTCGAACCAGCGGGCCCAGTAATTCATCTCACCCAGATAGACGTTGGTGACAATGTGGTCGACGGCCGCCAGACCGACGCCGTCATGCCGCGCGTTGGAAACGATCGGCGCAAAGCCGGGCGCGAACGCGCCGCGATAGCTGCGGCGCTCGACCATTTTGAAAACCGTATCGCCCGCGTACTTAATGACGCCGGTTTTGATGACACCGTCTTTGTCCTCGAATGCCATCGCAGATTGAAGGATCGTCGCGCCGCGCGCCTTGGCCTCGCGCATGGCCGCGTCGCCGACACGGCTGCCTTCGCTTGCCTCCCAGGCGCTGCGCCGCGCGTCGAACTCGGCCTCGGCGCGATTCCGCACCCCCCGTGTCTGCGCCTCGGCGATGTCGCGCAGCAGGTCCTGGAAGCGCGGGTCGGC
>JAEUIR010000460.1 GCA_016795025.1 Phycisphaerales bacterium
TCTTCGGACGCGCATGATCCCCGTTCGCGCGCCAGCGGACACGATCGATGTGTGCGGGACAGGTGGCGACGGCGCGCACACGCTCAACATCTCCACGGCGGTCGCGTTCGTCGTCGCAGGATGCGGCGTGACCGTCGCCAAGCACGGCAATCGCGCAATGTCCTCGAAGTCCGGGGCGGCGGATGTGCTGGAGGCGCTGGGGGTGAAACTCACCGGCGACGTCGCTACGCTGGAGCGCTGCCTCGACGAGGCGCGTATCGCGTTTCTGTTTGCGCAGAACCACCACCCCGCCATGCGCCACGTCGCCGCCGCGCGGCGCGCGCTCGGTCGCCGCACGATCTTCAACCTGCTCGGTCCGCTCTCAAATCCCGCGCGCGTCGACCGCCAACTCGTCGGCGTCTACAGCGCCGATGCGGTCCGTCCGGTGGCGGAAGCTCTCGCCATGCTTGGTGCACGGCGAGCAATCGTGGTGCACGGCGCGGGCGACCGACGCGCCGTCGCGCCCCGGCATCACCACGTCGACCACGAGGAGATCGGCGCCGTGCTCGCGCGCGCGGCGCAGGGCCTCGTCGCCGTCTTCCGCCTCGATCACCGTGGCGCCGGCGCTGCGCAGCGAGCCCGCGAGGAAGCGCCGCACCGCCGGGTCGTCGTCGGCGACGACGATGGTGCGGCCCTCGAGGTCCACG
>JAEUIR010000461.1 GCA_016795025.1 Phycisphaerales bacterium
GGCAGTGGTCAGCGATGACCGCGCGCCCCTGCTCGGGCCCCTGCAGAGAGCCGTTCCGGCACTGCTGGCGGGAGCGACGGTAGTCGTCAAGCCGAGTCCGAAAGCCCCTTCGGCGGCATTTGCGCTGGCCGAGCTGACGGCACGCAGTGCTTTTCCCGGCGGCGTGTTCAACATCCTGCACGGTGATCTGGCGGCAATCGAAGGCCTTTGTAGCGCCGCCGAAGTGGGGCTGCTGCTGTTTGCCGGTGATCCTGCACTCGGCAGCAAGGTGGCGGCCATTGCCACCCGCCACGGCAAGCCTTTTGTGGACTAACGGTCATGACTGTTCCAGACACCCCGATCATGAAAGTCATGACCGTTTCCCTCTCCCCCGACCCCTCCCCCGCAAGTGGGGAGGGGAGATTCGTGAGTCACTGACGCGACTTTCAGAGGAATGCCATGCACCGAATTGTCTACCTCGAAGGCGAGTCGATCATCGCCGACGTACGCCGGCCGGATTTTCCCCATTGCTGGGTCGAACATGCGACAACGCTGCCGCCGCAGGTCGCAGGGCGGCTCGCCGGGGCGACGATTGCGATCGTCAACAAGCTGCCGGTCGACGCAGCACTGATCGCCGCGCTGCCGGATTTGCAGATGGTCGCAGTCGCGGCGACCGGCACCAATAACATCGACCTCGATGCCTGC
>JAEUIR010000462.1 GCA_016795025.1 Phycisphaerales bacterium
CATCATGATCAGCCAGCCGGCAATGACCAGCCAGCGATAACGCCTGAACCAGCGTGACGAACCGGGGCGGGCCTTGCCACGGCTATGCTGCCGAATTCCATACGAGCGGCTTGTTCCAGTGTTCATTCGAAGGTCATGACTTTTCCAGGCACCCCCGATCATGAAAGTCATGACCGTTTCCCTCTTCCCCGGCCCCTCCCCCGCAAGAGGGGGAGGGGAGATTCGTGAGTCGCTGACGCGACTTTCACGTTAACCGCTCCTCTCGTGTCTTCAGTGTTCGACCGGCATGCGTAGAGTGTCTGTGTCGATCCCGATCTTTCCGCCCATACTCCCCGGCGAGAGGATGCCGGTGGCAAAGGCCTGGGTGAATGCTCAGTCGGCCAGTTTGCCCTCAACGAAGTCGATCAGCGTCGCCAGCGAAGCGAACACCGATCCGTCGATCTCGTCGTCTTCGACCGTAAACCCGAAATGTTCTTCGAGCGTGGTAATCAGGGAGACCACCGCCATCGAATCGAGTTCAGGAATTGCGCCGAGCAGGGGGGTGTCGAGCGCGAACTCGCTCGCCCGGCCTTTGAGGCTCAAGACCTCGTCAAGAACGGCGACCACTTCGTTTCTGATATCCATGTAAGCTCCTGTAAGGGGATTTCCCCGCTGGCCGCCCGCTGGGCAAGCGAGGTTGGTG
>JAEUIR010000463.1:0-187 GCA_016795025.1 Phycisphaerales bacterium
ATAGGTTCTGCCGTAGGGCTCGGGCTTGCCCGAGACGATCTCGCGCGCGCATGCGCGCGCGGATGAGGAACCGACCGGAAGTTCATAACGGCGCGGCGCACGCGCCGCTGAGACCGGTCGGCGCACGGAGGATGTTTCAAAAGTCAGCCGTGCCCATGGCGATTCGGCGCCGCATGCGCCGCCGAAT
>JAEUIR010000463.1:197-681 GCA_016795025.1 Phycisphaerales bacterium
ATCGCGACCCAGAGCATCGGCACGGAATTGCCCTGGAGGGCCCCTTCACAGTCCGGCTGACTTTTGAAACGTTCTCCGTGCTCGAATCTGTATTCGATGCCGTGGGGCGCGGGCGTCGCCCGCGCCGATCTCGCGCGCGCATGCGCGCGCGGATGACGACGAGTGCAAACGATTCCTCATCGCGCGGGGCAAGCCCCGCGCCATGGGTCGGCGCGTGCGCCGACCCCACCGATCAACATCAGTGCACATCAAGATTGCCTCACCTCCTTTTCCACGCCATCCCGCATCTGTGCAGGCATAGGTTCTGCCGTAGGGCTCGGGCTTGCCCGAGACGATCTCGCGCGCGCATGCGCGCGCGGATGAAGAAAAGCCTGTAGGAGATCATGCTCAGAAGTGGATTCTTCATCGCGACCCAGAGCATCGGCACGGAATTGCCCTGGAGGGCCACTTCACAGTCCGGCTGACTTTTGAAACGTCCTCCGTG
>JAEUIR010000464.1 GCA_016795025.1 Phycisphaerales bacterium
CGGCGTTGGTGAGGCCGAGGCGGAAGCTCGCGTTGCCGATCGTCGGCGGGGTGTTCGTCTGCGCGCGGGGCTCGCCCGCGACGCCGTTGCAGGGATTGCCGTAGAGCAAGCTGCCCGCTCGCGCGGGGCGCTGCGGACCGACATACCAGCTCGCGGCGCAGGGATGTGTCGTCCAGTGCGCTTCGAGTAGATCCGCGACCTGCAGGCGACCGCTGCCCGAGGGATGAACTCCGTCGGTCACGTAATCCTCGCAGCGCCAACGCAGACCGTCGCTGCGCGCGTTCAGGCCATCGGCCCAGAGATACGGTCCCCATGCGAGCCAGGGCGAGCGCACGGCGCCGAGCGCGGGATCGTGATTGAGCAGGGGAGCGCCTTGGATCTGCGCTTCGATCGCGCCGCGCACGGCGAAGCCGGTCTCGTAGCTCAGCGGCTCCGTGCGCTGGGGATGGGTCGAGTATCCGCCGTAGCTCCGGCTCGAGAGGAAGCAGAGGCGCGCCTGCGGGAACTTGTCGTGCAGGTTCCGCGCGATCTGCTCGAGGAAGCCCTGCAGCTCGACGACGTGCGCCGGGAACTGCGTCGTGCCCGGTGCCGCCATCGCCTCCTTCAACCAGATCACTTGCACTTGCTGATCGCTGACCCCGGCGTTCGCCAGGCGCTGCGCGACGACGGTCCAGAAGTTC
>JAEUIR010000465.1 GCA_016795025.1 Phycisphaerales bacterium
AGGCACGGTCGATCGCTATCGCGGCATACCGCCCTACGCCGAGACCCAGGCCTATGTCAAACGGGTGTTTCAGCTCTATCCGCTGCCATCCCATCCGTACCAGGACGGTCTGGTAGCGCCGTCGGCATTCGTGGTCGAGCGCGATGCGCGGGTCGACGCGCGCAAACGCAGGCTGTAGCCTCCCTCCGTCCCATCCCTTCGTGCGTGTGCGGCCGCCGCCGGCGGCCGATCCGCACCGCCATGCCGGCCCGCGAGCCGCATGGAAGGGACGTCTGCGCGGGTCGATGCCCCGAGAGCCGCATGCCTGCGTGCTCTGCGCCCGATCGCGTGTGATGGGCCGGCTGCCGCGCGTCAGCGCAACGCCGCGTGGCGAAAGCAATCCGTCGTGTGGTCGTTCACCATGCCGACCGCCTGCATGAACGCGTAACAGATGGTGCTGCCGACGAATTTGAAACCGCGCTTTGCCAGCGCCCTGGACATCGCATCCGATTCTGCGGTCGAGGCGGGCACCTCGGACAGGCTTCGCCAGCGGTTCTGACGCGGGCTTCCGTCGACAAACTGCCACAGCCACACGTCGACATTGCCGCATTCTTCGCGCAGCGCCAGATAGGCCCGCGCGTTGCCGATTGCCGCCGCAATCTTCAGCCGGTTGCGCACGATGCCCGGATCGCCGAG
>JAEUIR010000466.1 GCA_016795025.1 Phycisphaerales bacterium
AGCTGAACATTTCCATTCATAAATGCCATACCGAGGAAAAACACTGAACAACGAAGCGAATCCAAAGATACTAAAATTCAAAGAAGAAAAAGATTCGTTGATCATCTACGCAATAGACACCTACTTTCCTGCGACAAGACAACATTCAACTAAAATCCAGATTAATCCAATAATTTTCATCGATGAATTGCCCTCCATCTAAAACTAACAATGAAATGTGTATTCATCGACATAATCCGACTATTCTAAGCACGTCCTTTCGTAGACAACACGATAAGAAGGCATAGTTCTATTCTTTTCCTCGAATCAAATAGCATCAGCATCTTAATGGCATAACCGAATGAGACGAGAGAAGAGAGAGTGAGAGAGAGAGAGAGAGAGAGAGGAAAAAATACACATACATGCACGATGTTTGCCAGTCAGAGGTACGATCTTTAGATGTGGTTACTGAGAGACAGAATACAGAACAAAAGGAAAAAAAGAAAAAAAGTTCTATCGATCAAAGAGCAAACGAGCGAACGAGCGCGCGCGAGAGAGAGAGAGAGAGAGAGGAAAAACGGGGTCCGGAGAACGATAGAACACATACACAAGTATATTGGACTCCGATAAATTGAGCCATTTACATGTCAAGACCGCTACAAACAGATACAATAACAGAAACGCTCAAACTAGAAA
>JAEUIR010000467.1:0-433 GCA_016795025.1 Phycisphaerales bacterium
CAATTGCGATATGCCATGCAGTTTTGGCAGTGACTGCCTTGCTGGAGCGCTCGCACCGTGATTGAACGCATCATCGAGTTTTCGTGCCGCAACAAAGCGGTGGTGATCATTTGCTGGCTGGCGATTGTGGGGTACGGCGCCTGGATCACGCTGAATACGCCTGTCGATGCGATTCCCGATCTCTCCGAAAACCAAGTCATTGTCTTCACGGATTGGATGGGGCGTAGTCCCGCCGAGATTGAAGACCAGATCACGTACCCGTTGTCGGTGAATCTTCAGGGACTCGCGGGCGTGAAGGCGGTGCGGTCGTCTTCCGAATTCAACTTCTCGATGATCAACATCATCTTCGACGACTCCGTCGATTTTTATTTCGCGCGCACGCGGGTGCTCGAACGGCTGGCGCTGGCGAACACTTTTTTACCGAATGGCGTCG
>JAEUIR010000467.1:443-674 GCA_016795025.1 Phycisphaerales bacterium
TGGTACACCGTCGAGGGCGAAAACCAGGACCTGGGATCGTTGCGCGCGATTCAGGATTGGTATGTGCGGTATCAGTTGAACGCGGTACCGGGCGTGGCGCAGGTGAGCAGCGTGGGGGGGATGCCGCAGGAATACCAGGTGGACGTGACGCCCGAGCGGCTGCGCGCGTACAACGTAACGCTCGGGCAAATTTACGCGGCGATCGAGAAGAGCAACAGCGCAGTGGGCGGG
>JAEUIR010000468.1 GCA_016795025.1 Phycisphaerales bacterium
GGCAAGAACTATCGAAAACAATAGCATAAGGTGACCTTTTTACGTTGGGTATGGGCACATTACACCGATGTTCAGCCGCTCGTCGTGTATTCCGGGACGTATCCCTTGATCCACAGCCGGATTTCGGCTGCTTCCGGGGCTGGGCCGGCCGCAGAAACCCAACGAATCACTGCGGCCAGGTCTGCAGCCTGCTGGCCCGCGGTGCGGGCTATGCGCAGTTTGGGGTGGGGCGTTCGGTCAGTAGACTCGTCGTCAGCCAACAACTCCTCATACAGCTTTTCACCCGGCCGCAGGCCGGTGAACACAATAGGAATTTCCTGCTCGGTCTTGCCTGACAGGCGGATCAGCATCCGCGCCAACTCCACAATTCGGACCGGTTCACCCATGTCCAGCACGAAGATTTGCCCTGACTGACCCATCAAACCCGCCTGGAGCACCAGTTGAGCCGCCTCGGGAATGGTCATGAAATAGCGAACGATATCCGGGTGCGTGACGGTGACCGGCCCGCCGCGTTCGATCTGTGCCGTAAAAAGCGGCACCACCGAGCCACTTGAACCCAGCACGTTCCCGAATCGGACCGCAACGAACTGCGTATTGGCAAATTCCCGTGTGACCGATTGCACGACCAGCTCCGCCATGCGTTTGCTGGCGCCCATGACGTTGGTGGGAT
>JAEUIR010000469.1 GCA_016795025.1 Phycisphaerales bacterium
TTCGATGCCGCGCTTGGCCAGTAATTTGCTCAGTTCCTCGTTCTTACGGATGGAAGCTGAGCCGATCAGCACCGGCCGGCCGGCCTCCTGGTGCTTCTTGACCTCATCGGCAATAGCCTCGAACTTGGCCTGCTCTGTCTTGAAGATGATGTCCAGACGGTCCTCGCGCGCAACCGGGCGGTTGGCGGGAATCTGGACGACCTCCAGGCTGTAGATCTGGTGGAATTCCTCGGCCTCGGTAAAGCCGGTACCGGCGGAAATAATTCTGGAACGAGATGGTCGCCAGCGTCATGCTTTCCTGCTGGACGGTGACGCTTTCCTTGGCTTCGATGGCCTGGTGCAGACCTTCGTTGTAGCGGCGGCCGTGCATCAGGCGACCGGTGAACTCATCGACGATGATGACTTCGCCGTCACTGCTGACCACGTAGTCCTTGTCGCGCTTGAACAGGATCTGGGCCTTGAGCGCCTGGTCCAGGTGGTAGACCATGCGGACGTTCTCGGGGCTATAGAGGTTCTTGATGCCAAGATCCTTCTGAACCTTCTCGACGCCCTCTTCGCTCAGGGAGACGGCGCGGTGCTTCTCGTCCAGGATGTAATCGTTCTCGCCCAGACGCTTGGCGATACGGGCAAAGAGCATGTAGCCTTCCGGGCTTTCGCTGGCGGGGGC
>JAEUIR010000046.1 GCA_016795025.1 Phycisphaerales bacterium
GCCACAGCGCACGTCACCGGCGTGGACGATGGATGTCGGCATCGCGGGCGGACCGCCCGTCGTCATCCGTCAGATCAACGTCAACGCAGCCGGCCAAAACATCGTGGGCGACGCCGCGAACGAACCGTCGCTCACCGTCGATCCCGCCGATCCGCTTCGCATCATCGTTGGTGGGCGGCAATTCGACGCCATCTCGTCGAATTTCCGACAAGCCGGCCGTGCGTACTCGCCCGACGGAGGGCGCAACTGGGTGAACCCCGGACCACTCGACGCCGGCGTGTTTCGATCCGACCCGGTACTGCAATCGCTGCCCGACGGCCGCGTCATCTATTACTCGCTCACCATCGTCAACGACGTGTACCTCTGTGACATTTTCTATTCCGACGACGGCGGTGCGACCTTTGCCGGGCCGATTCCCGCATACGGTGGCGACAAAGCCTGGACCGCGGTGGATCACACCAATAGCCCCGGTCGCGGCAATTTCTACGCGGCGTGGGACTACGCTGGTTGCTGCGAGCTCGACCGCTTCAATCGCTCGTTTGATCGCGGCGAATCCGTCGAAGCCCCGGTACCCCTGCTCGACAGCCCAAACTGGGGAACGATGACCATTGATTCAAACGGCGCGGTGTATGTCTGCGGCTGGCCGGAAGCCGACCGCAACGCCATTGTCATGATTAAGTCCACCAATGCCCGCGATCCGCTCGAAACGCCTAGTTGGGATTTCTCGCGCACGGTCGATTTGGGCGGCGCCATTCTTTACTTCCGCAACAACACGCCCAACCCCGGCGGGCTGATGGGTCAACCGTGGATCGTCGCGGACACGTCCAACACGGCGACGAACGGCAATCTCTACTTGCTTTGCTCGGTCGATCCGCCCGGCTCGCGCATACTCGATCTGCGATTCTCGCGCTCGACGGACGGCGGCCAATCCTGGTCGCCCTCCATCGAAGTCGCCGGCGAGCCGCAGAACTCGAATCAGTATCAGTGGTTCGGCACGATGGGAGTCGCGCCGAACGGCCGCATCGATATCGTTTGGTACGACACGCGCGCCGCCAACCAGGTGAACCTATCTGACGTGCGATATCGCTATTCGACGGATGGAGGACTGACGTTCTCCGCCCCCGTCACAATCGCGCCGATGTTTGACAGTCTGATCGGTTGGCCTGACCAGAACAAGATCGGCGACTATATCGACATTCGCTCGGATCGCGTCGGCTTCTACCTCGCATTCTCCGCGACGTATAACGGCGAGCAGGACGTCTATCTCGCCCGCGTGGGGGATTATGACTGCAACGATAACGGAATCGGCGATGCCGCCGACATCGCGGCCGGCGCGGCCACCGACTTGAATGCGAACGCCATTCCGGATGGCTGCGAAGGGCTTGGTGATCTGAATTGCAGCGGAGCGGCCAACAATTTTGACATCGACGCTTTTGTTCTCGCGCTGATCGATCCGACCGGTTACGCGGCGGCGTTTCCGGATTGTGATCGCGATCGCGCCGACATCAACGGCGACGGCCAGATCAATAATTTTGACATCGACCCGTTTGTCGAATTGCTCACCGGCGGATAGCAACAAACAGCGCCTAACAAAACAGAACAGAACAAAGCCGCGACCGTAAGAGCGCCTAACAAAACCCTGCGGTTATTTTTCTCCAGCAGACCAGTGCGCAGCTCAAGCTGGAACGCCTGGTGGATGTCTTGGCGACGATCATCGCGGACGCGCAGTCGGCGGAACTGATGCAGCCAGCTCAGGGCTCGTTCGACGACCCAGCGAATGCGGCCCGGGCCGCTGCCGTGCGGGGTCCGCGGTTGGGCCAGTGCGGCTCGATGCCGCGAATATACAGCAGCATTTTCCGCATGTGCGAATAGTAGGCGCGATCGCCGTAGACCGAGTCTGGTCGGCGGCGGTGCTTCGAGCCTTTCTTGCGGCGATCGGTCGGATTGGACCCCTGATGGAACGCCGCGGAACGAGGGCATTCCAGTGCAAATCGAAAAGCCGCCGCAAGGATTTGTCAACACGGTGTCCGTGCCGGTTGTTTATGAGGACGATGGGACCGTGTGGTTCGCCTGGACCGGCAGGCCGCCAGCGCACGTCATGATGACCTCGCTGCGGCCGTTTCTCCCCGGCGATATGAATCGCGACGGGCTGGTCAACAATTTCGACATCGATCCGTTCGTGCTGCTGCTGGTGGGAAAGTAACAAGGAAACAACGGAACAAGGGGACAAGGAGACAACGGAGCAAAGGCGCGGGCAGGATGCCCGCACTCCCCGCGACATCGATCCGTTTGTGATGCTGCTCGCGGGAGGCCAAGAGACGTGCCAGGCGACCGGCGACAAGCCAGGCGACAAGTGCCAGGCGGCAGGTCACAAGCCAGTTGACAGGTGACAAGTGATAGGGAGAAATGATTCGCGGCTGATTTTGGGGGGGCGGCCCGGCCCGTGTGCGGGCGGGCACTTGTCCTGTATCGGCAGATTCGCTTCCCCCGGCAAATCTGCGCTCCTGACGGCGCGAGAATATTGGACAATTGGGGCGCACACTAGGTTACTTTTTTTCGCGCAATCGCTTGAAGAAACCCACCAATACCGGGCGCGGAATCGAGGACAGCGCCGGGTGGCCGATCTCGTCGATCGTGAGTCGCTGCATGACTGCTTCCGCGGCGGTCCAATGCTTGCGGATGTCGCGGGCCAGCGCCTCGGCAGCGGCGAGATCGCCTTTGGCCATGAGCTTGACGTACTCGATGATGAGCGGCTCGACATCGACGTCGCGCGTGGGGATGTCGTCGGAGGCGGCAGCGGCTCTCTTGGCGGGGCCGGGTTCGGCGCCGGTTTCCTTATCGCTGCGAATTTTTCGAGTGAGATCGGCGGTTTCGCGGAGCAGGCGCGAGCGTTCCTGCTCGTCGCGTGGGTCGAGCGGCGCGATTCGCAGAACATCTTCATCGCTGACGGGTTCGGGGACGTAAACCGGCTGATGACACGATGGGCACTTCGCAGTCTTGCCGGCGTGTTCGTCGGCGGCCCGCACATGCTTACCGCAGTGCTCGCAATGAAATTCGATGGGCATGGACAATCATCCTTCCGGCGCAGATTCGCCGAAACCGGGGGAAAATGCAAAATTCATCGCTCAATTCAGCAAGCCAAGCGTACGGTCGGAGTCTCGCTTTTTCGATCGTTCGCGCATAGTGGTCTTATAATAACAGCTCTAATTCCGTCATTTATGGGTTGAACGTGGCGATTCCGCTTGATCGCAACCCGGCAATCTGAACGCGGTTCGTATCACGCTGCTGATGCGGCGGTTCTGTTGAGCGACGGCCACGAAATAGAAAACCGCGAGTTTGATTGCTCACTAGAGTTTGACGGAGGTTTGGACATGACGACAGTGGCGAAAAGCAAACGCAGCATGAGCGTATTTTATCCGTGCTATAACGAAGAAGCGAACGTGGAGCGGGTGACGCGCGCGGCGCTCAAAACCTGCGAGAGACTATTCGAAGACTACGAAGTCATCATCGTCAATGACGGCAGCAAGGATCGCACGGGAGAAATCGCCGATCAACTCGCGGCCGAGAACCCCCGCGTGCGGGCGGTGCATAATCGGCCCAATCGCGGCTACGGCGGGGCGCTGGCCCGCGGCTTCCGCGAGGCAAGCAAGGATTTCATCTTCTACACCGACGGCGACGGGCAATTCGACTTCGAAGAGATGGAAAAGATTCTGCCACTGCTGGATCAATACGAAATTGTCAGTTGCTATCGGATGAACCGGCAGGATCCGCTGCAACGAAAGATCAACGCGTTCTGTTGGGGCACGCTGGTCAACGTGCTGTTCAGCATCCGGCTGCGCGACATCGATTGTGCGTTCAAAATTTATCCGAAGCGCTTTATCGATGAGATCGAGATGTGCTCGACTGGCGCGTTGATTGACACCGAGATGCTCGCCAAAGCTCGGCGGCTTGGCTACAGCATCGGGCAGATGGGCGTGCACCACTATCCGCGCACCGCCGGGCAGCAGACCGGCGCTAATTTCAAAGTGATCCTGCGGGCGTTTCGCGAGTTGTTCAAGCTATACTCCCAAATCCGCGCGACGGGTCGCGGGCGCGAAAGCGTGGCCAGCGCGTGAGATTTGCGATCAGGCATTGTCCGTGCCTGGTTGCAATGAGAGTCCTTCCTGCGAGAACACATGTTCGAGATTCCCTCCTCCGCGCCCGCGCCGAGCGCGAGCAGCCGACGGACGATTCTGGTGGATCGCAGCGACTCGCGGTCGTTGCTCGTGCTGGAATGCGTGGCGGTGTTCGTGCTCGGCGTCGCGTTCATGAACTATTTCTACGCGGCTTCGGTCGCGCAGCTTGGGGGCGAAATCGGCGTTCCGGAGTATGACTCCTACTATCACGTCGCGATGTCGTCGATGCTTCCGGAGCACGGCCTGCTCAAAACGCTGCCGTGGCTGCAATATGTTTATTGGCGGAATGAGGGCGACGATTTTGTCAGTCACCACGTTGGTTTTCATGTAATGCTGCTGCCGTTTGTGCAGGCGTCGAACTGGTTGACAGGCGATTATCTGGCCGGTGGGCGATGGGCGATGAGCTTCACGCTCGGCGCGAACATGGTCGTGTTTTTCCTGCTGCTGCGCGCCGGGCGCGTGCCGTGGCCGTGGTTGTGGATTGCGCTGTTTCTGTTGCTGCCGGAGCAGTTTTTCTCGCGGCACGGGTTTATCCGCGCCATCGGCCCGTCGTTCTTGTTCATGCAGCTTACACTGCTCATGCTGTTTCTGGGCCGCTATATCTGGGCGGGCGTCGTCATTTTCCTGTATGTGCAGCTTTATCTCGGCGCCGTGATGTATGGCCCGGTGATTGTCGCGCTATACGCATTCTCGCGTTTTGTCGGCCCGCGCGACTCCGCGGATGTGCCGTGGAAGATGGTGCTCATCACCGCCGGATTCTGGGTCATCGGCGTCGCAGCGTACCCTTACAGCGGAATTTTTGAGTTTCTCTACACGCAGGTGTTCAAAACCGGCCTGGCGCCGACGATTGAAGTCGGGCGCGAATGGAAGCCATACACCGATCCGTGGTTTCTGGTTGTGATGGCCGCTCCGCTGCTCACGGTGTGGGTATCGGCGCTGGTCGCGCGGCTCAGAATGGGGCCGCCGCTGGACGCGCGGGCCACGGCGTTGCTGCTGCTTCAGTTCGCGTTTCTTATTCTCACGTGCAAAGCGCGGCGTTTTATCGAATACTGGCCGCCACTGTGCCTGCTCAGCGCGGCGTATTTGGCCGCGCCTGTGCTCTGTACGATTCGCAGTTGGTTCGAAGCGCAGCTGCGAGAGAATACGTCTTTGGTGTGGTTTGCGGTCGTATTCATGGCGATCCAGGCGGGTTTTGTATCGTATTTCATCAACCAGCGCAGCGATGTCATTCGACTATTGGGCGAGTATCGCATCTGGGCGATGGTTGTGGTCGTGCTGATGTTGGCTCCGCTCATTCGCGTATGGACGCGCGTGTTGGCTGAGGCGCGCGATCGCGGCATCTGGGGCGGCCTGGTGACTCTCGGTGCGGGCGCGCTGCTGACCGCCGCAATCCTGACGCTGATGGGCATCAAGAGTAATTCCGTAGGCGGTCTGCCATTTCCCGGCCAGCGCCTCAAGGCGGAACTATGGATGTGGGGCGTACTCGTGGCGCTCTACGTGGCGATTCCGCCGTTGATACTCACGCTGCGAAGAAACATTCCCGGCGGCTTGCGCGTGAGCGAAGCGTTGGGGAGAAGCGCGTCGGTCACTTTGATCGCATACCTGCTTCCCGCGACGACAATTGCGATGGCCGCGCCGCGCTATCAAGCGGTTGTTGACGCGCTGCGCTGCAATTTCGACCTGGCGGCGATCCGCAAAGCGACTGACTTTCTGAAGTCGAATTCGAAAGCCGGCGACATTGTGTTCACGGACGATTGGGACGTATTCCCGGTGCTGTTTTATCACGACCGCGTGAACTATTACTGCGTCGGTCTCGACCCGGAATTCACCAATCGTCGTCGGCCGGATCTGTGGAGTCGCTATGTGAAGGTGACGCGGGCCGAGACGCCCGGCACGATCACGATTCCCGCCAAATTGCCGGGTGAAAAGCCGCAATCCGCGCCGGTTCGCATGTCAGATATTCGCGATCACTTCAAGGCCAGATGGGTGATTTGCGACCGCGACCATCGCAAGCTCGCGCTGGCGCTGGTGAACGCGCCCGAGTTGGCTGAGCTGGCGTATCCGAGCAAAGATTACGAGCAATGCTCGAATGAACCGTATTTGATCTTTCGCATTCGCGGCGCAGGCGAGGCCGCGCCGAAAATCGCGCCGCCGCGGCCGGACAAAGAAGGCCGCATCCCGCTGAGCAAACTGCGACCGACCACCGTTCAGCAGGGTTATGGCGATCTGGGCTTCGACCGCACGGTGGATGGGCATC
This sequence comes from Phycisphaerales bacterium, assembly GCA_016795025.1. Classification (GTDB taxonomy): domain Bacteria; phylum Planctomycetota; class Phycisphaerae; order UBA1845; family Fen-1342; genus JAEUIR01. The sequence goes on from JAEUIR010000046.1 coordinate 6,433, forward strand.
CCATGAAAATGCGCGGCAAGAGTTATGCAGGCGGACTTGGAACGCATGCACCATCCACGCTGATTTTCAACGTGCCGGATGGCGCGGCGTGGTTTGAAGCGGTTGTGGGAATCGATGACGAGACCACTGGGCAGGGCTCCGTCGTGGCATCGGTGGCGCTCGACGGGCGCGAGCTTTACGAAAGTCCGGTGCTGAAAGGCAACATGGAGCCGGTGGTGCTGCGCCTGCCGGTGCACGATGGTAAGCAACTTGTGCTTCGGGCAAGCGCGACGCGCGATGGGCAGCGTTTCGATCACGTGAACTGGGCCGATGCGCGTTTTGTGATTTCGGGAGGCGCTGCTTCGCGGCCCGCCGGCGCGGCCGATGGCGGCGATGAGCGATGAGCGACGCGCCGCTTGATGCGCCAGTCGATCCCACCGGCGGAAACTCGCCGGCGGCCGACCAGCCGCTCGACCGACATCCCGCGCCAAATCCTGCCGCCAACGCGCGGACGCGCCGTGCGTGGACGATCCCGCTGCTATTCGTGGCCGCGCTTGCCGGCGGCGCGGCGCTTCGCGGCTGGCTGATTGGCTCTCCCAACATCGGCCACCAATCCGATCTCGGTTTTTTTGTGCAATGGATGCGCGGGCTTGAGCAGCACGGCCTGGCGGGATTCTACGATAAAGAAGGCTTCTGCGATTATCCACCGCTGTCCGTGCTCATGCTTTGGGCGGGCGGTCACGTTACGGAAGCGATGGCGGGGCCCAATGCACGTGACGAGGATTTTCGGATCGCGATCAAAGCATTCGCGTGCCTCGCGGATCTGCTGATTGGAGCGATGCTTTTCTTCGAAGCGCGCCGACGGATCGGGCCACGCGCGGGCTTGGCCGCGGCGAGCATGTTTCTGTTTAATCCGGCCGTTATTTACAACTCAGCGTTTTGGGGTCAGGTCGATTCGGTTTATACGGCGTTTCTGCTGGCAGCCTTGATGGTGGTGGGGCGTCGCGGTTTTGGTGTGGCCGGGGCGCTAGTGGCGGCGGCGCTTGGCGCGAAGTTTCAAACCGTGGCGCTCGCACCGCTGGTGCTGTTCGAGACCTATCGGCTGGGCGGCTTTCGTGGAATCGGGCGCTGGCTGCTCGGTGCGGCGCTCGCATTTGGCGTGATTGTTTCGCCGTTTGGCGCGGCCGGCGTCATGTTCGAGGCTCTGGGACGGAGCTACGTGAATGTCGTCGGGCAATATCATGAGCTATCGAAGAGCGCGTTCAATATCTGGTATTTCACGGAAGCGCCGCTGGCGTCGGACACGAACCCTCCGATGGGGCTGGTGCTGGCGGCGGCAAACGGCGAATTGCGGGTTCGCGAAGACGCGAGCTTCTGGCTCAAGCTGAGCTGGCGGCGTATTTCGCTGGCCCTCTATGCGACCGTCGTGGCTGTGATTCTGTCACTTTACTCTTTGCGACCCGGAGGAAGCGCGCGCTGCGCCGCGGCCGGATTGCTGGGGTTGGCGTTCTTTTTGTTTCCCACTGAAATGCACGAGCGATACGCGTTCCCTGCGTTAGCTTTACTGCCGGTATGGGCGGCTACGCGGCCGCGCAATGAGCGGCTCTATTGGCTGCTCACGTCTGCGCTGCTGATTAATCTTGCGGCCAAGCTGTCGCCGGAGGCGCTGGGGATTTTCATTGCGATCTGCCTGCTGGTGCTATTCGCATGTCTGTTGGGCGCGATGGTTCTTGATCGTCGTCTGACGCGCGACGACGGGGAATTCAATGCCGCGGCAGCGGGGCAGAGCGACGAAGGATCGGCGCTCGGCGGCTTGCACCTCATTCGCGCATTTCGGGGGTTGACGGTGGCGGCGGTTATCGTCGTTGCGGCGATGGGCGTTTGGATGCGTCAGGTGATGGCGGGCGCGGCAGGTGCGCCAACACCGACTGACGCGGCATATCTGAGCGACATGATTCCGCTGGAGTCGCGGCAGGGTTGGAAAACGCTAGCGACGGATACGTCAGTCGCCGGCGGACTGATCCGCCTCGGAGGCGACATTTATTTGCGCGGCATCGGTACGCACGCGCCGGCCCGAATTGTTTATGACATTCCCAAAGGCGCCGGCGAATTGCGCATGCTGGCGGGGATCGACTCTGTCACCGGGGCGGGCGGAAGCGCATTCGTCGCGGTCGAATTGGATGACCGGCGCGTGTTCAGGAGCGCGCGCCTGATCGGCGGCGGGCCGCCGGCCGAAATCGCAATAGCCGTGGAGCAGGCGCGGCGCGTCACGATCATCGTCGAAGACGGCGGCGACGGACGCAAGGCGGATCACGTCGATCTGGCGCTGGCACGGTTCGTACGGAGCGAAGCGCCGACAACGTCGCCGACGGATTCGGCGTCAACCGATCCTGAAAAGTGACGAATCAGGTCGCCGGCACGCCGAAAACGCTCTTGAACGCCTTGCTCAGCACATTGCGGAAAATCTCGCCAACCGTGCTTGTAAACGCGGTGTTAATCGTTGTGACTGACGTGGTAGTCGCGCCGTTCGCGAGAATCGTGCGCAATTCCGTGTCGGTCGGGGCCGCGCCACACCCGCCGGCCAGCATCGGCCACATGGCGGCGACGACCACCGCGGCGAAAAGCGTGTTGTGTCTGGTGCTGCGTGTCATGAGTTTCTCCGTTGGGTTGCGATCACCGCAAGATTGGCTTGATGTCGAACAAGTTATTAAACGCATTGGAAATCGCGCGATTCAGTGCCGCGCCGATGGTGCTCGTATACGCGACATTGAGCAGCCCGACGGTGGTGTTTGTCGCACCGTTGGCCAGGATGGTCGCGCGCTCTTCGTCGGAAAGCTGCGACAGGTCAGCGCCGCATCCCCCGGCGCATAGCGCCGCGCAGCACGCGACCAGGAGCAGCGACGCGCCGTGCATCCGGCGTCGGTTCGGTCGGTGATGCGCCTGCAAAGCTCGCTCAGAATCGCAGTAAGTATTGCACATAGAAGAACTCCACTGGTCGCTCCGGGCCTGTTCGCTGCATCCAGCCGCCGCCCTCGAAATGGCAATAGCCGACTTCGAGCGTCGAATGATGATCGATCGCGTACTTGATGATCAAATCGCTTTCGGTTCCGACGTAGCGCCCGCTCGCGCCGCGTCGGTCGCGCCGCGTTGCGCTTCCGCTGCTGTTGTACAAGGCGTCTTCGCGCTCGGCGAGGAAGAAAAAATGCTGATCGAAGGACACGGAAAGTTTCGGAGTGACCTTAAGCGACGCTCCGAGTCTCGGGTCGATGATGTTCTGGCGGCCCACCAGGTCGGCATAACCGAACCAGCTATGGCCGGTTTGAAAAAGCTGGTTCCATGTGGTGTGGCGCGTGTCGCGCGGATGGCGATCGCCGGATGCGTAATCAATGCCGGCCATCAAGCGCGGCGTCATCGGCGTTTTTGAGAATGTATAGCCGGATTCAGTCGTGAACATGTACGCGCCGACCTGATCGTCGCCCCATTCGCCGGTCTGGTAGCCGCCTTCGATGTCGTAATCCCAATCGCCGGTCTTACCCGAAAATCGTCCGCCGAGCGTGTAAATCTGCATATTGCCGCGTCGGCCGTTCGCATTGGCCGGCGGGTCGGTCTTTAGCAGCGTTAGAAAGTATGCTTCGATCTTATGATTCGGAATCGCCTTATACGTTGCATAGATGCCGATCAGGTCAGTGTCTTCGTCCTCGCGATCGTATGACTTATCTCGGCCGAGCAGCGGGGACGTGTCCATGGGCCTGGCCCAAAACACATCGGCGTCGAGGTCTTTCGTTTGCCACATGATCTTCACGGCGTCGTAGCGGCGCGGCACGTTGGACCAATTGCCGTATTCGAGGACGCGCTGCGCTCCGTAGCCGATTTCCTGCCGTCCGACTCGGAAGAGCAGAGGGGTTTTCTCGCCAAGCGGGCGCACTTCGACGAACGCGGACTTGAAATCCCAACGGTTTTCGAAATTGGAGGCCGTCGGGTTCAGGTCTACGCCCTCTTCAAACGCGAATTCGCCCTCGACCCACAGGCGGAAGATGTCGCGGTATCGCAAGTCCTGCCATAGGAGGTAGCGTTGCAGCAGATAGCGGTCGTCGGTTTCATCCTGTCGCAGGAACGCGCGGTTCTTCTCGGCCTCCCAGCGAACGCGGGCTTCGCCGCCATAGCTCAGATGAAAGCCCCCGACGGGAATCCGCTTCAGATCATCGGTGAAGTCGGTTTCGTAAAGGTGGCGCTGCGCATCGAGCCATGAATAGTCGTCTTCCCAGTGCGGGACTTTGTATGGCGGATGCGGCTTGAGGGCGGGGGCGCTCGCAGGCTGGCTGCTGGGGAGCGCTGCCGCGGTTCGGGTGGTGGGCTGCGAAGTAGAACCGTCAATTTGTGAGGGTTGTGTTTGAGTTTGCGCAAGTACGGTCGAAGTAAAAATGAAGGTCGTCCAACCCGCCAGAATGGCCAGATTTCGGTTTTGCATGCGAAATCGCTCGTTTTTTCGCGAAAAAGGGCAAAAAGACCGCTGCAAACGGCTGCACATATCCCTGAAACGCCGCACCAATGGACAATTTATTCGGGAATTATTTTGTCTTGGCGATGACTAAATAAAGGTTTCGTTAAATCGATATCGAATCCAGAAGAACGTAGCCGCTCGATCAACTCCGAATGGAGAGTTCCTGAATGGCCTCCGCCAGGTCTCGGCAAGCCATATCGCGCGCTAACACGTTCATCATGGCGGCCACTCCGGCGAGGCGTTCCCGCGCGATGCGCCGTGTCGCCTCGAATCTCAGCGTATCGTTGATGCGGGCCTCCCAATAGCGATATTCGAGGTGTGTTTTCCAGGTTGTCAGGAGCTGATCCAGCGATCGCCCCTCGGCCTGAGACTGGCGGAACTGCCGCAGCACATATAGCACGCCAATCTCGTCGAGGTTTTCCGCCTCGGCAATGAGCTGGGCTTCCACTTGTGCCGTGTTGCGGTCGTTCGCACTGCGAATAGCGAGCATCGCGACCTGGAGCACATCGCGCGGTAGCATCCGGCCGGCGCTTTCTTCGACGGCCGTCGCGCCCAGCTCGCGCTGTAATTCGTTTGTGGGGCGACTCAGCAACTGCCAACGATCGATCCGGCCTTCGCGAACCTGTAAGGCCCAGCCCGCGTCGTGAAACAGCCCGGCGACGGCCAGCGCCGCGCGATTCGGATTTGTACTGCTGATTTCGGGCAACTCGGCCAGCATACAAGCCAGGCGGCTGACACGTTCGCTGTGTTCCCAGAGCCACAAATCGCGGCGACCGGCGGCGTCGACAACGACCAGCAAGTCGCGCGCGATCGCGGTGACGGCGGCGAGCTCAGACAACGGGTCGTCGCGGTTTGAAGGGCGGTGGGCGGCCATTGGTCTCACGGCATCCGCTCAACAGAGCGGGACGATGGCATCGGTGCTCAAAGGCCCCGATTGCGAGACGCACCGAGCCGGGGCGGCGAGCGAACTGCACAACGCAACAGTGCAGCTATCGCGAATGGATGATCGTAGCAGCCGACTAAGGTTGTCACAAGAGAATCGCCGATAGCGAACACGTGTGAAAACGCACTCCGGCACTCGTGTCGAAACTCTCCGACAGAACACGCGGCGCGGCGGCAGCGCAAAAAAAGCGCCCGGGCGTCGCATCGCCTTCATCACCGGAACCAGGGCCGAATTCGGCCTGATGCAATCGACGTTGCGCGCCATTCAGGCCCATCGGGCGCTGCACCTTGATATCATCGCGACCGGAATTCACTTGTTGCCCGAGTTTGGCTCCACCGCGCGGCTGATTCGGGCGGACGGCTGGCGAATCGCGGCGCGCGTGCGGATGCAACGGGGCGACGGTTCGCCGCTGGATCAGGCAAATGGGCTGGGCCGCGGCGTTTCCGGCATCGCGCGAACGCTTAATACTCTGCACAGCGACATCGTGCTCGTTGTTGGCGATCGGATCGAGGCGCTGGCCGGCGCGCTCGCCGGCGTCACCACCGGGCGCATCGTGGCGCATGTTCACGGCGGCGACGTGGCCGCGGGTGATTTCGATGACGCGATTCGGCACGCAATCACGAAGCTGTCGCATGTTCATCTCGCGGCCACGCGCGCATCGGCTGCGCGCATGATTCGCATGGGTGAGGAACGACGGCGCGTGCATGTGGTCGGCGCGCCCGCCATGGATGAACTGCTTGCGCTGACGCGCGAAGCCGACGCGCGAAGCGCCGGATTGCGCGAATTCGCTCCTGATCTCGGCGCGAATCCATTCGCGCTCGTTTTGCATCACGCGACCGGGCGGGCCGATGACATCGAGCGGCGGGTGATGGGCGGCATTCTTCAGACGGTTGCCCGAAGCGGTTTGTTCCCGTGGATCCTTTATCCCAATACGGATCGGGGCCATCGCGGCGTGATGGCGGCGATCGAGGAATTTCGTCGCAGCGCGCCGCGTCTCCGCGAAGCCGCGGGTCGAGCGGGAGCCGACCTGCATGGCTCCCGGTCGGTCGGGCGAATCAGTCGATCCCTGCCGCGTGGCGAGTTTTTGCGGGCACTGCGTGATTGTGCGGTTCTGATCGGCAATTCCTCGGCGGGCATGATCGAGGCTCCGATGATGGGAACCCCGACCGTGAACGTGGGCGATCGGCAGCGTGGCCGGCAGCGCGGCGGGCCGTGCGTGATCGATTGCGGCGAGTCGCCAGCACAGGTGCGCGCCGCGATTTCAAAGGCGATGCGAATGCGGCGCCGTCCGGGGCGCGTCTACGGCGACGGGCACACCGGCCCCCGCATTGCGGCAGTGCTCGCCGGACTGCGACAAGACCGGGAGTTTTGTCGCAAGCTCATCACGTATTAGTTGCGCAGAACCACGCCCGCGCACCCCTGCGCGCGTGTTACGCGTTATTCATGCAAACTCCGCGGGGGGTCGTTGACGGCCAACCCACATCCCGCTACCTTACAATGCTCAAAATCACCAAGCCCATGCAGGCCGGTGGTTTATGAGAGCGCCGCAGTAGTCCCGACTTGGGACGTATCGAACGAACGAGGTGTTGGATGTCGCGCGTTTGCCCGATTACCGGTAAGAAGACCATCTTCGGCAATACAATTTCTCGTCGCGGCAAGGCCAAGTATCTGGGCGGTGTCGGCCGCAAGACCACGGGAATTTCGCGCCGCAAGTTCAAGCCGAACATTCAAAAGGTTCGGGCCCTCATTGACGGCAGGATCGTACGCGTGCGCGTTAGCGCTGCCGCGATACGCCTGGGTGTGATCGTCAAGCCTCCCAAACGCGTGAATCCGAAGGCGGAATCAAAGAGCCAATAAAGGCCGCGCCGAACGGGGTTTGCATGGCCGGGCCGATCGATGAATCCGCGGTGCGCCGCGCCGCCAAGCTGGCGCGGCTGAGCCTTTCCAACGCGGATGTCTCCAAATTCGCGCAGCAGCTTTCAACAGTCATTTCGTACTTTGAGCAGTTGCGGCAGGTGGACACCGCCGGAGCCGAACCGCTGAATCACCCCATCGAAATCGCAAATGTGACTCGACCGGACGAGCCGCGGGCAGTGCATTGCGACGGTTTCACGATTGATGCTGCGCTCGCCAATGCCCCCGATCTGCATGGCCGGTATTTCCGCGTGCCGGGTGTTTTCGGCGATAGCGGCTCCTAAATTTGACCACTTCGTGTCGGCTTGCATTCCCATTTGAATCCATCGATACCCGCCCCGGGCGCGCCGCGTTTAGAATTCCGGAATGTCGCTGAATCAGTCCGCGACGCAAATCGCCTCCGATGTCGCTTCACGGCTGCGCTCCGCTGTGGACGTGTGCGCGGCCGCGCTGTCGCGCGCCGAAGCGGTGAATCCGCGTCTCAACGCATTCACCCAAATTCTGCGGCATGAAGCGCTATGCCGAGCCCGGCAAATCGACGCGGCGATCGCTCGAGGCGAGGCGCCGGGGCCGCTTGCAGGCGTGCCGATTGCGTTAAAAGACAACATTTGCACGCGAATCGGTCACACTACCTGCGCGTCACGCATGTTGGAAAGCTACCGTTCGCCGTATGACGCGACGGTCGTGCAGCGCCTGGAACGCGCCGGCGCGGTGATCGTCGCAAAGACCAATCTTGACGAGTTCGCAATGGGCTCGTCGACGGAGAATAGCGCCTTTGGTGTGGTGCGCAATCCGTGGTCGCCGGATCGCGTGGCGGGCGGGTCTTCGGGCGGATCAGCGGTGGCGGTTGCGACGCGGACTGTGCCGCTCGCGCTCGGTTCCGATACCGGCGGCTCAATTCGTCTGCCGGCGTCGTTCAGCGGCGTCATCGGATTGAAGCCGACATACGGACGGGTGTCACGCTACGGCCTGGTGGCCTACGGTTCGAGCCTCGATCAGATCGGTCCATTTGCGACATATGCAGCGGACGCGGCGCTGCTGCTCAGCGTGATCGCCGGGCGTGATCCGAATGACGCGACATCGGCGGATCGTGCCGAGTCGGACTTCTCCGCGGCAGCGCGCGACGTTGACCCGGCACATGCGATTCGCAAGTTGCGCATCGGCATTCCTCGCGAGTTCTTCGCCGACGGCCTTGATCCGGTCGTACGCGACCAGGTTGAAAAAGCGATCTGCGAATATCGGGCGGCGGGCGCGCACCTGGTCGAAATCGCGCTGCCGCACACGAAGTATTGTGTTGCGACGTATTACTTGATCGCGACGGCCGAAGCATCGAGCAATCTCGCGCGATTCGACGGTGTGCATTATGGGCATCGCACTCCCGCCCCGCGAGACATTCACCACCTGTACAGCGCATCGCGTGACGAGGGTTTGGGGACGGAAGTGAAGCGGCGCATCATGCTGGGCACGTTCGCGCTGTCGGCCGGATACGCTGACGCGTTCTATCAGCAGGCGCTTCGCGTCCGGCGGTTGATCCGCGACGACTATTCGCAAGCGTTTGGGCAAGTCGATGTTATCATGGGGCCGGTCGCGCCGAGCACGGCCTTTCGCATCGGCGAGAAGGCTGACGATCCGTTGCAGATGTACCTGGCGGATGTTTACACCACCAGCGCAAATCTCGCGGGTTTGCCGGCCATCTCGATTCCGTGTGGATTCAGCGCTTCGGGTTTGCCCGTCGGCCTGCAAGTCATCGCACCCGCGTTTGAAGAGGCTCGGTTGCTGTCGGCCGCTCGATTTCTGGAGCAGCGCGGTGATTGGCACTCCCGAATTCCGCCGATCGAATAGGATGTTTTGACCTACGCCGGGGCAGACCAGCGCATCCGGCCAACCGCATGGAGGCGTCGCATATGCCGAGCTTGCTCAACCGCACCAAGGTCGTGGCGACCATCGGTCCGGCCACGAACACTCCCGAGCGGCTGGCCGACCTGATCGATTCCGGCGTGAGCGTGTGCCGGCTGAATTTCAGCCACGGTACGCTTGATGACCATTCGCAGGCGCTGCGAGCGATTCGCACGGTGTCGGAATCACTGAAGCGCCCCGTGGCCGTATTGGGGGATTTGTGCGGGCCAAAGATTCGGTTGAATGCGGTGGCTGGCGGTCATATTCAGCTTCAGCCTGGGCAGGCCGTGCGCTTCGCGCGCGGTGAGGCTGAATGCTCCGGCTCGGTGCTGACGACGAATTACGCTTCGCTGGTGGATGAAGTTCAGGCGGGGGATCGGATTCTCATCGATGATGGGTTGGTCCGGCTGCTGGTGACTGATTCGCGAGAGAATGAACTCATTTGCGCGTGCACAGTGGGCGGGGTGATTTCAAGCCGCAAGGGCGTGAACCTGCCGGATTCGAACATCGCGGTCGCAGCGCTGACGGAAAAAGACCGGCGCGACGCGCGCTGGGCGATTGAGAGTGGTTTGGATTATCTGGCGCTATCGTTCGTGCGCCGGCCGGAAGATGTCGCGGAGCTTCGGGCGCTCCTGGGAAAATCAACTCAAACCGGCGTGGTGGTGAAAATCGAGAAGCGCGAAGCGCTGGATCATCTCGACGCGCTGATCGCCGACGCGGACGGTGTGATGGTGGCTCGCGGCGATCTTGGCGTGGAAATGGATGTATGGCGCGTACCGCTGGTGCAGAAAGACATCACGCTTCGCGCACGGGTTGCGGGTGTGCCGGTGATCATTGCGACGCAGATGCTGCAAAGCATGATTACGAACGCGACGCCGACGCGCGCGGAGGTGAGCGACATCGCGAATGCGATTCTCGATGGCGCGGACGCGATCATGCTCAGCGCGGAGACTGCTTCCGGCGCGTATCCGTCGCTGGCCGTGGACATGATGGACAAAGTGGCGCGCGTCACGGAAGACTATTTGCGGATTCATCCTCCCGAGCCTCATGCACCGGTGGTGTCGGCCGTTTCGCCGATGACCTCCGCGATCGCGCACGCGGCGGTGCAAGCGGCCCGCGACATCAACGCGCGGCTGGTGGCGGTTTGGTCCGCGACCGGCGCGACGGTGCGGATGGTCGCTCAGCACCGGCTTTCGATTCCGGTAGTGGGGTTGACGACTGATGAGCGGGTTTATCGAAAAATGGCGCTGTGGTATGGAGTGACGCCGATTCGCGTCGATCCGATCGGCAACCCGGCCGAAATGACCAAATTGCTCGAGCGGCGAATTCTGCAATTGGGGTTTGCGCGGCCAGGTGATCTGATCGTGGTTGTAACATCCACTCGGCCGACCACTCCCGGGGCAACGGATACGACGCTTGTGCATCGCATCGGCGCGATGTAGAGAACCAGTATCGTGGAGTGCGGGCATCTATTCCGCGTTCGACCGACGAAACGCCGATGCTGGTTAAAATCATTGAAAGGGCGCCACGATGGACGAGTACGCCGTGCCCGGCGGCATACACTACTGCATGGAATTAAACGTGCATGTTCTGAGCGGAAATGAAGGGACGACGGTTTTTTGGGCTCCAACGATGAGACATTGGGATGCCTCGCGTATTAACTGATTCAGAAATCGCCGGGCTTCTCTCGGAGCGTAAACAACTGCCCGCCAACTGGACGAGTCGGCTGGCGGTACGCCCCAAATCTGATAGCACGTTTACGCATCGAGAATTCGACTTGAATAGTGAAAAAGGCAGGACGTTTCGCTTGATTTTGAGAGGAAACACGCTAAATCCGCTCGATTTTTCGCTTGTACTCGTATTCCGGGACGAAGACGGCACCGACTACCGACTCGTACGTTTCAACGGGCGGCACCCGAGCCAGCATACGAACAAGTGGGAAAAGGCGAGGAATCTGCCAAACGCGTATTTTCGCAATCAGTTCCACGTCCACACCGCAACCGAACGGTATCAGGTTGAAGGCTTTGAAATCGATGGATACGCGGAGGTCACGGATCGCTACGATTCCTTTGATTCGGCTCTGGACGCGTTCGTCAGGTCGAACGGCCTTTTCGTTCCAGAACCGAAGGAATCGAGCCCGGGGTTGTTCGACCAGCCAGCGGATGGAAAGCCATGAGCATCACTGATAACATCATTCGCTCATTCCGCAAGACAGTGTGTGCGGAAATCGATCTTGAGGGCGAGGGTCTGGATCGTTTCATCGTCTACACGCCGTTCATGTTCGACGACGGAGACCACTATGTTATCATCCTCCGCAGGGAGAAGGGCACCTGGGTGCTCACGGACGAGGGCCACACATTCATGCACCTCAGCTACGCTGAGGTGGATCTCGATACGAGTTCGCGCGCTAAGGTAGTCGATCAAGCGCTGGCCTCGTATTGCGTGAAGCGCCGGATAGGTGAGTTGCGATTGCTTGTCCCCGGCGACCAGTTCGGCGATGCGCTATTCTCGTTTGTTCAGGCGCTCAGCCGAATCGTCGCGACAGCGCTGTGGACGCGCGAGCGCGTTGCGTCAACCTTCCTCGAGGATTTCCGCGCGCTGATGACGAAGACGGTCCCGGAGAGCCGCCTGACATTCGGCTACCACGAACCGCAGTCAGACCCGGACGGCCTGTATTCCGTAGACTGCAAGATCAACGGCATGCCAAAGCCCTGCTTCGTGTTCGCGGTGGCCAACGACGACCACGCCCAGAAAGCAACGATCGCCTGTTACCACTATGAAAAACATGGCGTACGCTTCAACTCGACAGTCGTCTTTCAGGATCAAACGAAGATTAACCGACCATCGCTGGCGCGGCTCTCGGCCGTCGTGGGCAAGCAGTTCCCAACGCTCGGAGAGCGAGATCGAATTGCCCGGTACTTGCGTGAGGATATACTCGGATCGGTGGATGGCACGTGAGCCATTCGACCGCTTCGACTCTTGCAATGCGAATTAGCCTGCTACGGCCTAAGCTCTCATTCAGTTCATCAGAAGACTAACTCGATGCGTCTCCGATCAACGTCGATTGTTGAACTGCCTCCGTACCCCGCACCGTCGGCCGAAATGACTAAATTGCTCGAGCGGCGAATTCTGCAATTGGGGTTTGCGCGGCAGGGTGATCTGATCGTGGTTGTAACATCCACTCGGCCGACCACTCCCGGGGCAACGGATACGACGCTTGTGCATCGCATCGGCGCGGTTTAGGCGGATGCGAGGTTGCCAGTCCGCCGTATCGCCGAAACGCTACAGCAGCGGCGACATCATCCGCGCGACGCCTTCGATCCACTGGTGAACGATCGGACGGTTGTGAACCTCAAACAGCGAAATGCGGCGAGCGCGGGCGCGGTGATGTTCGATCATGGCCGAAACCGACTGCGTCATGGACGGATCATAAACAAGCGCGGTTAATTCGAAATTCAATCGGAAGCTGCGCGCGTCCATATTGGCCGATCCAAGCATGCACCACTTGTCATCGATGGTCACCATTTTTGAATGCAGCATGCCGGCGTCAAACTCGTAAATCTCAACGCCGGCGTGAAGAAGCTCGGGGTAGTAGCTGCGGCCGGCCCAGAGCGTCGCGGCTGCATCGGTGCGCGTGGGCAGGATGATCTGCACCAGCACGCCGCGAATGGCCGCGTGCTCCAGCGCGAGCATGATGCCGGGGTCGGGCACGAAATACGCCATCGCGATGCGAATCGATGACTTGGCGGCCGCAACCGCCGCGGCAAGAACGTGAGTGAGGACGGGGGTGGGTTGATCCGGCCCGGTGGGGAGAATCTGGATGATCGATTCGCCCTCGCGCGTGGGACCGACCAGGTAACGGTCGGGATCGAGATATTCGCGCGTGGCGAACGTCCAGTCCTCAAGAAATGTCTGTTGCAAAAATAAAGTCGCCGGGCCGCGAATACGGATGTTGCTGTCGTACCAGGGGCTGAGCGAGCGAAGCCGTCCGCGATATTCGTCGCCGATGTTCAAGCTGCCCATGAGGGCGTCGCGCCCGTCGATGACCGTTACCTTGCGATGATTTCGCAGATGGAGGCTGATTCGCCGTCGGCGATGCCAGAGCGGCAAAAAGAACGCGACCTGCACGCCGGCTTCGATCATCGGCGCGGTGAAGCGGCGATTCAGGCGCAGACTCCCGACCGAATCGAGTAACAAACGGCATTCGATCCCGGCGCGGGCTTTTTGAATGAGCAGTTCTCGAAACTGGTAACCGGTCTGATCAGGCTGCCAGATGTAATATTGCATGTGAATATGGCGACTGGCCGATGCGATGGCGTTTTCGATCGCCGCAAATGTTTTGTCGGATTCTCCGAGGAATTCGACGTAATTGCCGCCTACAGGCGGGGCGTGCAGCAGATCGCGGCCGAGACGATCGATGGCCTGTAACTCAGGCGGAAGCCCGCCGATGAGTTCCGCGGCGCTCGTGTCAAACTGGCGTTCGGCCCAGCGCTTTACGCGGTTGATCAAGTCCAAGCGCCGGCGTCGGAGTCGCGAGGCTTTGCGATATACGCGGGTTTCGCCGAACACGACATAAAGAAACGGGCCGAGCCCAGGCAGCGTGAGCAGCGCGAATATCCATGCGAGCATCGCGCCGGGTTCGCCGCGCCTCCTTAGAACCGCAAACACCATCCAGATGGCGGCGGAATAATTGATGGCTAGCGCGAGCTGGAACAACGTCGGCATGGGAGTCAGTTTCGACCAAACGCGCGGAGGTGACAAGTGAAGGGTGCGGGGTGTTGCGCTGAGGAAAGCCAACGCAACGGCGGTTTTCGCGGCATGCCGCGGCCAAATAGCAAACCGTGGTCAGGCTGTAGCTTGGCGTTTAGCGCGCTACGAGCAGAATGACGTTCAGCAAGACACTGAGCGCGGCGACGATGCTCATGACGATGAGCGCGACCGGTGGGCCGGCGTGAGCCACCGTGATCGCACCACGAGAGGAACCTGATGCTTCCGGCGAATATTCGACGTTGCGGCCGCTGGACAACGAAGTGAGAGAATCGGCGTCCAGGTGGCCCCGGGCGTACTTGGGGGGCTGTCCGCGCGCGAGCAATTCAAGATCGGCCAATACCTCGCGACAACTCGCGTAGCGATCATCGCGGTTCTTGGCCATCATCATTTCGATCATCGAGGCAAAACCGGAGCTGAGCTTTGTGCTGATGTGGTCGGGCGGCACCAGTGGCTCACGAAGATGCTTGTGCATGACGGCCGACGGTGTGGGGCCTTCGAAAGGCACGCGCCCGGTGACCATGTGATAGAGTGTTCCGCCGAGTGAATAGATGTCGCAGCGTATGTCGATGGTCACTTCACCGCGAATTTGCTCGGGGCTGATGTAATACGGCGTGCCATAGGCGCGGCCTGCCTCGGCCATGGCGGCCTCGAGATCGGTCATTTCGCGGGCAAGACCCATATCGGCGAGCTTAGCGATGCGCTCGTTGGTGAGCATGACGTTCTTGGGCTTTACGTCGCGGTGAATGAATCCGCGCTCGTGGGCATGCAGCAGCGCGCTGGCAATTTGGGTGGCGATGGCGATGGCTTCTTTTTCGTCATAGGCCTTTCCGCCCGCCAATTCGTCGTAAACCGTGCAACCTTCGACAAACTCCATCACAAAGTAGTGAAATCCGCCGGATTCGCCGACGTCGATCGCTTGCACAATGTTCGGATGGTTGAGTTTGGCCGCGGCGCGGCCTTCGCGGTAGAACCGCTCGACGAACTCCACGTTCTTGCTGAGCCGCTTGGGCAGCACCTTGATCGCGACTACGCGATCAAGGCTGAGCTGCTTGGCCTTATATACGACAGCCATCGCGCCGGCGCCGACTCGCCGCTGAAGCTGGTAGCCGGGTATTTGCTGTGCCGGGCGGCTGCCCGAGTCGTCGCTGCCTCCCTGCACGCGCGAAAGTTGCGTGCGCGTCAAAAATCCGAGGTCGATCATTACGTCCGTGAGCGGCCTTTCGGCCCCCGAAGTGCGAAGTATTTTTTGCTGCTCGGCTGCCGCGCGGATTTCGTCCGAAGTGACGAATTGACGCTCGATCAGAACGCGCGAGATTTGACTGTCTTCGGATGTATCCGCCACTTGGCGCACTCTCGCGAGATTCGAAAGCAGTCCGACGACGCTTGGCGGACCGTCTAGTATTTGTATGATGCGAACGAGGGATCGTCAAACGCCCCATTTGGGACGTCCCACCGCTGGGAGGTTGGGAGGTTCGACCGATGCAGCGATTTGCGTTCGGAAAGGATCGGCGGATCGGCGGCCTGATCTCGGCCATTCTGACGATGGCGATCGTGGGCGGCTCGCGCTCGGCCGCTTCGGCCGATCCGCCTTCCGAACCGAGCCTCACGGACGGGACAGTTGGGAGCTCGATCGATCGCGCGACTCATTGGTTGAAATCCAAGCGCCACGTCGACGGCAGTTGGGAAGACCGCGAAAAAAGCGATGACGACTATCGCGGCGGGGACACGGCCCTGGCGGTGCTTGCCTTGCTGTATGCCGGCGAAGACCCCCGTCAGGAGGACATGGCCAGATCGATTGCATGGCTGGCCGGGGCCGATTTGAAGACGACCTATACGATCGCGTGTCGCGCACATGCACTGTCGCTCGGGGGCGGTAGCAAGCATCGGTCGAAATTAGAGGACGATGTGCAGTGGCTGACCCGGAACATCTGGCCGCGCGGCGTGAAATCGATGGGCGGCTACGACTACCGCGTCATCCCCGCGCGTCAGCCTGAAGGCGGGCGATACGACAATTCGAATAGTCAGTTCGGCGTGCTCGGGGCGTGGATGTCCGCCGAAGCCGGCCTGCGGGTGCCGCAGGATTATTGGCTGCTGGTTGAAGATCATTGGCTGCGCGATCAGAACAACGACGGCGGCTGGGGTTACGAATTTGGCGGAAACAGCACCGGCTCAATGACCGCAGCCGGTCTGGCGACGATGTACGTCGTGCTCGATCAGGTTCACGCCCGCGACGAGGGTCGCTTCGATGGAACGAAGACGGTGAATTGCGGCAATTACAAAGCGGCGACGCGCGTCATCGCGGCGATCGAAACGGGCTTAAGTTGGCTTGGTCGCGAATTCACACCCGAGAATCCGCGTGGATCGCGTGAATGGAAATATTATTACCTATATGGCGTGGAACGCGCAGGGCGGGCTTCCGGACGAAAATATTTTCGGCAACAGGACTGGTTTCGCGTCGGCGCGCTGGATTTGCTTGGCGCGCAGACCGACGAAGGGCACTGGCCGGGTTCCGGCGAGGGCATGACCGCGCATCGCAACACGTGCTTTGCAACGATGTTTCTTTGCCACGGGCGGGCGCCGTTGTTCATGAACAAGCTTGACCACGGAGCTGATTCGCAAAACAAGCTTCGTGACATGGCCGGGTTAAACCGCTATGCCGAGGGCGCTTTTGAGCGTTTGCTCAACTGGCAGACGGTTTCGCTGGAGGGCGATTTCGCGGACCTGCTCGACGCCCCCTTGTTGTACATGAGCGGGCATGAGACATGGAAATTCTCGGATGCCGAGGTTCAGAAGCTGCGCGAGTACTGCCTGCGCGGCGGCATGATCTTCTCGGTTGCGTGTTGCGGCGATCCCCGTTTTGTGGCCGGCTGGCGCGAATTGGCCGAGGCGACATTTCCGGATTATCGCATGCGTCCGATTCCTGAGGATCACCCGCTGTTCAGCGGGGAGGTTCAATACCAGATCTCCAAGCCGCCGCAGATGTACGAAGTGAACAGCGGGCAACGGACGCTGATGCTCCTGTGTACGCGCGACATTTGCAGCGCGTGGAACCAGAATCTCACCGCGCAGCACGAAGAGCA
>JAEUIR010000470.1 GCA_016795025.1 Phycisphaerales bacterium
TGGAGACTCACAAGGACGAGATTGAAGCCCTGCAGATTTTGTATTCCCGACCACATCGAGCCGGCCTGCGGTATTCACAGGTCAAAGAACTGTTGCAGGCCATCAAACGTCCGCCGTTGCATGCGGACGCTCAAAAGTTGTGGGACGCCTTCGAACAGACGGAGCCTGACAAAGTCAAAGGCAAGGGAGGAAAGCAACTGGTCGATCTGATCGCCCTGGTTCGCCATGTCCTTCAGCCGGATTCACCGCTGGTGCCGGTCAGTGACACCGTTGAGGAACGATATCAGCAATGGCAGAAGGATCAGCAGACCGCCGGAGTCAGCTTTACTGCGGAGCAGCGAAAGTGGCTGGACGCCATCAAGGACCACATTGCCAGCAGCCTGACCATTGAAAATGACGACTTTGCGGAGATCCCCTTCAATCATCTCGGCGGCCTGGGCCGAGCGTATGAGTTGTTCGGCGATTCGCTGACCTCGATTTTGGAAGAATTGAACGCGAGGTTGGCAGCATGAGTAAATATTCATCGCCGTGGCCAACATTGCCGCTTCGAGAAATCGCCTCCGAAATGTGCCTCGGAAAAATGCTCGACAAGAACAAGAATCGAGGTGTTCTTCAGCCGTATCTTCGAAACGTCAATGTTCGCTGGTTTACGTTCGACCTATCCGAC
>JAEUIR010000471.1 GCA_016795025.1 Phycisphaerales bacterium
AACAGTCCGTTGAAAAACTCGGAAAACCAAAATGTAGCGATCGCACCTCTGAGTGCGACGCTGGTTTTGCCGAGTGATTTGCGCCGTCGCACTCGGAGGTGCGAACGCTACGGAGTTTTTCAACGGACTGCTAACGGGGAGTGGGCAACTTGCCCGCACAATGCGCCCTGGAAGTTCGCGCTCTCTCCAGGCATTCAATAAAAACTCTCCAATGGCCGCAGCAAATAGCGACACGTTTTCAAATGCCTTCGAGCAGTCTGTCAACGCTTATTTTTCAGGGAGCATCGCCCTCTTTCCGAAACGCACCGGCGGGACGCCGATGCTCCCCAACCGAAAGACAAGGTCGTCAGATCACCGGACCGCCATCTCAATCCTTCTTTGACTGTGCGGCCGGTTTGCTCTCAGCGCCGGTCTTAATCGCATACAACATTCGCCGATTATTTACAAACAGTACGCCGTTCGCGGCGACGGGTGTGGTATAGACACTGCTGCCCATGTCGTTCTTGGCGATGACCTTCATCTCCTTGCCCTCTTTCAAGATATGAACGATGCCATCTTCGTCGCCAAGGTAAATCTTGCCGTCAACCACATAAGGCGAGCCCCATAGTGCGGCCTGTGTGTCGTAACGCCAATGCCGTTTTCCAGTTTTCTCATCAAAGCAATAGAG
>JAEUIR010000472.1 GCA_016795025.1 Phycisphaerales bacterium
GCGGGCGTCGGCGGCACGATCGCCGTCGACGGCAAGACCGTGCGCGGCTCGGGCAGCGGCGGCGAGAGCGCGATCCACATGGTCAGCGCCTTTGCCACGGAGCTGGGGCTGGTGCTCGGCCAGGAGAAGGTCGCCGCCAAGAGCAATGAAATAACGGCGATTCCCGAGCTGCTCGAGGCGCTCTCGATCAAGGGGCTGCTGGTCACGATCGACGCCATGGGCTGCCAGAAAAGCATTGCCAAACAGATCGTTGCGAAGAAGGGCGATTACCTGCTGATGGTCAAGGGCAATCAGCCCACGCTGCTCGAAGCGATCGAGACCGCCTTCATCGACCAGCACGGCGTCGAGTCGGTCGACCGCCGTTCGCTGGTCGAGCGTGGCCACGGCCGCACCGTCGGGCAGATCGCTTCGGTGCTGTCGGCCAAGGGCCTCGTCGATCCGGCCGACTGGCCCAAGTGCGTGACGATCGGACGAATCGATTCCATGCGAATCGTCGGCGAGAAGGAGTCCGAGCTCGAGCGGCGCTACTACATCAGCTCGCGCGCGCTTACCGCCCAGCAACTGGCGACGGCGGTGCGTGCGCACTGGGGCGTGGAGAACCGGCTTCACTGGGTCCTCGACGTCAGCTTCAGCGAGGACGCGAGCATGGTGGCCAAGGACAATGC
>JAEUIR010000473.1 GCA_016795025.1 Phycisphaerales bacterium
CGGCGTCGGCCGCAGGGCGAGATCGGCAGTCGGCTGCAGGCGGTTGGCGACGTCGGGGCGGATCATGGCCGTTACTGTGAAAGTCGCGTCAGCGACTCACGAATCTCCCCTTCCCCCTCGCGGGGGAGGGGCTGGGGGAGAGGGAAACGGTCATGACTTTCTTGATCGGATGTATCTCGAAAAGTCATGGCCGTTAATGTGAAAGTCGCTCAAACTTCTCGCAGGACGACGCGCAGTTCGTTCAAGCGGGCCTCGACCAGCGGGCGGATGCGCGCATCGCAGCGCTGGCAATTCCCGATCAGCGTGCGCGCGCGCACGGCCTCCGCGGGTGCGAGCCGGCTGGTCAGGTTGCCTGGCAGGCTGTCGGTCAGGGCCCGGCGTGCGGCCTCGTGCCTGGCCAGCGATTCCCAATCACCATCTTCGGCAGCGCTGAGCATCGCCTCGGCAAGCGCCAGCAGGTGCTCGAGTGCGCTCAGCGAAGAACTCATGCGACGGCTCTTTGCTGCGCCTGGGGTGAAATTTCTCGCCAGGCACCATGAATCTCTTCGAGCAGGGCAGCGACTTCCTCGAGCGCGCGCAGATCGTTGTCGAGGTTGGCGCGCAGCAGGCGCAGCACCATGTAGTCGTAAAGGGCATGGAGGCGCTCGGCGAGTTCGCCGCCCT
>JAEUIR010000474.1 GCA_016795025.1 Phycisphaerales bacterium
ATACATATTATATATATTTACTGTATATACATACATACATACATTTGTACACAGTAACTAGGCTAATCATTCGCAACCATGCAAGACAAGAATAGGCCCATAGTCGTCAATACTAGGCTATATTCCATTCCAATTACGAATACAAATGCATAGGAATACGGCGCCGCGCCGCATTGCATTTTGTCGTTTCAGTGTAGCACAATTAGGCCTATATAGTAGAGCCTACTGCTACTGGAATAATAAACCGTAGGCAGGCAGGCAGCAGTTACTGTAGCCTAGGCTATATTAGCAATTTACAATCAGAGCTCTCTCTCTCTCTCTCTCTCTCTCTCTCTGAAGCCAGGCCAAAATTAAATTGTTTGCAGTCAAAGACTAGGTTTATTTATAATTATAAGCAGTAGACTAGGTGGAGTACGTAGGCCTATCGGAAATAGAAGTTGGGGAAAAAACAACACAAAGTCGTCTGCGCAGCAAAAAGTCTACGGCACCCGGTATTCCCAGGCGGTCACCCATCCAAGTACTAACCGGGCCCGACGTTGCTTAACTTCGGTGATCGGACGAGAACCGGTGCTTTCAACGTGGTATGGCCGTAGACAACAGCACACCGACCGCACCACTCTTATACCCGCCGCCTCTCCTGTAGTCTACTAACTATACGTCTAC
>JAEUIR010000475.1 GCA_016795025.1 Phycisphaerales bacterium
GTAAGACGAGTTTCTTCTTAAGTCTTTTACGATGAGAATTGACAGACATCTGTCGTTGAGTAGGTCAAAAATCGAAATTCTTCTTCTCTTTTTTTTTCTTTCTAATATTGACATAAAACATCGAGAAACTGAAGATAGAATATAATCAATGTCGATAGCAAATATTGCATTAGAGTTCATTAAGAAAAAGCAAGCAGAATGCCATCTGGAAAAGTTCAATTTTGGAAATAGCTTCCGATTCTGTCAAGTTATTTTTATATGAAATACGAAGAGAAAGTCTTATCTAATTGTTTGAGTATTTTTTTTTCAAAAGCTTTTCTTTTCCTCTTCGTTATTTCGTCGAAGAGAAATCATATTCTGTTCTCTCTCTCTCTCTCTCTCTCTCTCTCTCTCGTCGTCAACTTCTTTGGTCGATGACATCGCTAATTAAGATGATAAGTATTCTTGGTTTTCTCTTTCCTCTCACGCATGCTTTCTTTGTATGAAATCCAAAACGAAAGAGAGGGAGAGGAAGTGGGGTCTAGAACTTCCTTTATCTCGTAACACCCACGAACTGATTGATTCACTTACGAGATTCGAAGAGAATCTTTTCTTGCATGTCATCTGCATTAAGAACACATCGTTTTCGATTTACAAGAACAAATCTCGGTCAAT
>JAEUIR010000476.1 GCA_016795025.1 Phycisphaerales bacterium
CGAGCGCCGGGGCCGGTGCGGACGGCCTGCGTCTGGATGGGGGCAACAGCACGGTCCGCGGCTTCATCATCAACAACTTCAGTGGCAATGGCGTCTACCTCACCTCGGCGGGTGGCGATACGATCGCAGGCAACTACATCGGCACCAATTCGGCCGGCACGGCCGCCGCAGCCAATGGCTACGGCGTGCTTGTGGCCAACAACAGCACGAACACGATCGGCGGCTCGACCGCGAACGATCGCAACGTCATCTCGGGCAATACGAACTACGGCGTCTATGTGTGGGGCAGCGGCACGTCGAACAATCTGATCGAAGGCAACTACATCGGAACGAACGCCGCCGGCACTGCAGCGGTCGCCAACCTGAGCGGCGTTGTCCTGGGTGACGGCGTCGATCACACCACAGTCGGCGGTTCGAGCGGCGCGGCGCGCAACGTGATTGCGGGCAATACGCAGTATGGCGTGTTCATCACCGGGTCGAACAACGCAAGCAACGTCATTGCCGGCAACTACATCGGCACCAACGCGACGGCGACGGCCGGCGTCGGCAACGGGTTCCAGGGCATTGCGATCACCGCAGGTTCGGTCAATAACACGGTGGGCGGCACGGTTGCCGGCAGTGGCAACGTCATTGCCTACAGCGGATTCGATGGC
>JAEUIR010000477.1 GCA_016795025.1 Phycisphaerales bacterium
GCGATCATGCGCGACAGGATGCGCGACAGTTCCGCATCGACATCGCTGTTGAGCTGACGCACATCAGGGATTTCGGCACGCACGACTTCGAGCATCAGACCCAGAGGCGATTCGTCAGTGAACGGCATGCGCCCGGTCAGCATCTCGAACAGGACGATGCCGAGCGAGAAAATATCCGAACGCGAATCGACCGGCTTGCCCAGACAGACTTCGGGCGACAGGTAGCCCGGCGTGCCGACGAATTCACCGGTCGAGGTCAGTTTCTTGGAGAAATCCTGGGTGACCAGCGCGATACCAAAATCGGCGATCTTGATCGCGCCACGGCTGGTCACCATGAGGTTGCCGGGCTTGATGTCGCGATGGATCACGCCCTTGTCGTGCGCGGTCGCGAGCCCCATGGCGGTCTGGTAGATGACGCGTGCGGCCTGTTCCGGCCGTAGCTTGCCGTCGCGCTTGAGCAGCGAGCCGAGGGACTCGCCTTCGACGAATTCCATGACGAAGAAGGTCTGGCCTTCGTGCTCACCGATGAAGTAGATCTGGATGATATTCGGGTCGTTCAATGCAGCCATGCTGCGCGCTTCGCGCAGGAATCGCTCCTTGACGCTTTCATCATGGGCCAGCGACTCCGCCAGCACCTTGATAGCGACATAGCG
>JAEUIR010000478.1 GCA_016795025.1 Phycisphaerales bacterium
CTGAACAATCGGTTCGGGGATTGTTTTCGGGCCTGACGGCATCATGACGATACAGGAACTGTTCAAGACCTTGGGGTTGATGGAGGAAGAGCCTGGAGGATGTCTCGCCTCTGCGACGGAGAGTCGCCCCACCGACGTCGGCATCGTCGAGTCCCACAATCCATCAACCGGAGAGCCGCTGGCACGAGTGTACGGGTGTTCCCTTGCCGATTACGAGGTCCTCGTAACCGGATCGCAGCAGGTTCAGGCTGTGTGGCTGATGGTGCCGGCGCCGAAGCGCGGCGAGGTGATCCGTCTGATAGGTCAGGCGCTACGCGTGCACAAGGATGCCTTGGGCACGTTGGTGTCGTTGGAGGTGGGCAAGGTCAAGTCCGAGGGCGATGGCGAAGTGCAGGAGATGATCGATATGGCGGACTTCGCCGTCGGGTTGTCGCGCATGTTGTACGGACAGACCATGCATTCAGAGCGTGCACGGCATCGGATGTATGAGCAGTGGCATCCATTGGGTGTGGTGGGTGTCATTACGGCGTTTAACTTTCCTGTGGCGGTCTGGGCCTGGAATGCTTTTATTGCCGCGGTAACCGGCAGCACCGTGTTGTGGAAGCCGTCACCGAAAGCTCCACTCTGCGCATTGGCGGTTCAACGGCTG
>JAEUIR010000479.1 GCA_016795025.1 Phycisphaerales bacterium
GACGTTGATTAGAAGCATGGTAAACAGCATCTCTTCACGTTTATGAATATATCAAATAGGAAAACTCTCGAATATATTTACTCTTCATTTGAATACAAAATTATTAATTTACGATTGAAAAAAAAAGCGACCTGCTTCGTGAAAGCTCAAGAGACACACATGAATTGTTCAGAAATAGATCAAAAATCTTCTCATCGAAACTGATAACCATATAAATATGAAATTCTTTGTTCATTGAAAACATTCGTATTTGTCTTTTCTTCATCAACACGACGGTCACAATAACCTCATCATGCCGTTGTTGTTGTTTTTTTCCCTTTTCCTCTCTCTCTCTCTCTCTCTCTCTCTCTCTCTTTATGTTTTTCTTTTCCTTTTTATTACATCAGGTATTTGCAAAAGAAACACTCAACTACATTGACTATTAATTAGCTCGGAAATTTTCGGCGAGAAAAACGAATTTCGTTGTTCGTTTAGGACAACGATTACAAACGACGGAGAAGAAAAAGGAGGAAAAAACACAGGCCCTATTCCCTTGTTGTTATTTGTTTTTCTACCTTATATACCAAATAACTTTCCCCAAACAGAAACTATTAAGAACAAAACATTTTGTTAATCTGAATCACGTCAAATCAAGGTGAAAGAT
>JAEUIR010000047.1 GCA_016795025.1 Phycisphaerales bacterium
GTAATTACGACTGTCTCGACCGGTGCGGTCGTCGGCATTGGCCGGGACGCTTCGGCGATTCGAGGCTGCGGCACCACCAGCTCAGCCTGAGGCGCAGGTGCGGCGTGTGTTTCGGCGGCGGGCGCAGTGACGATTTCCTCTGAAACCGCCGGTTCCGATTCTACCTCCACTTCCGGGTGCGCTGCCGCCGAAGACTCAGCGACGGGCAAATCCGGCAGGTGAATGGCGTCTTCTATGCCGTGATCGTCACCGGCTTCCTCCGCGACACCTTTCTTGGCCCGGCGTTTCGGAAGTTTCGTAACGTCAACGTGTTCCGAAACTTCGACCGCAGTGGTTACGTGCCCGGTGGAGAACCACTCCTTGATCGACTCGGCTAACCCTAGCGAGATCGCCGCCATGTGATTCTTGAGCTCGATGCCCTCGGCCTTGCATTTGTCCATGATGGCCTTGCTGGGCACGCCGAGTTCTTTGGCGAGCGTGTGTAACCGAATCGTTTTTGCCACAAAAATCTCCGCACCGAGTCAGCCGGCCGCGCGATCCATCAACAACGAACAATGCGCAGCCGCCGCACTGGGTGATCCCACTTTTGGCGGCACATAATAGCGCAGCCCCCACGCTTCGAACGCGTTTCGCGTATGGCTGCGGTGCGAGTCGCCGGGAACGCCGAAAGTTCTATCCGGTAACATATCCGAAATCAGGCATTTACGCCACTAATGCGCGGAATATTTCCCCCGTTACTCGTAGGCAAGCGCGCATTCTGACACTCGATGTTTCTGCCAACATCCAAACGAGAGCGCGCACGGAAGTTGACACGCTTTCGCCCGGCCGTACTGTAGCTGGATTGGATGATGCCCGCACCACCCATGGTGAATTGATCGCGGGAAGACTGCGGAACCGTCTCGAAGGAACCACCGCTTTGGCCGCCACTCGCGTTTTGATGCTAGGCTGGGAGTTCCCACCGTTCATTGCAGGGGGGCTTGGAACCGCCTGCTACGGCCTGACCAAAGCGCTGGACAAACTCGGAACAAAAATCATCTTTGTGTTGCCGCGCCCCGTTCAGGCCCAGACATCGTCGCATGTCGAAATTCGATCGCCTGATCCGTCCACGCCGCTGACGCCTGATGTCCTTGCCGCGCTTGGCCAGCCGGTTCAGGCTGATCAAACGCTCGCGGATTTCAAGACTCTTGAATTTCGAACAGTCATGGCAAACCTTCGGCCGTATGACCGGCCCGAGACATTCCTCGCCACCGGCACACGCACCGAGATTACGCCGGTGGGGGCAACGAACGCCGCGCTTGCATCGGCAAGTTCGAACCAACCCGACTCCGCAATTGAAAAGCCGGTCGTTGCGCCGCCGGCCAATCCGGCGCCAGTTGCTTCCGCTCCAGCGCAATCCGGCGACCACTACGGCGGCGACTTGTTCTTTGAAGTCGACCGATACGCCGCCGCGGTTTGCGCGGTCGCGCGAACGGCGCAGTTTGACATCATCCACGCGCACGATTGGATGACATTCCCGGCCGCGATCACCGTTGCGGGCTTCACGCGCAAGCCGCTCGTCATTCACGTGCATTCAACCGAGTTTGACCGCTCCGGCGAGCATGTCAATCAACGCATCTATGACATCGAGCGCGCCGGAATGCATCACGCTCGCCGTGTGATTTGTGTGAGCCATCTCACACGCCAAATCGTCCTGCGCCGCTACGGTGTTTCCGCCCGCAAGATCGACGTCATCTATAACGGCGTCGAGGACAACGGCCCCACACGACCGATTCCGCCCGCGATCGAACGCGACGAGCGCATCGTCCTATTTCTCGGCCGGATCACGAT
Source organism: Phycisphaerales bacterium (assembly GCA_016795025.1). Classification (GTDB taxonomy): domain Bacteria; phylum Planctomycetota; class Phycisphaerae; order UBA1845; family Fen-1342; genus JAEUIR01. Next base: position 1,828 of record JAEUIR010000047.1, read on the forward strand.
GCAAAAAGGCCCGGAGTACTTCCTCGCGGCTGCAAAAAAGGTGCTCGATTTCGTCGAGAACGTTCGCTTCGTCATGGCAGGCACCGGCGATATGACGAAGCGCATGATCGAGTTGGCCGCCGAAATGGGCATCGGCCACAAAGTGGTTTTCACTGGTTTTCTCCGCGGCGAAGACGTGCGGCGCGTCTTTCGCATGGCGGATTTGTACGTGATGCCGAGCGTGTCCGAGCCATTCGGCATCACGCCGCTCGAAGCGCTTAGCCACGATGTGCCCGTGCTCATCAGCAAGCAAAGCGGTGTGGCGGAAGTGCTCACGCACGCGCTCAAAGTTGATTTTTGGGACATCGATGAGATGACCAACAAGATCGTCGCGGTCCTGCGTCATCCGCCGCTGCAAAAAACGCTGCGCGATCACGGGCGCATCGAAATCCGCCGCATCACCTGGGATGGTGCGGCCGAGCGCGTCGTGCAGACCTATCAGAAAGTGCTTGTCGCGCCGTAGAGAACGGTCCGCGCGAGACGAGTCATGTGGAATCGCCTAGCGCCGCGCGCAGAGGATAGACTCCATCTTCCGCCACGCGCGCCGGTTCACCTGATTGCCAAAGCCTGCAAACAACGCATCAGTTGCACCCACCGTTCACTAAACATATGACGAACGGCACAATATCGAAATTATTCACATAGTTGTCGCCGTTTACATCGTTCACACAACAATACTGGCAACTTCCGTCGGAACCACAATAATCCTCCCACGTTGCACCGCCTTGAGCAATCGCGACAACAAAACAGTCGATATCAAACATATTGACGAGACCGTCGCAATTGCTGTCCGCGCGAACGCAAGGTCTCGACACCGGACATTGCGTGCAGCAGACATTTGTTCCCAGGAATGTCCCGCCCGCCGCAACGCATTCGGCGGTCGTGATCGGCGCGCAGGTGTCATTCGGAAGGCAACACGCTCCGCGAAGCGCACACGGATTCGGATCACAAAGACTCCCGGCGCCCTGAAACGCGCCGAATCCCACGCAATAATTCTCGGGCAGCGTCACGCAGACATCGCCAGGCAGGCAGCATGCTCCCGAAGCGCTCGGAATGGGACACACCGCCGAGTCACAGAACGTGCCAAATATGGAGATTCCGAAATTCGTCTCGCAATCGCGACGCGAAAAATGCGTGCAGTTGCCATCGGGCAGACAGCATGCGACCGGACATGGTTCGAAGAAGCAATCGCTGCGGAGACCTTGAAAAACGCCGCCACTTTCCGCACACGAGGCCGGCCCGACGCGAATGCACATCGTCGCCCCGATGCAGCAAGCGCCGGTGCAAAGCGATTCGTGGCACTCAACGCGCGCCCCCTGGAATGTGCCGCCAGCCGTTGTGCAATCACCCCAGTTCATTCGCTGACACGAGCCGTCGGGGAAGCAGCATGCGCCATCGCATATGTTGGCCGCGCAATGCGAATTCATGGCTCGAAAATCGCCCCCGCGCTCCGCACACTCATTTCGCGTAACTCGATCGCACGAACCATCCGGGAGGCAGCATCGCCCTGTGCAAACATCGGGATCACATTCCGTCACCGACGAAAGCCAGGTACCGCCTTGCGCTGCGCATTGTGAGCTGTTCAGTATCGCGCAGCTCCCGTCGGGAAAGCAGCAGGCGCGATTCTGAGCAATCGCTTCTTCGGTGCAGAAGCCCAACGTGCAGAGCAAGAACCCCAGGTAAATGCGCACGACGTTCTCCTCGTGAGCCGTGACGCCGTCAGTCCGGACACCGCGTCTCGCGGAGCGCTCTGATCAAGAGGGAGGAAGCCGGCTTCCTCCCCACTTCACCGCGGTTCGGTTAGTCCGCCGAACACCGCAGCCACGGATAATCAACGTTCTCCAACATATTCCAAATGCTCGTGAAATTCCACGTTTGGAATGTCGCCTGCATCTTCATTTCGGCTGTGGTCTTTCCGGTTCCACCCGCACTTGACGACTGGCCGGAGGTTTGCGTGTCCCAATAACAATAATTCACTTGTGCCAGCGGGTCGCGGCCGCCGATCAATCCACCCACGTTCGGAGCTCCGCTCGGCGCCGTCACAAGCCCAACCGAGTAACTGCGGAATATTTTGTTGATGCGCTGGCCCGATCCTTCATGATGGCCGGCGAAACCACCCACCAAGCCGTGATTAGCCGGGATGGTCGTGATTTGAGTTACGATCCCCGTCGCATAACAATCTCGCACTTCGCTGATTTCATTCGCATCTGGAAAACTGTTCCCGACATCCGGCACAAACACCGCGCCCACCAGGCCGCCGACTTTGCGATCATCCGCGGTGACGCTTCCGGTCGCATAGCTTTCCGTCACCAAGCACCCCCACAGTAACCCCACGAGTCCACCCATCATTTGGCCATGCCCGGACACATTTCCCGTCGCGACGCAACAGTGAATTCGCGTGTGAAATTGCTGGCTTGCCGACGGGAATGTATAACCGACCAGCCCGCCAACGGCGGCCAGCTCGTGTCCCGACTCCGCGTGCTGGTTTGCCGCTCCGGTGCAATTGACATTCGCACTGGATTCACAATACTGAATTGTGCAGCGTTCGGCGGCGCCCACCAAACCGCCGCTTTGCCACTCACACTCGATAGAACCCGCCGCGGTGCAATACTCGATGAGCGTGTCTTGCGCCGCCCAGCCGATGATTCCACCGCATGTGTTGCCCGACACGATATCGACCGTGGTTTCACAACCGGACACGACGCAATTCGTGCGCGCGTTTCCAATGATTCCTCCACAATTCGTGTCAGACGTCGCCGCGGAAATGATCGTTACAGTCGCCTCGCAATCCCGCACCTCCGAATAGTCATCCGCCCAGCCTCCGATGCCGCCGTTGGAGTCGAATCCTATGAAAAGATTTCCACATGGATCGTTGAACATAACCAGACCGACGGAGGTGTTCTCCACCGTTCCACTATACGTGCAATTTCGGACAATTGTGGGGTTGCCTTCGCATCGATCTTCCTGAATCCACCCGATTAACCCGCCGACCACAATGCCGCCGCGCACTCGGCTGGTCGAATGGCAATATTCCATAGTCGCGCCATGGCAATTTCCCGAGAGCCCGCCTACGCCCTGTCCACCTGTGGCATACCCGGCCGTGCTGCAATTCACAATCAGGCTTTCGAGATGCACATGCCCGATTAACACGCCGGACCAACGACCTGTCGTATGGCTCCGAACCTCTGAATAGCAATCATCGACAACCGACGCGTGCGCGCGACCGATCAATCCGCCGGCTTCCTCCTGGGCGGATGAACGCGGCAGCGTGTTGCTGAGCGGCCCCACGACAGCCCGGCAATTCGCGATACTACACTCCATCGCATGTCCGACCATTCCGCCGACTCGGAGCGCTCCCGTGACATTCGCGTTTTCGACGATGATGTTCTTAAACGTGGCGCCCATTGCCATGCCGAACAATCCCACGTTATTCTGTGAAGAATTGGTGTACGAATAATTCTTGACGCGATATCCATTTCCGTCGTAGACGCCTTCGAATGGCGTCGCCCCTGTGCCGATCGGAAGCATATGGTGATTCGTTAGATCGATATCCGCCATTTGTAGATATTCGGCAGTCAGGTTATTCCGCACGTTATCCAAATCCGCGGCCGTGTAAACGAGAATCGGCTGTGCCATCGCTACGCCGGCGGCGCCAGCGACCCAAACAGTCACCCCAATTGCGGCGAACACCAGCAGCAACCTCTTTGGTGACATCGTCCACTCCTTCACTAAGTCAGACAGGATCGAAATGAAATCGACGCACGGGAGGCTTACATGTTCCCGCTGGCAGCATGATAAAGAGGTGCATCGCTGACACCAAAAGAAAATTCGGCGGGAACGATCACGAACAATCAAAATACCGTCTGACGATCCATTTCAACAAACTAAACCGCTTTCGAATTGATTGAGAGCGCGGCGCGCGACATCGCAACCGACGTGAGATTGGAAGATCGTTGAATTGTGATTGAGGGAGCTCCGGGCAAAGTCAGGCGCGCGAAAGCCGATGGCGACCATATGCCTAGGATTCAACGCAGCGAGTGCCGGGCACTATGCGCTTAGATCGACAATCTGATCGCCGACCGGCGACAACGCGGCTGCGACGCCGCAAGAATCTCAAGCCGATACGTCAACCAGATGTTGCGCGCCGTCCTGAGCGCCGGCTTGCTGTATCTGCGCCGCAGTCTCGGCCGCGCCTTCGATCAGCGACACGACGCTCTTTTGCTGATCCTGGGCCATTTTCAGGACACGAATCGAAACTTCGTTGGAAACCTGCGACTGGCCCTGTAGCGTTGCGCCGGCCGCGATGCTGTTGACGGTCATGCTTTCTCCGGTCTGGTCGCGCAGTCCGTCACCCCGTGACGGTAGGCGCGTAAAGCTGCCTGGGAATCATCGGATACATGGCAGAGGTTGGCGAGCAGGCACTGAAAATTGCCGCGTTCGCTGCAAAGGAGCTAATTCCGAAAATCGACTATTGATTCTGGCCGCCTCGCGCGACAACAATACGAGATGAAGGCGGCCAAGTCCGCGCTGGTTTGGGCTCCGTCCGAAAATCAAGCTCGTCCGCGCCTGCGGCGACTCGGACCTGTTCTTACCGAGTTGGAGACACTTGTGCGTGCAATTCGCTTCATCCGCGACGTTCGTAATGTCCTGCCGCTCTGCGCGGCCGCGTGCCTATTTGAAGCCGCAACGGCGGACGACCTCTCAACGCAGAATCCGAACTCGCGATTTCAGCCGGTTCCGATCACGCTGGATCGAGTCACCCGGCTTTACGTTACCTCCACCGGTCAGGTATTCGAGGAAGAGGGCGGCGTTGCCGGCGGCGAGTGTCAGCGAATCAGCGCTCATACCGACGCGAGCTTCTCAGGCGGATCTTACGTGGTGCAGGCCGGGTTCGCGGAGTCAGAGATCGCCGCGTGCAGTTACATCGTGCCCGCCGGCGATTTTCCGCTTCAACTCGACCTGTGCGAAATGATTTTCGCCACGTCGAGCGCGACGCAAAACACGGTGACGCAATGGTCGATACTCGTTTGGGAGGGGACGCCTCAAACCGGTACTCTGATTTTCAGTTTCGCATCCGACGACGTGATCATTCCGCACATTCGACTCGGCACGGGCACGACCGGCGTCAACGTGCAGTTCAGCATCGACCCCGGCGACCCCGAGCAGATCATCATTAACAACAACGGATCGAACACGTTTTCGATCGGATATCGCATCGACGAGCATAACAACCAATCCCAGAATCCGTGCGTCGTGTCGCCGCCGACGTGCTGCAACGCATTTCCGACGACGGATGTCAGCGGACTCGCGTCGCCGACCAACAACTGGCTGTTCGGCGTGAACTGCGGACCGTTTGGTTGCCCGGCGAACGGCGGCTGGGCGCGTTTCTCAACCCTTCCCGGATTCTGCCGACCGAGCGGCGACTGGGTAATGCGCGCCACATGGCACCCGATCAACTGCCAGCCCGGCGTCGGAGCTTGCTGCAAGACCGACGGCACCTGCGAAATCCTGCTTCAGGACGGATGCAATTTGATCGGAGGCACCTACCGCGGCGACGGCTCGACCTGCGAAACCGCGAATTGCCCGCAGCCAACCGGCGCGTGCTGCTTTGCGGAAACCGGCGGCTGCGTGGATTTGACCGAGGAAGTCTGCGGTCTCGCGGGCGGCGTCTATCGTGGAAACGGCACGGCCTGTGCGACGACGCCGGTGTGCTTTCCACGCGGCGCGTGCTGCTTGCCGAGCGGCGCATGCCTGAACGATCAGACGCCGGAAGACTGCACCGCGGCGGGCGGGACTTTTCAGGGGCACCAGACCAACTGCACCACGACGAACTGCCCGCAACCGACCGGGCGCTGCTGCCTCAGCAACGGCTTTTGCCTGACGCTCACCAACGCGAACTGCAACGCAGCGGGCGGATCGTGGGGCGGATTCGGCACGAATTGCGGCGAAATTCTTCTCACGCAACAGCCCGCGAGCGCGGCGCGCTGCGCAGGGCAGAGCGTCACGTTCTCCGTCCGGGCATGCGCCAATGCGACGCCCACGTATCAATGGCGGCGCAATGGCGTGAACATTCCCGGCGCGACGACGCGCGATTACACGATCGCTTCGGTGAACGCGACACATGCCGGATCGTATGACGTGGTCGTTACCACACCGGGAGACAGCGAGACGAGCAACACCGCCATGCTCGCCGTTTCACAGTCGTGCGATTCAAACTGCGATGGCACAGTCAATAATTTTGACATCGACGCGTTTGTATTGGCGCTTACCGGCGGGCAAGCGGCATGGAGCGTCCAATACCCGTGCGATTTCTTCTGCGCGAACGACGTAAATCGCGACACCCGCGTGGATAACTTCGACATCGACGCGTTTGTCGCTTGTCTGACCGGCGGATAGCCAGCGCGCAAAGCGGGAAGGCCAGACGTCTCCGCGATTTCCGCCGAGCGCAAACGCGTTATAGAGTAAGTGCGCCGAACGGCGCGCTATTACCCCACGCGCTGGCCAACCGGCGAAAGTAGGATGCAAGCCTCGCCCAAAGCGAACGATCGAAATTAGTGGAATAAGCTCGCCCGGTTGCGCTGCCGCGCCTGGGAAAACGCGCGAACTCGCAACCACTCGCGTGAATGCCGCCGCTTACTGATCGCCGCTTTGATCGTCGCTCGTCGCGGACTTCGCGTCGGCGCTATTCAACGGTTTTTCGGCGGCGTCGCCACCGGCCAATCCGGCGAGCTGCTCAAAGTACTCGCGGACCGCGCGCGAGTATTGCTGGGGCACCTGCTGCTTCGCAACCGCATCGGTTGCATCGCGAACGGCTGACTGCACGGCGTCGCGAACCGCCGCGCGGGCTTCGCCGCGGAGTTGCGGGCCGTCAACGAGAACCTGACCGATGATCTCGCCCTTATTATTCACGCCTTTCACTTTGCTCGGCGTCATGTTGTGCGCGGCTTTTTCCTTGCCTGTGTGCGCGCCATACCCTAAACCGGCCTGCGGCCCCTGCCCGCCGATTTGATCTTTCGGTTCGCCTTCGCCCGGCTTTTGACCGTTGCCTTCGCACACACCAGCGCGGAGATCCTTCAATTCCTGGAGCTGCGCTTCCATCTCGTTCATCATTTCCTGGGCCATCTCCATTTCAGACATCTGCTCAGCGGCGTTGTCCATGTTTTGGCCGGCCTGTTGCGCGGCTTCCTCTGACTTCGCGCCTTCCTGCTGCGCGGCGTTCTTGCACGCCGCGGCGGCTTGCGAGAGCTTTTCAGCCATCTTTTTCATTTCCTGCTGGGCTTCTTTGTTCTCGCTAATTTTCTTGGCCATCTCCTGCATCTGCTGCGGCGTCATGTTGGTTTTTTGAAGTTGTTCCTCAAGGGCCTTCTTCATCTCCTTGGGGTCCATCTTTTTCATTTCATCGAGCAACTTTTTCGCCTGCTCGGGAGTCATCCCGGCTTTGTTCTGAAGCTCTTTTTGGAGTGCCTTCTGATCGGCGGCCTCCGAGATCTTCTTCGCAGTCTGCTCCAGTTGCCTGGCCGCCTGCTCCAATTGCTTCCTGGCTTCCGGGTCCGCCTTTTTGGCGGCTTCCTGAATGTCGTGCTTGATTTCGTCCATCGCCTGCTTGGCGGCGGCCATGTCGCCTTCGAGCAGCGCCTTTTCGAGCTTGGTTGAATCCTGCTTGTCGCCCGTTTGCTGGTCGAGCTTCGACAACATTTTTTTCATGTCATCGAGCGCGGCGAGTCGCGTGTCCTCGAGTTTTTGCTCAAGCTTGTCCGTCACCTTGTCAATCTGCTTAAGTGCTTCGCGACGCACGTCGTCCGGCGCCTGCGACGGTTTTTCGGGCATGGCCAGCGGCTGCAAATCCTTGGCCAATTCGCCCAGCTCCGGCTTTTCCTTTGCGAATTCGCGAATCTGATTCAGCTTCTCATCCACGCGCGTTTTGATTTCCGTGCGTTCTTGAAGCTGGCGATTGGCCTCATCGGGGTCGATTTTCGGCTTCGTCGAGGCGAGCAGGTCCATCTGTGGCAGGAAATATCCCAGCAGCACGGCCATCACCACCAACGCGACAGACCAACTGAGCAGTTGTGGCGTCTTGTATGGAATATGCGACGCAACGTGAATTCGCGCGGCCGTCGTTTCCGCGTCGCGCACAGCGGCCCCGACAAACGGATCATCGCTCTGGCGAACTTCGATCGCGGTGCTCACGCGCTGCTTCAACCCGGCGGCATGATCGAGCGCGAGTGCGGCCTGCATCTGACCGACGCGCTGCAACAGTAGTCCGACGACTGTCACCACAACCGCCAGACCGGCCGCTCCCGCCACGCTCGGCCAAAGCGGCACACCGAGCGCGAACAAACGCTGCGCGGTCCAAACGACGGCCCACGTCAGCGCGGCAATGGCGACACCCGCGCTCAGCCACGCCATCAGCACGTTGATATTCAATCGAGCTTGCGCGGCACCCACCTGGCGGTCGATTGCGGACATTGGGGAACCCCTACGATATCGGTTCGGGACGCACCACATTCACTGATATGAAATATAGATCGGATTTCGTCCGGAAACAAATAAAGCGTGAGAATCTGCGTATTTTGGGGTCAAAAACGCCGCTTGCCGACGAATTCTGACGGTTCTTAAACGTCGTCGGAGCGGCGGCGGCGGCTCACAACATTCGATTGCGCCTGAAAATACCCTTGCCCCTCGACGGTTCATACCCCGTACATTTCACCGAGAGTGCCCCATTAGCGAGTGATTTTGGTGATTCCGCGCGAAGGAAGGGAGTTCAAAAAAAATGCGAAAGGGGGGACTCGAACCCCCACGGGTTGCCCCACCAGATCCTAAGTCTGGCGCGTCTGCCATTCCGCCACTTTCGCGCGGCCGACCTCAGCCCCGGACACCGCTATTTTAGTTTATCCCCTGCTCGGCGGCGAGAGCGTCGGTCGTGGCATGTGAAGCCGCGGCCGGGAGTTCATTGAAACGGCCATCACATCATATCGGTACGCCGTACCCGTTTGCTCCTCACCTGCGCCGCGGATCCGATGGCCGATGTTTCGAATGGGCTATTGCCGCTTCTTCTTCGAAAACCAGCGGTCGAGCTCCCGCGCGGCGATGCGCACGGCCATGTTGCGCTGAATTGCGCGCAAATCGCGAATCGCCGCGCGATAGAGCCAGCGCGTTTGCAGCACGATGACAATCAGCGTAATCAGCCACGTCCACGCAATCGGCAAAACGCGCCGCGGGCCGAGCGTCGCCCAACTCGCCAGCGCCAATTCCGCAAAAAAACCGACAAACAGCAGAATGCCGAAAAAGTGATAACGGAAAATTGCCAGCGGCCAGGCCGGATGATTGTCGGTGGTGGCTCTCGATTGGTGGAGCGAGACAATCGCTCCGCCAAGAAACGCGCACGTCACGATCGCGATCCTGGCGATCGAAGCCTTGCCCAGACCGGCCGTGAGCCACGGAAACAAGACGCATGACACGAGGAACAGCAATAACATCAGGACGCTATACGCCGACGAAGTCTCCAACACCGCGAATTGTCGGGAGATAATCGGGGCGGGAACCGTCAATAACCAGAGCGGATTCTCGCGGCCACACTCCGGACAACGAATCGGATCGCCCGTCAGACCGCGAAGGTTATATCCACATTCGAGGCAATAGAACTCCTGGTCGGCGAGTTCTGCCGGCCTAATCGCGGGCGACGGGGCGCTGTCACTTCCGGGTTGTGAGTCATGCGACGCCTGCTCCATGTATTCCCTTGGCGTGCGACGGCCGCACGCGACGCGGCACAAGTTCAAACGCGACGCGCGGCAATAGCCGATTCTATCCACCAAGGAATTTGAGCACGCGCCCCGCGATCTCGCTCATCCGTTGCAGGCCGCCCACGCTCCGCGCAGCCACATGCGGCGTTAGGATGCAATTCGGCAGCGCGAACAATGGATGCTCCGCCGGCAGCGGCTCCGGGTCGATCACATCCAGCGCCGCGCCCGCCAGCCGCCCGGCGGACAGGGCTTCTGTCAGCGCCGCGGTGCTCACCACCTCGCCGCGCGCTGTGTTGATTAATCGCGCGCTGGATTTCATTTGCGCCAAGCGCGGGGCATTCAGCAAGCCGCGCGTCGATTCATCGAGCGGAACATGCAGCGTCAACATATCCGAACTCGTCAACAGCTCCTGCAAACCGCAAGTCCGCGCCGTGAAGGGCAATTCGCTTTTGTCGACGATGTCGTGGAACAACACGCGTGCGCCAAAACCCGCTGAGCAGATGCGCGCCACGCGGGAGCCGATGCGCCCCAAACCCAAAATTCCCACGGTAAGCTCGCGCAATTCGACGCCGTGCGGCGTTTTTCGCGCGCGCTCAAACCGACCGGCTTGATATTCGCCCATCAAACGCGAAACCGGCCGCAACAGCCCGAGCATCAGCGCAATCGTGAATTCCGCAACCGCGTCGCTCGCCGCATCGGCCATGTTCAACACGGCGACGCCGCGATCCGCCGCCACTCTCGTATCAATCCGATCCGTCCCCACGCCGGCCACCCCCACGACGCGCAGCCGTTTGGCGCCTTCCAGCACACGCCGCGTGACCGGCACAAACGTCCGAACGATCAGCGCGTCGCAATCCTCAACGGCCGCGGCGAGCGATGCTTCGCTCCAATCCTGCACGCGAACCAGATCCGCCCGGCAGTCCAACAACGACTCAGCCGACGCATCCAACCCCCCGACCAGGGCGATGCGCGGCTTCACGCGCCGCCCGCCGAAAGCGCCGCGCGCCGCAATTGCCCGCAAGCCGCGTCAATGTCGTCGCCGCGCGAGCGCCGCGTGTGGGCGTTCACTCCGCGATCGCGCAGGCGTTCTTGAAATGTCAACGTCGTTTGCGCATCAGGCCGCTCAAAGGGCAGGCCCGCAACGGGGTTATAGCGCAGCAAATTCACATTTGCGCGCAGCCGTCCGGCGATCTGCGCCAGCTTGTCCGCATGCCTCGGCTTGTCATTCACGTTGCCCAGAAGCGTATATTCAAGTGTGATCTCACGGCCGGTTTTTTCGAAGTAATATTCGCATGCCGACAACAAATCCTCGATCGGCACGGCCCACGGGATTAATTCCTTGCGCAGATCATCAGACGGGGCATGCAGCGACAGGGCCAGATTGAGTTGCAATTCCTCATCCGCCAGCCGCCGGATTTGCTTGGGCAGCCCGACGGTGCTAACCGTGAATTTTCTCGCACCAATATTCAATCCCCACGGCGCATTCAGAATTCGAATCGCGGCGATGACATTATCATAGTTTGCCAGCGGCTCGCCCATTCCCATGAAAACAATATTGTTCAGCCGCGCTTCCGGGCCGATGAGATTCCGCACCCGCGCCGCCTGCTCGACGATCTCGCCCGTCGTTAGATCGCGCTCCACCCCAGTCAGCCCGCTCGCACAAAAACGGCAACCGACCGGACAACCGACCTGCGACGATACACACGCCGTATTGCGGTCCGTGTCGGGAATCCACACCGTCTCAATCGATCGACCGTCCGGCCAAGTTAGCAGCAGCTTTCGCGTGCCGTCGGCCGAAGCCGACATGCGCGTGACGGTCGATTTCAAAATAACGGCGTGCTCGCTCAGCCAATCCCGCAAAGCCTTCGACAGATTCGTCATCTTCGCGAAATCATCGACGCCGTGCCGATAAATCCACTCAAGAATCTGATCCGCACGATAAGGCGAATGTCCGGCCTCGCCCATCCAGCGGCGCAGGTCCGGCGAAGTCAGCCCCAGCAAATGTACGCGGGCGTCATTGGCCGGCCGGCCGGATTCCCCCGCGACGGGCAATTGAATCGGCATATCACTCTGAATATCCATCGCTTCGAAAAATCTCCTGTTGGGTGAATGATACCCGTCCGCCGCGCCTCGCGGGCATCAGCCAAAATCGCGATCAATTGAGCTTCACACCCCCGCCCTCGGCACGATATACTCCACGAATTGGCGTTGAATCCGCGCCAAACTCCCATCGGCCGACCGCCCTTGGCCGCTCGCGGGAGCAAAGGAGGGCTTTTGCCCCTTCGGATTTTTGGTCGTTGATTACTCCTGGACAAGCGCTGATGTAATCGCGGGCGGGCGGTGTTTCATTGGCGCATGGACCGGAGTGAATTGTGACTGCACATCGCGACTTTAAGCGATCCATCCGCGAACGAATGAAAAAAACCGGCGAGCGCTACACCGCTGCGCGCGCCGTGCTGTTGCAAGCCCGCGCCATCGAAAAGCCAACGACTCGCATCGCCGGGTTGTTTCCAGATTATGAGTGCTGCGGCGGCGTCTGCCGGGACACCGGCGCGCTGCGAAATTTTCTAGCCGCATGCGGCGTCGGCGTAGCGCAAAATCGTGAATCGCTCAGCGAAGCGCTCGTGAACGGCCTTTGCGGAGGCGTTGGGTTCCTATACGCCGTGTTCGAATACAAGGGTTGGCCGCCGATTTTATCTGTGCTGACGCGGTATGACACAATGCCCGATTCGTACATCGCCAACGGACTGGCGCGCCTCGGCATCGAGATGACGCGAACCGAGACAACCAGCGCAGCCACGGCCCGCAAGGCGCTTGATCAGGCCATCGCCTCGCAACAACCGGCGCTTTGCACCGTAGATTGCGTGGGAATGATGATCGAGGAGCCAGGACCGCTCCAGATGGCCGGCGCAGCGCCGACGGTAGTGACTGTCGCGGGCGTCGACGGCACCGAGTTGTTGATCGACGATGGCGCGGTTGAGCCGCGGCGTATGTCGCATGAGAGCTTCGCCGGGGCGCGTGCAATGTACAAAAAAGGCAAGCAGCGGCTCATTACCGTGAGCACGCGCGGTCAGCGCGTCGATCTAGGTCAATGCACAATCGACGCAATCACCGCCACGGCCGATCGATTCACGAACGCCCCCTATAAGGGCTTCGCCTCAAACTTCGGCTTCGCCGGATTGGAAAAATGGCAGAAACTGCTGATCGACACGAAAGACAAGAAAGGCTGGCCGACGCTGTTTCCCGGCGGCAAGCCGGCGTATTTCGGCCTGCGACGGGCGTTTGACGGCATCGAACACGAGTTCACCGCGCCGGCCGCCGGCCGCCCCATTTACGCTCAATTCCTGCGCGAGGCCGCGCGCATCACGAATCGCGCAAGGCTCAACGGTGCCGCAGACCTGTTCGACAAAGCCGGCGATTCATGGAGTGCGCTGACTCGCGCCATGGCCACCTGTGGCGACGCTGCGGTCGAGCAAGGCTGCAAACTCGGAGATTCGGCCCGCGAGCTCTTCGACGAAGCACCGCCGGATTGTAAAGCCGGCATCCAGCGCATTTCGCGCGAGCGCACGTCGCTTGCAAATGAGTGCACACTGTCGGCTTCTCAGGCCGCCGGGCTTTACGCCGAATTATCCAGGCATGTCGGCGAGATTCTTGCGATCGAGCGTGAAGCCGTCGCAACGATGCAGGCGGCAACCACAGGCAAATAACCATTGAATCAGCAAGAGGACGCTGGCCTTCGCGAGGCAGGCGTCTCTTGGTCATTGAACTCAACATCAAATTGATATTCTGTTGGAGAATCAAATGAGCATCATGCGGTCAATCATCGCGGTCGTCGTCTCGTACTTCGTCATCGCCGTCGTCGGCATGGCTTTGTTCTTCACGTTGGTTGCAGTGCTTCCCAAGGATCAACTGCTTCAACCCGGAACATTTCGCGCCACCGCCATTGTGAACACCGCGGCCATTTTCATCGGGCTGTTGGCTGCGGCCGGCGGCGGCATGGTTTGCACACGAATCGGCGGGCCACGCCCCGCAATGGCTCTGGCGGCGATTGTTTTCGCACTGGGCGCGGCGATGGGCGTACAAAACCAAATGAAGCCCGATCCGGGCATGCGGCCCGATGATATGTCGCTCATGGACGCGATCGCCAAGGCCAAGGAACCGACGTGGATCGCGGTGATCAACCCGATTCTTGGCGTAGCCGGAGTCATGCTCGGCTCATGGCTCGCTCGCGCCAAACCGCCCGAGAAATAGCGATCAGACGGCTGGCTGTCCCTGCCACGGAAGTTCCCAACGCATGATGCCGCCAGGTTGCCCGGCAATTTCATGGCCCCTGGTGCGATTGGATGGCGCATCTATGGAGAACACGCGTCTCACAAGCGCGTTTTCGAACAAAGGGAAATAGAGTCATGCCTCGAATCTCCATGCCCTTCGCTGTCCTAAGCGCCGCGTGCATCCTGCCGCCGGTCTACGCCGACGACGTCACCCGTGTCGAAACCCGCCTCGATCTTGCCGTGGAGCGTTACGGCGTCAGCGGTGCCGGCGTCGTCGTCGCGATCTTCGATCGCGGCATCGACTGGCGGCATCCTGATTTCATCAAGCCGGACGGAACCACGCGAATCAAATTTCTGCTCGATATGACCGGCCCCGCCAGCTATTACTACTGCGACGATCCGGCGCGGCCCGTCGCCGTCGAATACACCGAAGCCGACATCAACGCCGCGCTGCAAGGCGGCCCGCCGATCAACTCGCGCGATGCCGTGGGACACGGAACCGCATCCGCAGGAGTTGCCGCTGGCAACGGTCGGGCTTTCGCCGATGGGAGATACGCCGGGGTTGCGCCGGAGGCCGACCTCATCATCGTCAAAATCGTCTCAGACGGCGCAGCGGCGCATGACGACCAGCCGGCCGAGGCACCATTCGTCGGCTGCATCCAGGAAGCGCTCGATTGGCTCGACGCGAAGCTCGCGCAGCTCGGCCAGCCGCCCTGCGTCGGGATCATCAACATGGGTGTGCAGTATGGCCCGCTTGATGGCAGCTCCGTCGTCTGCCGCCAGATCGAGGGGGTCTTCGGGCCGAATCGTCCCGGTCGCGTTTATGCCTGCGGCACCGGCGACGAAGGCGGATTCCCATCGCACGCCGGCGGTGACTATGACAACTCCACGCCGCTGATCATCCGCTTTACGAAACCAAACGCCGCCGCGTATGGCCTGACCGCGTGGTACACCGGCGAGCAGCCGGCGGAGATCACGGTGCGGATGGATAATGGCGCGGTCGTCGGCCCCGTGCCGCCGGAGGAATGGCGTCTGAACAACGGGATGTTCGGTTTGCAGTATGCCCCGGGCGCTGAGCCCTATCCGCTGACTTCCGATAGCGGCGACCGGCTCGTCTACCTGGATATCGGGCCGCAGACCGGCGGCGGGCAGATCGAGGTCCAAGGCATCTATTCCGGCGTCGGACGTTTCGATGCGTACCTTGTCGGTGGACCGCCGCCGATCTCGTTCACCGATCACCTGGCACCCGGCCGGCTCAACGACGGCGCGACAACCTTCGGCGCTGTCGTCGCCGGCGTGTACGTATCGCGAAACGCCTACACCGACATCAACGGCAATCACTGGCCGAATAACGGCGAGGGGCTGGCCGGGGAATTGTGGCATCGCTCATCCGACGGCCCCACGCGGGACGGGCGGCTCGGCGTCGATATCGCGACGCCGGGCCACAGCGCCTTCGCCGCTTATGCGTCGGATTCCGTCTGGCACAGCGCCTGGTGGAACCTGATCCAGGACGGCGGCGGGTGGTACGGCGGACACGGCGCTGCGAGCAGTTCCGGGCCGATGCTTGTTGGCGCAATCGCGCTGCTCCTTGAGCAGAATCGATCGCTCACCGCCACGGACGTTCAGAACGTGTTGCATTCCACCGGCCGCAGCGATGCGGAAACCGGCGTAACTCCGAACGGCTTCTGGGGTTACGGCAAGCTCGATGCACACGCGGCGGTGGCGGCGGTCGCAGCTCGCTGTCCCGCGAGCATCAACGGCGACACCCAAGTCGATCTGAACGACCTGACAATTCTGCTATCCCGATTCGGCATGAGCAGCGGCGTAACGTTCCGCGATGGCGACTTGGACATCGATGCGGACGTGGACCTCGCCGACGTGGCGATTCTGCAATCCAATTTCGGGACTGCCTGCCCGTAACGTCTGCTTCACGCCTGTCACTGAGTGTTCGGGGCGAGTCGCCGCGCGATCGCCGCCTTCATCCATTCGAAATTGGCGCGGCGGGAATCATGCCGGGTTGGGGGCTGGCTCGCGATCGGTCGCCTCGGACGTGCATCCCGGCCATTCCGCGGCACGCGCGCCGTTCGAGTTCACAAGGCAACCGCATTCCACCCATTTCGGCGTTACGGCTGGGGCAAAACCGGAGGCCCACCCATGCTGGTTGCTCAGAAATGCGGTTCGTGCGTCGCACCAACCCGTCGTTCGGGACGGAAAATTAGAATGCGGTTGCGCTGTTCGCGTTCACGCCGCGCGTGCTTTTTCTCACTTGGATCGCAGGGCGATGGTATACTCAGTCTATTCGGACCGAACCACACTTTCAGGCATCAGGGAAAAATGTCAGACGCCGACCTCACGCAATCTCAGCTTTCCGCCGGCGACCAGACGCTCATCATGCGGCTTCAGCGCGGCGAGCAAAACGCCGTCGGCGAGTTGGAATCACGCCATGGCGACGAGCTGCGACTGTTCTGTCGTCGCATGCTGACGAATCCGGATGCCGCGTCCGACGTCGTACAGGACGTGTTCGCCACATGCTGTCGTCTTACGGCTGAATCGTTGCCGCAAGTCAGCATTCGCGGCTGGCTCTACCAGCTCGCCCGGCGCCGATGCATCGATGTGATTCGCAAGCGGCGCGACGACGCCGGCGCCGGCGCGGCGGCCGTGCGTCGTGTACAGCCGAGTTTCGACCATGCCATGGACCCGCTCACCACACCCGCGGGCAAGGCCCTGAAACGCGACCGCGCGGAGCGCCTGCTGGCCGTGCTGGACGAGCTCGACGAAGACCTGCGGTCTGTGGTCGTCATGCGCTATTTTCAGGACTTGCCGCGCGAGGAAATTGCCGAAGCCATCGGCCTGACGCTGGCGGGCACGAAAGCTCGGTTGAGCAAAGCCATGCTCGTGCTGCGCGAAAAACTCGGCGACATGGGCGAATCTCTCACTTGATTCCACACGGCAATATCGCATGGCGCGTGCCGCTGCAATGAATTGCGACGATATCGAACCACTCTTGCTCGATCTGCTCGAGAATGAGCTACCCGCTGACCAGCGCCAGATTGTCGAGCGGCACCTTTCCGGCTGCGGCGTTTGCCGCGGCAAAGCAGACGATTTACGACACATGTTGCGAGACATGAGCGCGGCGCGCAGTCTTGGCGGCGGCGCACCCGGCTCAAATGCGATGGGGTCGAACGAGGCCGCGCGGCCGAGCAGGCTCACGCGCCTTGGTGATTTCGAGATTTTGGAGGAAATCGGGCGCGGCGGAATGGGCGTCGTGTACCGCGCGCAACAGATTTCGCTCAAGCGAGTTGTCGCGTTAAAGGTGTTGCCGCCGGCGTTCGTGCATTCCGATCGCTCAATCGTGCGTTTTCACAAGGAAGCGCAGGCCGCCGCGCGACTGCACCACACCAATATTGTTCCCGTGTATGCGCAGGGCTATGAAGACAACCACTTCTTTTATGCGATGGAGCTGATCGTCGGCAATTCGCTGAGCGCGGTGCTGCGCAGCTCGCCGTTGAAGCTGCGCCTGAGCGGCGACGAAGACACCGCCGCGACGCGCGCCTGGACGCCTGAATCCGTGACGCGACGCCTGAGCGCCGACCAGCGACACGACGGCGAGCCGACGTCGATCAGCGTATCCACGACCGCACCGCGCAGCGCGCGCCGAACGCGCGACTTCAAACGTATCGCGCGGCTGATCGCCGAAGTCGCCGACGGCCTGCATCACGCGCACGACGCGGGAATCATTCACCGCGACATCAAACCGCAGAACCTGCTGCTCGGCGATGACGACCATCTGCACATCACGGATTTTGGTCTCGCGCGGCTGCTGGATGAGCCGGGCGTAACGATGAGCTTCGAAAATGTCGGCACGCCCGCGTACATGTCGCCCGAGCAGGTTTCGAGCGAGCGCCGCCCGGTGGACGGTCGCTGCGATGTTTTCTCGCTCGGCGTCACGCTCTACGAGTTGCTGACGCGCCAGCGACCATTCGTGGGGTCGTCGGTGAACCAGGTCATTCACGCCATTCTTCATCGCGAGCCGATGCCGCCCCGAAAAATCGATGCGTCGATTCCGCCAGACCTGGAAACGATCTGCCTTCGCGCGCTTGAAAAAGAGCCCGCGCGGCGGTTTCCGACTGCTGGCGAGATGGCACGCGATCTGATGCGCTATGCGCAAGACTTTCCAATCGCGAGCCGCCGAACCGGCCTGCTGGGCAAGGCGCTGCGCTGGGTGCGGCGCAACCCGGCTCGCGCGACC
The DNA here is from genome assembly GCA_016795025.1 of Phycisphaerales bacterium. GTDB lineage: Bacteria > Planctomycetota > Phycisphaerae > UBA1845 > Fen-1342 > JAEUIR01. Next base: position 20,127 of record JAEUIR010000047.1, read on the forward strand.
GCTGTCGGCGTCACCGCGCTGCTGCTGTTGCTGATTCCAATTCTCGGCATGCAAGTCAGCGCGCTGGCCAATACAAAAATCCGAGCGGCTCAGCAAACGCTACTAAACAACTATCGCGACGGCGAACGGGCCATCGAGGAACTGGGTTGGGCCGCGTGGTTCGGCGGCGACCGCTTCATCGCCGAGCGCACACGGCTTTTCGCCACCATCCGCCCGCGCAGCGGAAATATGCCGCCCGAAACGCTCGCGGGACTTGCCAAACTTGTCGCACTGCGGCCGGACGACGCGGATACACGCTACCTCTACGCCTGGGCATTGCACTGGTCGCAAGGCGGCGATGCCGCTGTAACGGATCAGATCGCGCTGGCGGAGCGAAACAGGGATCGCACGACCCACATTGGCTGGTTCTTTCGCGGTCAGGCGGAATTGGAATCGCTCGACCCTGAAGGGGCCAACGCGCATTTTCGCGACGCGATCAATTCGGCGAGCGACATCGGCGCGGTGTTCCTGCAAGCCCAGGTGCATCAGGCTCGCGCGATCAATTACATCATGTACTATCTCCGCAACGACGAAGACTACTCCGTCGCGCGTGATAACATCGACAGCGCGCTGCGGCTTAAACGAAACGACCCCTATTACCTCTATCTCAGCACATATTGTCACAAGCTCGCCGCCGAAATCGCGCGCGAAAAGGGCAAAGTCGTCGAGGCTGACGAGCGCTTCGCCAGAAGCCTCGCGGCCGCGCAGCGATCGCGCGAGATCGCTCCCAGTTCACGCGATGGTTACGCCGCCGAAGCGGGAATACGCGAGGCGCTTGGCGAATACGAGCGCGCCATCGCGGCATGGATGGAGCACGACTCGTCGCAGGTGCGCACCAGCGATGAGGAGCGTCTGGAGTCGGCCACATGGGCGATGCGCCTCTTGTTCTGGCTCGGACGATACGACGAGGCGCTGGCCGCGCGCGATCGCATCCTGAACAACCCCGCTTTCAAGCGATCGGCCGGCGAGTTTGATTGCACGATGGCGCTGCACGGCGTTGCATTGATGCTTTCGGCCGATCGGCGCGCGTCGGCGGAAGCCCTCTCGCGGCAGACGGTGGATTTCGCAGTGCGGCACAGCAACGAAATCGGGGCTGAAGAGCGCATCATCGCCGCCCTGGCGATTCGGTTGGCCGGCGCCAGACCGGACGAGCGCGTGCTGCCGCCGGCCGCAAATTTCGAATTGTCGGAATCGCCCCGCTGGGAAACCCACTGGCTGCGGGCGATGTATCAATTCGAGCGCGGTGACATCGATTGGTCGGCGCTGATGCGCGAAGCGGACTCGTTTGACGCGACGCGAGCCGAATCGAATGCCGCTGAGGCGGATGGCGCGCCGCGCAGCGCGAAGCCCTCAGGGCGGTCGCGCATCCGAAGGCAGGCCCGCCTCGCCGGCGCTTATTTCGTCCGCGGCGTACACGAGCTTTGCGCCAACGAACGGGACGCGGCGCTCACGTCGTTCCGACACGCCGCAGAGCTCCGCGATCTTGAAAACTACTGCTTTCTTGGCCGAATGTTCTACGAAAAGCTACGCCTCGAACCGGCATGGCTGAAACCCGCGATTGATTGATCCTGACCGCGCGCGAACAATCGCCATGTACGCCCCCCATGCTTGCGAACCTCCGTTTTGGTGCTCATTGCCTTTCACCGCACTCATTGGCTATTCACGACTCAGGACTCCGCAATTCGTTTTCACGCTACAATCCCGCATGCAGAGTGAGCCGGGCGATCGCCGGAGGCGCTTGCGCCGCCGGAGGAAAGTCCGAACTGGACAGGGCACGGTGATGGCTAACGGCCACCGGGGGCGACCCCAGGGAAAGTGCCACAGAAAACACACCGCCGACCGAAGGCGTGAAAACGGGAAAAAGTGAAACCACGTGCGCTTCTCTTCGAAGGCGCCCCGTTTCACCTTGATGTCTTTTCACCTTTTCACGTCTTCGGTGGGTAAGGGTGAAAAGGTGCGGTAAGAGCGCACCGCGCGGCCGGCGACGGTCGCGGCAGGGTAAACCCCACCGCCAGCAAGCCCAAATATGGGGCGATGAGCCGGCCCGGCTCGTTACCAGCCTCGGGTAGGGCGCTTGAGGCCGTCGGCAACGACGGCCCCAGAGGAATGATCGCTGCCCGCGCATCGCGCGGGAACAGAATTCGGCTTACAGGTTCACTCTGCATTCTTGTGGTTGATTTGACCCAAGCGGCTCAAAGGATTCGCTATTTCGCCGTTAAGATACCGGCGCTGACATTGCGAACGATGCGCACGGAGGCGTAAACGCACCGCATGTTCGAACGGCGGATTCGCACACTCTCAATCTTTCTGCTCGCACTGGCTGTTGCCATCGTCGTGCGCCTATACGACCTTCAAATCGTTCGCGCCGCGGAATACGAAGCCCTGGTCGAACGCCTCACAACCAAGCCCGTTCGCTATCTCCCCGCTTCGCGCGGCCGTATTCTCGATCGCGCCGGCCGAACGTTGATTTCCGACGAGCCCGCCTGGAACGTCTGCGTCCACTACGCCGTCCTGTCCGGCAACAGCCGCAGCTATCTCACGGCCGTCGCGCGCGAGCTGCGCCGCCGCGGAGACTACGCCCTCGGCACGCCGTTGGATGAAATCGTCAGTGACCTGCGCATCGCCATCGACGACATGTGGCGACGCCTTTCGCAGCTATCGGGGCTGACGGTGCAGGAACTGCTCGAAATCGGCATGAGCTATGAAGCCCGCGTCGCGCGTCTGCGCGGAGAGCTCGAGCGGCGCACCGGCGTCGCACAGCCGGTGCGCGAGGAATTCGCCATGCACCCGGTGATCGAAGGCGTCGATCACGACATCGCACTGATCGTCCGGCAGGAGCTCGAACGCTATCCCTGGCTGCGCGTCGTGCCCGGATCGCGCCGGCATGCGTATGACGTGGATTCAATGTCTCACCTCATCGGGCGCACCGGCCCCGCCACGCGCGAGCGCATCGAGGCGGACCTGACCGGCCGCGCCGTGAACGCGCCCAAGGATATCGAAGAATTCGCGGCCACCCTGTAACATGTGGATCGCCTTCGCCGTTTCCGCAAGCCCGGAGCAAGTCGAGGCGGCGCAAAGGCGTTTCGGCCGCCACAGTGCCGCCAAGCG
>JAEUIR010000480.1 GCA_016795025.1 Phycisphaerales bacterium
ATCACCGGCGGCAGCGACATTGCGGAGCCGTATCACATCAATGCAGAATTCAGAGCGCAGCACGCGGAAAGCGGCCCATCGCGGGTCGAGCGTCCGGACTCCGCGCTCCGCGTCGAGCCGGGGATGGTCGTCTCGATCGACTCGTCGCGCGTTGGCGAATTGCGAATTGCCTCTCGCGCTTACGACTCGACCGTGGCCGGAATCGTCAGCGGCGCGAACGGCGTCAACGTCGGATTGACGCTCACGCAGGAAGGCTCCGTCGCCGACGGAAAACACCCGATCGCCATGACCGGCCGCGTGTGGTGCATGGTCGATGCCGACGCCAACGGCGCGATTCAGGCCGGCGACTTGCTGACGACCTCCGATACCGCCGGCCGCGCGATGAAAGCCACCGACCGCGAGCGGATGAACGGCGCGGTGATCGGCAAGGCGATGTCGTCGCTCGACAGCGGCAAGGGGCTCGTGCTGGTTCTGGTGAATCTACAGTAAATAAACCACAGAGGCGTATCGACGCATTCGGCACACAATCGGGCGTCAGGAATCGTCAATCACTTATTCTTGCGATCAACCACGGAATAGAACAATGTCAACCAACAAGAAGATACTGATCAGCGCGTGCGGGATGGCAATGGCCGCGGCCGC
>JAEUIR010000481.1 GCA_016795025.1 Phycisphaerales bacterium
CAAAACCTTTTCGCGGCAGTGAAGACAGGATTTCTTCGCTCCACACCAAACTGAAGTGCGGTTGCCCGGAGTGGGGATCGGCGAAAGCCGGTTCCGGGTTCGATTCCCGGCGATCTCAGTTAGAGCCTGTCTGCTTTTCTCCGCGATTCCTTTGATCCGCAGCTCGCACATGCTCTGCGGATTCATTTTGGGGCAGTCAGATCAGGGATACTTCGACTCATAATCGGTTGGTCGCAGGTTCGAGTCCTGCCGGGTGCCTTCGGGCATCTGTAGCTCAGTGGTAGAGCAGCTGAACGCTCACGCGTTCGATCCCAGGTCACCTTCCTCCCCAATTCATCCTTCGAGGACACTCGTCTTCACCGCAGAGGGGCAAAGGAGCAGAGAGGGCAGAGTTCCATTCATCAAACCTCTGCATGCTCCGCCTCTTTGCCCCTCTGCGGCCAAACCGAACGGCCTTGTGCCTTCACAACCACCCAAACCAACACCATGAAATTCAACTTCCTCAAGAAACGACCACGCGCTGACACGCTCAACCTCGCGGGTGGCGAGGCGTTTACCGAGACGCCGAAGCTCGAGCTCGCCTCGATCATGCTCACGTCGATGCTCAAGGACGAGTTCTACCGCACGGCGGATGCCACGGCG
>JAEUIR010000482.1 GCA_016795025.1 Phycisphaerales bacterium
GAACTCAGATAACGCTCACCGGAGTCCGGAAGTACCACAACGATGGTTTTTCCCTTGTTTTCCGGCCGCTTTGCCACTCGCACGGCAGCCGCTGTTGCAGCCCCGCAGGAAATGCCCGCCAGAATTCCTTCTTCGCGCGTCAGCCGTCGAGCATATTCAACGGCTTCCTCGTTCGTCACCTGTTCGACATCATCGATGAGCGACAGATCCAGCACATCGGGAATGAAACCCGCGCCGATTCCCTGAATCTTGTGTGGTCCGGGCTTGAGAGGTTCACCAGCGCGCTTTTGAGTGATCACAGGGCTTGCCGTCGGTTCGACAGCGATCGACTTGATGGCCTTGTTTCGAGTCTTCTTGATGTAGCGAGTCACACCGGTAATTGTTCCGCCCGTGCCAACGCCTCCCACAAAGATATCAATCGCGCCATCGGTGTCATCCCAAATCTCGGGACCAGTCGTTTGCTCGTGAATCGCTGCATTGGCAGGATTTCGGAATTGTTGCAGCAACACATATTTCCCTGGATCCGAAGCGGCGATTTCCTCCGCCTTCGCAACCGCACCGCTCATTCCTTTCGGGCCTTCCGTCAGTACGAGATTGCATCCGAAGGCCAGCAGCAGCTTTCGTCGCTCGATGCTCATCG
>JAEUIR010000483.1 GCA_016795025.1 Phycisphaerales bacterium
GTAATCGGTACAACCTCAGAGAAGGCAAGAAAAATAATGCACCAATTGTATGAGCCATTTGTACGGCAGGGAAATCCAATCATTTTCATGGATGAAAAAAGTGCTGAGCTTACTAAATATGCAGCTAATAGTTTCCTTGCTGTCAAAATATCATTCATGAATGAGGTGGCAGTATTGTGCGAAAAATTGGGAGCAGATGTAGATATGGTTCGCCGTGGTATTGGCACAGACTTCAGAATTGGGAAACATTTTTTGTATCCAGGGCTTGGGTATGGAGGAAGTTGCTTTCCGAAGGATGTGCAGGCGTTGTCAAAATCTTCTACGGATGCCTCTTACGATTTTAAGATATTGAATGCGGTAATGCAGGTGAACAAGATGCAGAAACAATTTTTTATTTCCAAGATCAACCAATACTATAAGAGTGATCTGAAGGGGAAAAAATTTGCTGTATGGGGGCTTGCCTTCAAACCGAACACAGATGATATAAGAGAAGCGCCGGCTTTGGAAGTTATCGAAAAGTTGTTGACCAGCGGGGCCACTGTTACCGCATTTGATCCTGAAGCAATGCCAAATGTGAAAAAAGAAACAAAACTTGATATCGTTTTCGCAGAAAGCCAGTATGAAGCATTAGAGGGAGC
>JAEUIR010000484.1 GCA_016795025.1 Phycisphaerales bacterium
AACCGCTGAAAAGTGGGGACCTCCGCGAGCATGCGGCGCTTGAGGATAGTGGCATGCTCGCCCCCACGGCTCCCTGCTGCAAGGGCTTGGAGGCGCTCGGCCATCCTTCTCGCCTCGGGACCTTTGTAGGCGTTCCACATCAGATACGCGCCCTCGACGAAGAGCACGACGGCCAGGAAGGCCAATATCATGAACAGGTAGAAGGTATTGCCGAAGAGACTCGCAAGAGTATCCATGGGCGGCCTCTACGCGTAGCGCTTGGTCGGGTCGAACATCGCGTCGGGCAGCGACTGGCCATAGGCCTTCAAACGGTCCATGAACTTCGGCCGCACACCAGTCGCGTGGAAGTGCCCGGTCACCGCTCCATCCTGGCCGATCCCGACCTGGCGGAAAGCGAAGATTTCCTGCATCGTCACGATGTCGCCTTCCATGCCCGTGACTTCCTGGATGCTCACGACCTTGCGCTTGCCATCGGTGAGGCGAGCCCCCTGCACGATCACCGTTATCGCCGATGCAATCTGCTGACGCGCCGCCTTCGGCGGCAGATTGAACCCTGCCATCCCGATCATGTTCTCGAGCCTGGCCAACCCGTCGCGTGGCGTGTTGGCGTGAATCGTCGTCAACGAGCCTTCGTGG
>JAEUIR010000485.1 GCA_016795025.1 Phycisphaerales bacterium
GTCGGCCTCGTACTCGCCTGCGGCGATCGCGTCCTGAATCTTCTGGAAGCTGTAAACCGTGACATGGGGATCCAGCTTGCCAGCGACCACGATGTACTTGCCGTCCGGAGTGACATCGACACCGTGGGGGCTCTTCGGTTCTGGAATCAGGAAGAGAATCCCCTCCTTGACGGCAGTGGCCATCGGGATCATCCGCATGCCCAGCTTGTCTTCGGCCCCGCCGCCGTCCGCCACCTCGGCCGCGCGGCGCCAGTCGATGACGGTCATGTAGTCCATGTCACGCAGTGACGCACCGACCTCGACCGGCGGCTGCCCCTCGAGGATCCCGCCCGTGGCCATTTCGGTGTTCAGGGAGTTGGAGAACATCCAACCCTCGCTCGGCCCCTTGCCGGCGTCGGCGAGATCCTGCCAGTAGGGCGGAATCTCCACCGAGAAGGACTGTTCCTGCACCAGGCGCCCGGCATCGCGATCGAACTTCCAGAACGTCATGGCGCCGCGATACTTTTCCTTGTAGTCGCTCAGCGGCGCGTACTCCCAGCCAAGCGGCGTCGCGTACTGGGAACCGTCGATGATGTATTCGGTATTTGGCGTAACAAAGGCGCCGCCGTGGTTCGAGATGATGTGCGGGTTCTTGAC
>JAEUIR010000486.1 GCA_016795025.1 Phycisphaerales bacterium
GTCGTGCATTTGTCGATTCAGCACCTGTGCTCGATAAAGCATGGGCACAAAAAAGTGGATTGGGATGGATAGGTAAGAATAGTAATCTGATAAATCCAAAAAATGGGTCTTACTTTTTCATTGCAGAACTCATTCTTGATATTGAACTGGAGCCCGATCTACCCATAACAGATTATTGCGGAACATGCACCAAATGCATTGATGCATGTCCAACACAAGCAATCATTAAACCCTATGTAGTTGATGGCAGCAAGTGCATTTCTTATTTTACTATTGAATTGAAGGATGCATTTCCGGAATCACTCAAAAATACTTTCGATGATTGGGTTTTCGGCTGCGATATTTGCCAGGAAGTTTGCCCCTGGAACCGTTTTTCAAAACCAACTCAGGAACCAGCTTTTCATCCCCGTGAAGGGCTGCTTGAAATGAGTAAAAGTGACTGGTATGAAATTACCGAGGACGTTTTCAATAAGGTATTCAAAGATTCTGCTGTTCAAAGAACGGGCTTCGAAGGATTGAAAAGAAATCTGGAATTTCTGAAGGGTCAATAAGTCCATGTTGTGCGATTGTACTATTTCCGGGCTCCGGCTCCATCTGTAAACTTTAATTTTTTTACAGGCTTTGATTCAGGCG
>JAEUIR010000487.1 GCA_016795025.1 Phycisphaerales bacterium
CTGCACTTGGATCTCGGCGTGCCGGTCGGCGTGATCAAATCGGCCTGGGGTGGCAAGCCGGTGGAGACGTTTACGAGTCGCGAGGCACTGAACACGCTGCCGGGCACGAAAGCGCTCGTCGATGCGATGCTGAAGGACGAGTCGAGCTTTGATCAGGCGAAGGCGGACGCGGCTTACGCGACGAAGCTGGAACAGTGGAAGGCCACGATGGCCGCGGCGAAGGGCAAGGCGGACGTGGATCGCAAGAGACTGCCGAAGAAGCCGGATGCGCCGAAGCGTCCGCTGCTCACCGAGGGCCGGCCGGGCGTGCTTTACGCGGCGATGATTCATCCGTTCGTCGGTTACACGATGCGCGGCGCGATCTGGTATCAGGGCGAGGGCAATGCGAAGCCCGGCGCGGTGCCTTATGACCAAACACTGCCGCTCATGATCAACGACTGGCGCAAGCGCTGGGGCGATGAGTTCTCGTTTTACTATGTGCAGCTCGCCAGCTACCACGCGCCCTCGACGGAGCCGGGCACGCCAGACTCTTGGGCACTTTGCCAGGATCGCATGCGCCGAGTGCTTGCGACGACGCCGAAGACTGGCATGGCGATCACGAACGATGTCGGCGAGGCGAATGACATCCATCC
>JAEUIR010000488.1 GCA_016795025.1 Phycisphaerales bacterium
CGAGGTCTACCGCATCCGCACCAAGATCACTGAGCAAGGCGGCAAGATCGAGGCGACCGGCGAACCAGTTCTGGGCGTGCGCGACCGCCGCACGCGCAAGACCCGTTGGCAGGCGCCCGACGAGCCGGTCACCTACGCGGCGACCGACCTCGACCGCGCCGTGGTCGCTCGTGACCAGCTCCGCACCGTCGTGCGCGCCTTCCGCGATCGGCTCTTCACCGAGATTTTTCCCGGCCGCACCGAGGTGCCCAAGACGCTGGTCTTCTGCAAGGACGACAACCACGCCGAGGATGTCGTCGACGTGCTCCGGGAGGAGTTCGCCAAGGGCAACGAGTTCTGCCAGAAGATCACGTACAAGGTCCAGGGGAAGAAGCCGGCGGACCTGATCCAGGAGTTCCGAAACAGCTACTACCCGCGCATCGCGGTCACCGTGGACCTGCTCTCGACGGGGGTCGACATCCCCGATCTGGAGTTCATCGTCTTCCTGCGCCCGGTGAAGTCGCGTATCCTCTTCGAGCAGATGCTCGGGCGCGGCACGCGCAAGGGCGAGCGCTTCCCCGACAAGTCGCACTTCACGGTCTTCGACTGCTTCGACGGGACGCTGCTCGCGTATTTTAGCCAGGCCACGGGCA
>JAEUIR010000489.1 GCA_016795025.1 Phycisphaerales bacterium
ACCTCCAGCAGAATGGGAATATCGCCGAGCGTCGCCCTGGCCACGGTCACCGGTACCGGCGACACAGTCCTGGCGGCCGTGCTGGCGGTGCTCTGACGAATGCTCTGATACCAGTATCCTGTACCGGCAAGGCTGGCCGCGATCACGGCCAGCAACAGCATCTTGGATCTTGTCATTTGGCGTTACCATAACAGTCGGAAACAGGACGAGGAGAGCGAGAGATCGGGGAAAGGTTGTACTCCGAACATCCTGCCGAGGTCAAGTCAGCCAACGGTCATGACCGTTTCCCTCTCCCCCGACCCCTCCTCCGCAAGTGGGGAGGGGAGATTCGTGAGTCGCTGACGCGACTTTCACATTCAGTATTCTCGAACGGGCAATGCATGCGAGTCCTGCAGCTGTGGTCCTTCTCCTGGCGAATGTTCCGGCGCGACGCTCGCGGCGGGGAGTTGCGCCTCCTGGCGGCGGCTCTGGCGGTTGCCGTGGCCGCCCTGACGGCGGTGGGATTTTTTGCTGACCGCGTGCGCCAGGCGCTCGACCGCGAGTCTCACCAACTGCTCGGCGCCGATCTGTTGCTGACTGCCGATCATCCGTGGCCGCGAGCCCTGGTCGAAGAGGCGCGCGCGCGCGGCCT
>JAEUIR010000048.1:0-21052 GCA_016795025.1 Phycisphaerales bacterium
GTTTTCTAAACCCCCCCACCCTTTGTTTGGGGTGGTGTTCTTGGGGGGGGGGGCCGGGGTGCGGGGGCCGCCCCCGCCGGGGGTGTTTCAAACCCCCCGTGGGGGGGGTGCCCCCCCCCACTCCCCCATCTAACCGACGACGAATTCTCCCACACCCGGCGAGGCGGCGGGATCGTCCGATTATGAGCTTACGCCCCCGCCACCGTTGCGATAAGATCAGCGCGAAGCAATTCTCGCGATTTCACGCGTTGGAGTGCCGCGGATGTGGTCGCTCAATTCACGCTGCGACGAGTTTTACGTTGCATCGCGCCTGTTTTTCAAGCTCGCCCTCGACCCGTCGCGCGAGACGCTGCTGCATTTTTTGGAGCAAATCCGCCGCGCCTATCCGGCCATGTCGCGTTTTCATCGCGCGGAAGACGGCAGCGTCGTGCTCGAGGAAGAGCCGCAGGGAGACCGCCACGGCGACCGCTACGTGAAGATCGAGCCGGGCGCGTTGAAATTCGGGTATTATCACGCTGGCTCGCTCGAAACAGTCGAGCGTTTTGCCGATCACGTTCTCGCGCAAGCTCCCTACGACCTGAGCCTCAGCGATCTCGATTATGACTACATGGAAGTCGCGTATTGCTTCGATCTCGAATATCGCGGCAATCATGACGAACTGATCGCTGATACGCTGTTCGCCGATCATCCGCTCATGCACGCGCTGGGAGAGCATCGACACGTTGTGGATTGTCAGCCGTTTTTCGGCATCGGTCTTTCCGAGGATTGCAGCACGCAGGCTTACCTCGAAGTGAAAAGCCGCACGACGACGCATGAGATGCGACAGGGCGAATACATTCCGCAACCGCTCAGCGTTTATTTCACCGTGCGGCGCTACTGGGGCTTCGGCGGCTCCTCGGATTTGGCGACGGTTCACCGCGAACTGCTCACGGCCGGCGAAGCGATCGTGCAACACCGCGTGTTGCCGACAGTGGTGCAGCCGCTGGTTGAAGCGATCGCGACGCGGCGATAGCCCGTAGCTCCGCATCGGCGACGGGAGTTTGATGTTGATTCCTGCGGGCTACATGTTGAAACGGGTGTACGCCGAAACTGCATGGTTGAAGTCCCGGCACATCGCTGACATTCACTCGGTCAGTAACTGCATCTCATCAAACTTTGCCGATTACATCGGCTACTGGCTGCACAATGGATACTGGCTGTTCAATCGGCCGTCGGATATGGAAAAAATCCTCGCTCAAGAGTCCATCAGCCGGGACGGCCTCACGTTGTTCTATTACGAGATTTACGAGCACCAATTTGACGAGGAAACGATGTCCTGGTGCGCCGTGGCGCCTGAAGCGTCGTTTGAGCTACGGGTGGAAGAACCGCCACACGCGCGTCTGAAAGGCTTTGACGTGGTAACGTTTTGGTCCGGAGCGGCCCCCGAATGTTCGCCGCTCTCATGCAACAGCCTTGCGGACGAACTACACGTGAACGAACATTGTCTATTTGCGACCCTTCAGGACGCGAAAGAGGCGTTGGAACAGGGCAAATTCAACGGTTCGGAACCTGGGCCATTTCGCATCTTCGCGGTATACGCCGTTGATGTTTGATCCTGGTGCAATGCGAGGGGGGTTAGGTAAATAATTATGCGGGCGATATAGGGTGCGAGCCGCGGCCTCGATAATTCTATGGCCGCTTGCCCTGCAACACCCATTCCAGCACTTTCGCCGCCTTGACCGGCTGCGTCAGCGAGCGAAAATGTTCGCGTGCTTTCGGGCTGATTGTCCGCACCATTTCATCGATCTGCGCGTGCGCCGATCGCAGCCGCTGCTTTTCCGCCTCGGGCAGCGCTGCGAACTGGCGCGCACGGCGGAGCATTTCGTCGCGCGAGTTTGAACGCACCAGCGCCTGTGCCGGCACAAATACACGATCAAACCGATGGCGGCGATCATCGCAACGCGCGCCCAGCGCCGCAGCGCCCGATCATCCTCGCGGGGGAACGAACATGTGCGGTAATTCAGACGCCGGCGAGCTGCCTTGTCTGTCGTTTTTCCCGCGCCAACGCCCGATTACCAACATGCTCAAAATGGCGCTACAAAAACAGGAGCATCTTGAGCATCTTCGTTCGGCTAACGCTGGCGAGCACGACCCGCGGCACCGATCTTTCGAGATGAGGCGCAGCGGTGCTTGGCGTTCCAAGACTGCCTAACAAAATGCCTTACTGTGCTTCGAAGCGACCGCTCCCTTACCGTCGCGGTTCTGTTCAGATCGGCGCTTGGTTGTTTGGCGTTCTAAGCAGCGAGCTGTCGGATATCATTGGCTTCGACAACCAAACGAACCGGAGCCAGCCGATGTCAGCCAATGTTCGAGCGTACGCCGCGCATCACGCAAAAGACGCGCTTTCAGGAATCTCCATTCCTCGCCGGGATGTGGGGCCTTACGACGTCGAATTCGAAATCCTGTTTTGCGGCGTGTGTCATTCCGACCTCCACACCGTCCGAAACGAGTGGGATCTCTGGCCGACCGTTTATCCCTGCGTGCCCGGACACGAGATCGTCGGGCGCGTCACGAGAATCGGCCCGAGCGTGACGCGCTTCAAGCCCGGCGACCTGGCCGGTACGGGCTGCATGGTCGATTCGTGCGGCGCATGCGTGAGCTGTCGCGCGGGTTTGGAGCAATACTGCGACGCCGGCGCAACCGTGTTCACTTACAACGCCCCGGACCCTCACGGCACGGCGCCGGTTACGTACGGCGGCTATTCCGAGCGAATCGTCGTTCACGAGAAATTCGTCCTGCGCATGCCGCCACAACTGGCTCTGCCCGCGGCCGCGCCGCTGCTATGCGCGGGAATCACGCTCTATTCACCGCTGCGGCATTGGAAAGCCGGCCCCGACAAGAAGGTCGGCATCGTCGGTCTGGGCGGCCTCGGTCACATGGGCGTGAAATTCTCGCATGCGTTCGGGGCGCACACGGTGTTATTCACCACATCGGCTTCCAAGATCGAAGACGCCAAACGCCTCGGCGCGGACGAGGTGGTGATTTCCCGCGATGAAGCCGCAATGCTGCGCCAGGCGCGCAGCTTCGACCTCATCGTTAATACTGTGGCCGCCCCTCACAATCTCGACCCTTTCCTTGCCGCGCTCAAGCGCGACGGCGCGCTGGTGCTCGTCGGCGCTCCCGATCATCCACATCCATCGCCTTCGGTTTTCAATCTGGTGCTCGCTCGCCGGTCGATCGCCGGCTCCGGAATCGGCGGCCTGCCCGAGACTCAGGAAATGCTCGACTATTGCGCATCGCGCCAGATTGCATGCGATATCGAACTGATACCGATTCAGAAGATCAACGAAGCATATGAGCGCATGCTGAAGGGCGACGTGAAATACCGATTCGTGATCGATATGGCATCGCTGAAATCATAAGGCCCGGAATCAGACGGTGAGTCGTGGGCTTTCGTAACGCTGCCGCCCGACACCGCCTAGATATCCGACGACGAAGCCGGTGACGCCGAGCAGCCCGTAACTCCAGCCGGCCCACAGCACGTGTTCCGCGGGCGCGAACCTTGCGATGCCGATGGAAACGCCGGCCACCAAGATGTAGCCGCACGCATCCAGCATCGCGATGCGGGCGACGTGGCATTCCAGCGGCGATAATTCCAGCTTTCGTTTTTGCCGGAGCGCGTTCGCGTAGAGCAGCACAATCACCACAAATACCGCGCTCAATCCGAGGCCGTATATCGTGAATAATTGACGCCCCTCGTCAATCGTCACGCGCACTTCGCCCAGCGCCGCCGAGAACAGAAACTTCAACGGGTATACGTAGAACAGCACAAGAAACAGCAGGATGACATTCAGCAAGACCGTAATGCCGTCTTCAAGCCCGTATCGGCGGAAAAACAGGTAATGTTTGTACCAGATCAGCGCCAAAAGGCCGAAGCAGATCGCAAACACCGGAAAACCACGCACCACGCCCAGCAGCGCGTCGAAAGTCCGGGGGACTTCGAGCGAGACAATCACGAGCGTGATGGCGAATCCCAAAACAGCGTCGCTGAGCGCCTCGATTCTCGAAACCGACTGGCCGCGCCAACGCTCGACACCGTGAGAATCGCCGACAATTCTGTTGCGCATGCGTGGGAGTTCCTGGTGGAAATTCTCGATGGCAAAATTCGCATCGACTCGACGCAGGTATCGAGCACATCAAAAGTCGCGCCGCACAGGATGTGCGTATGGCGCGGCTTCGTGGCGGCCCCGGGGCGGACTATAATTGGGCGTTCTCGATACTTCAATTTCACGGCGGCCCCTGCCGCGGTGTGACAAGTTTGATCCGGGCCCAACGTATTTCCGCGCGTGCGTTTGAGGATGCGCGATTCGAGAGCTTACAGCGCTGTAACACAAGGGCGAATGATCGTGGCGAAGTTCGACGAATTTCCGCCAGTGCTTATGAAAGCGCCGACGCCGGGGGTGCTGGGTGTTGTCGCGGCGGTGATTATTCTACTGATGGTGCAAAACGCGGGCGTCGGTCAGGAATCAAGCCCGTTGCAATGGAACCTGCTTCTTCCGAAACCGGGCTACCACATCAACCATGCGATGACCTACGATAGCGTTCGCGGGGCGACCGTGCTATTCGGCGGACGAGGGCAGTCGCAGTTGGCGCGAGACGGCACCTGGGAATATGACGGTCAAAATTAGATCCAGCGGCATGGCGCTCAACCGACACCGCGCCGATATCACGCGATGACATTCGACAATCGCCGCGGCGTCACAATCCTGCACGGCGGATCCTCGTTGTCGTCGCAAACGTTCACTGACACATGGGAATGGGATGGAAATGTCTGGACGAGGGTCGAAACAAACGGGCCGGCAGCGACGTCGGGCGCAATGTGCTTCGATTCGATTCACGGCGCGGTTGTGCTGTTCACTGGAACCGAAACGTGGGAGTTTTCGGAACATCAATGGACTCGACGGAGCGTGACGGGGCCCCCGCCTCGCCAAGGCGCGGCAATGGCATACGACGATTCGAGAGGGGTTTCCGTGCTTTTTGGTGGGTATCGCCAAGGCGCGCCCGTATTCGGAGATACCTGGGAGTGGGACGGTGCGAATTGGACGCAACGCGCGAACAGCGGGCCCGCACCCCGGCATCGCCATCTAATGGCCTATGATCATGCGCGCAGTGTGGTCGTCGTGCTGGGCGGTGCCTTGAATGCTGGCGAATTCGAATTCGCCACCGACGCATGGGAGTGGGACGGCCATGCCTGGACCCTGCGGGAAAGCAACTCTCCGGGCGCTTATTCGAGGGCAGCGATCGCGTATGACATCGACCGAGACTTGCTGGTTGTGACCTCGGCTTTTTCGACCGCGATCTGGAATGGCGATGAATGGTCGCTCTCATCGGAACCGTCGCGGCCCCGGCGCGCATTCTTCGCCACGGCATACGACGTCCCGCGCGCCAAAATTGTCAAGTACGGTGGTTTTAGCTACGGGGACACCGGCACACCCGACGACACGTGGGAGTGGGACGGCGAAGAATGGGAGCAGATTGCGACGCCGGATCCGGTCGCGTACGCGGGTCAGATGATATTCGACCCGATTCGCCAGCGCTGCCTGCTGCTCGGATTACAGGATCGATCATCCGACGACACATTGCGAGTGTATGTCTGGGAGTGGAGCGACGAGGAGTGGGTGCCGCTGACAAATGACGGCCCCGAGGCGTCCCACGGGTTTTCCGCGGCTTATGACCATCGTCGCAACACGGTTCTTGTAGTTAGCTGGTCCGGCTACGAAAAGAATTTCGCGGAAACCTGGGAATGGAACGGCCTTGATTGGCAGCTTCGCTCAAACCGCGGCCCGCTTTGGCGCGAGTACGCTGCAATAAGTTACGATCGGGCCCGCAGCACCACAGTGCTATTCGGCGGAATGCATAACGGCAGCCTGCTGAACGATACTTGGGAATGGGACGGAGAGTCATGGCGTCAGGTAGATGAGGGCACTGGCCCCACACGCCGATTCGGAGCGGTATTCGCGTATGACTCGATTCGTCAAAGGACGCTGCTTTTCGGAGGCTCGCTGGACTCCGGCTATCATTTCTTTTCGAATGAGGTCTGGGAGTGGAACGGCAGCGCGTGGCAGTTGCACCTGGTCGATGGTCCACCCGCCACAATGGGTTCCGGATTCGTTTTCGACGAAGCGCGTGATGAGTTTGTCATGTATGGCGGTCGAATTGCGCACGGATCGGTGCATAATTCGCAGACTTGGGCACTCCGACGCATTCCGTCTCTGGTTGCGGATATGAATTGTGACGGCGCGAGAAACAACTTCGATATTGAGCCTTTCGTACTGGCGCTGAACTCCCCGACCGAATTCGCCGAGGTGTTTCCTGATTGCGATCCAGCGCATGGAGACGTGAACCAAGATGGGGCGTTAAATAACTTTGATGTGGACCTGTTTGTTGATTGCATCCTGAATTCCGGCTGTCCGTAGATCCGCGCGAGCGCCGCGATTCGGGGCGATGCGCGATTGCTTGCAAATTCGCGCACCTCCGGTTCTCGTTGCGCCCGGCGGAGTTCCCGAACCGATGCCGTCCGCCCGGCTCGCGTCCACTCGGAGCCGCCCCCTTTGTTGCGATTTCGGTCCACCGTGCGTTTTTTCACGCCGCGTTTGACGCCCGCGCTTCCCGCGCTATAATCCGGGCCTTGTTTCGGCGCAGCGAATGATTGCGTGGTCCCACCCGGGTCGCGTGTTCCCGCTTGGAGGCGCTTATGTGGCATTCCGTTGCTCGGTCGATCAGACCGGGCGTACTCACTCTTCTCACGCTTATTCTTCCCGTCGCAGTCTTCGGACAGGGACTCTCCGCAGAGGAGTTTGTCACCGGTTCCGCGTCCGCCGCGTGGGATAAATGGCAGGCCGCGATCAAGGCTGTGCTTTCGCGCGACGCGGGCGCGGCCGAAACCACACTCGGCGAACTCGCCGCCCTCGATCCGTCTCCGCTTCGCCTGGCGCTAATGGCCGAGCGATCGGTCCAGCGCACGGCGGACGGCGGCGGAGTGCTGCTGTTTGAACAGGACTACGCCGCGAACGCCCTACAGGAAAACGGCAGGAAAATCGCCGAAGCGCTCGACGTCGGTCGCGAGCAAATGAACCAGGCTGATGACGGCTGGTATTTTGCTTCGCTGGGCCGTTTCGATGTCGCGCAAGCGAATTTCAAGGCGCTGTTGGATTCAAACCCCGACCCGGTCGCCCTGCTCGAATTCGCCGACCGCGTGCCAAAGCGACACGAAGTGCTGGTTCAGCTATCTGACAATCCGGTGGCCGGTGAATCCGCTCGATCGCTCATCCGACTGCTGGCCCGCGGTGAGCAGCTGATCAAAGCCGATCCGACGCGCGTCAAGCAGAATCTCGATCGGCTTGGCGGCGCCCCGCGCGCGTATGAGAACGCGGCGGCAGCTTTGCGCGACTCCGGCGAATACGCCGTGCCGTTTCTGGTGCAGCAACTCCGCAAGTCCGCTCAAAGCTCGCTGATGCAGCCGCTGCTGAGAGCGCTGACGCAGATCGACCATGCCGCGCTGAATCCGCTCGTTTACGCCCTGCGGATGAATGATCAAACCACCAAGCGCTACTTGATTGAAGTTCTCGGCAACATCGGTTACGCGCAGTCCGTGCCTTACCTTCTCGCGGTTCGCGATGATCCGCAGGCCCCGACCGAAGTGCGGGGCGCGGTCGATGGCGCGCTGCGGCAAATGGAATCTCGCGGCGTTCGCGTTTCGGCGGGACTGACGATCAGCGACGCATTTATGGATCTCGCGGAACAGTACTATCGCGACGCAACGGCCGTGCGGGCTGATTCAACGCTCGATTTCGCCAACGTCTGGTATTGGAAAGACGATCTGCTTCACAACGTGGAAGTGCCCACGGCGATTTTCAACGAAATCATGGCGATGCGGTGCTGCGAAGAAGCGCTGCGAGCCAATCCAAATCACCGCGGAGCGCTGGCCCTATGGCTCGCCGCAAATTTCCGTCGTGACGCACAGCTTCCGCCAGGCGCGAAAGACGCCACCCGGCCGGCGAACTATCCGTCGCCTGTCTATTTCGCGCAATCCGCCGGCCCGGACTACTGCCTTGCGGCGCTGGCCCGCGCGATCGACGACAACGACCCCGTCGTCGCCCGCGGCGCGATCGAAGCGCTCCGGACCACCAGCGGCCCGGCGCGTCTCGCTGGCGATCAGGGCGGACGCCTCGCGCTGGCCGAGGCGCTGACGTTTCCGAATCAACTCGTCCGCATTCACGCGGCTATCGCGCTCGGCGGCGGAATGCCGACAGCCCAATTCGCGGGCTATCAAAATCTGATGCCGGTTCTCGCCGAGGCGTTGCGGGTGCATGGCGGGGCCAAGAATGCCGTTGTGATCGATCCGGAATCGGAAACCGCAAACGCCGTCGCGGGTACGTTGCGCGGTTTGGGCTACAACGTATTGGTCGATTCGCGGCTCGTAACGGGTCTGGATAAAGCCCGACGCGACACCGCCGGCGTCGATCTGATCGTCCTCGGTTCGGATATTAAAGAGCCGCCCCTCGAAGCCGCGCTGCTGGAGCTGCGCAATGAGTTTCGTTTTGCGTCGGTTCCCGTGCTGGTCACGACGAAGATTGGGAACCGCACGGCGGTGCGCGACATTGTGCGGTCCGATCCGCGCATCGGGCAGACGGTTGTCGGCGAATCGCCCGAAATCGTCGGCAAGACCATTGGGCATATTTCTCGCGCGGCGGGAGTTGAATCGATCACGCCGGAAACCGGCACATCGCTCGCGCTGCAGAGTGCGCGAGTGCTTGGCGACCTGGCGATGACGAATAACCCCGTTTTCAACGTCGCGGATGCCGAATCAGCGCTCATCAGCGCGCTAGCGTCGCCGAATCCGGAACTGCGCGACATCGTCGCGGATGTACTCGGATACCTGGGCACTCCGGCCGCGCAAAGCGCCGTCGCCGAGCGGGCGCTAAATGATGCGGACCCAGCGGATGTGCGCATGAAAATGTTCGGCGCATTGGCCGAAGCGGCGAAGCGGCGCGGCAACCATCTAAACGATGCTCAGGTTCAGCGGCTCATCAAGATCGCCGAAAGCGAGCAGAATCTCGACCTGCGACAAGCGGCGTCGAAAGCGTTGGGAGCGTTGAACCTGCCGAGCAACCCCGCCAGCGCCATCGTGCGCAATCAATACGGCGGCTGATCCGGTTTTTTCGTTCCATCGTCGCTTGTGCGGAGTAAAGCATGCTGCTGACACTCATACCCCTGATCGGCCTGGTGCTGGCGGATGTGCCGCCGAACGATGTCGGGGCCGGCCCCCAACCGTCGCCTGTTCCGGTTTCGTGGGAGCTCGAGTTTGAATATCTCGACCCGCGCCGCATCGAAGTCCTGGTCCCCGGGGCCACCATGCCTGAAAAATTCTGGTACATGGTTTATACGGTTCGCAACAACACAGGGCGAACACAGCGTTTTTTTCCGACATTTGAGCTGGTGACCGAAGGCATCCGCGTCATTGAAACGGACCTCGGCATTCATCCGTTGGTGTTCGACGCAATCCGCCAAAGACACAACGCCACCCACAAATACCTGGTTTCACCGACCAAGGCCATCGGCGATCTTCGCGTGGGGGACGACAACGCGATCGAGTCAGTCGCGATCTGGCGCGCCGACGATTCCGACGTGAACAGTTTTCGAGTCTTTGTAGCCGGCTTGAGCGGCGAAACGGCCATCGTTCTGAACCCCACCCGCGGAAAATCAAAAGCAACGGCCGAGGTGAATGCGGATGAAAAGCCCGCAGCCGCCGCAACCGCACCGTCTGATAAGCCGAAGGGTGCCAGCGATTCGCGACGCTTCACACTTCGCAAGACGCTTGAGATTCAGTATGATCTTCCGGGTTCCCACAGCGGCCGCACGACGGCCGAACCGGAGCGTAAGAGCGTACGTTGGATTATGCGATGACATCCGGCCGGAAAATTCATCCGGCCGCAATTGATCAGAGAGACGTGTAATGGCTCATAAGAAAGGTCAAGGCTCCACGCGCAACGGGCGCGACAGCAACCCGAAGTATCTGGGCGTAAAACTCGGCGGCGGCGAGTCGGCCAAGACCGGCGCAATCATCGTCCGTCAGCGCGGCACGCCTTTTAAGCCGGGGCGAAATGTCGGCGTCGGGCGCGATTGGACGCTCTATTCGCTGATCGACGGAACGGTTCAGTTCCGTGGGCGCTTCGTGAGCGTTCTGCCATCAGCTCAGTTGAACTGAACGAACTTCGGCGCCATTTCGAAGATTGCGGATTGATTCACAACGATCTGCCCGCGCGTGACCGCGCGGGCATTCGTTTTTTGTGAGGCGTGTCGTGACTGCCGGAGGCGCGAATCCGCGACGGGCGGTGATTTCGGATGACCGTCGGTTCACAGGTTTCATGATGCGGTGCAATCACGCCGCGCGGCCGTGTCACGCCGGACACGACGTGGCATAATCCAGCGCCGGGAGCATGTTGATCAGTGGGGTTTGGCGGCCGCATGCGCGTCGCCGGTCATGCCCTGCAAGTCTGACTCTGACAACGTACGAGCCAGTGCGATCGCGTCATCAAACGATTTCCATACCATCAGCCAGTCGCGATGCTTCCAGCCGGCTTTGGCCATCGCCTGCAATGGCTGATCTTGCACACCCGCAATCACCACGAAAACGCCGCCGCGATGCAACCGCTCAAGCACGGATTCGAGATTCACGAGCCCCGTCGCGTCGATCACCGGCACGGAGCGCATGTCGAGAATCACGACGCGCACATCGCTGTCGATGGTCTTCAAAGCCCCGGCGGCTTTGTGCGCCGCGCCGAAGAACAACGGACCGGCGATTTGATAAACGATCACGCCTTTCGGCAGCTCTGTCGGCACATCCGGATGCCCCTGCGGCAACAACTCGACGTTGGAAACATCCGCCATGCGCTGGATAAACAGCAGCGCGGCCATGACGACACCGACCGTGACCGCGATCACCATGTCGAACACCACAGTCAACCCGAAGCAGATCAGCAGCACGGCGACATCGTGCCGCGGCGCGACGCGCAGCACATGAGCAAAGTGCTTGATTTCGCTCATGTTCCAGGCCACGACGAGCAACAGCGCAGCCATCGCCGCCATCGGCAGATACCCAAGCCACGGCGCGAAAAGCAGCATCGCCATCATGAGAAACGCCGCGTGAAGAATTGCGGCGATGGGCGAACGGGCCCCGGCTCGAATGTTCGTCGCGGTTCTGGCGATTGCGCCGGTGGCCGCGAATCCGCCGAAAAACGGAGCGACGACATTTCCAACGCCCTGCGCAATCAGCTCGGCGTCCGGGTCGTGCTTCTTGCCGGTCATTCCGTCGGCAACGACCGCGCTCAGCAGCGATTCGATCGCGCCAAGCGCGGCGATCGCCAGCGCCGCCGTGAACAATTCCTGCGCTCGATCGAATGTCAGCCAGCCAGCAAACGACCCGCCTTCCGGTCCGGGCTGATTCCACGGCAGCGTGAACATCGGCAGCGTTTGCGGAATGCCGCCGAACTTTGATTCAATCGTGATAACGCTGAAGCCCGGAACCCAGTGCGCCAGCGCGGCGGCGAGAATCGCGGCCAGCGGAAGCGCGACGACCGGCGCGGGCACTTTCCGGGTCAGCTTCGGAAGCACCAGCAATACTGCCAGCGTCATCAGGCCGATTGCGAGATCCGGCATGTGCGTTGTTGGCATCGCTCGGAGGATCGCGGCGATTCGCTCCAAAAAATGCTCAGGCATCCGGGCGATGTCGAGACCAAGAAAATCGCGCAGTTGAAGCGTCGCGATCACAACCGCGATTCCGGATGTGAAGCCTGTCGTCACCGGGTATGGAATAAACTCGATCAATCGCCCGAGCCGAAGCACGCCCATCATGGTCAGCGCCAGCCCCGCGATCAGCGACGCGCAAAGCAGCCCCGCCACGCCGAACTTGTGCGCGATTGGCGCTAGCAGCACGACAAACGCCGCTGTCGGCCCTGACACCTGCACCTTCGAGCCGCCGAGCGCCGCGATTGTGGCGCCGGCGATTACGCCTGTGTACAGCCCGTGCGCAGGCGGCACGCCCGACGCGATCGCCAGCGCCATGCACAACGGCAACGCGACCACGCCGACCACCAGCCCGGCCAGGAAATCGCTTCTCAAGTCGCCGAGCGAATATCCCTGCTGAAAAGTTCGGCGCAGCGCATAGCCAGGGGTAACGGTAAGTTGACCGACGATTCGCGAAACGGCGACATGGCGCTTGATGTCTTGCGGAGGCTTGCTCAATGCGTTCATCCAGCAAAGCGCGGTATTGTACGCGCGATGCATCAACGCCACGAGCGGGCTGGTATCCGTTGACGACGGCGCGTACCGCGGCTATTTTCGCGCCGGGCAGACCGAAATTGAAATTGGAGAACAGCGAATGAGCCAGATTCCCCCCGCCGGACTGGTGCCGCATCTCGTTGTGCAAGGCGCCTCTGACGCGATCGAGTTTTACAAAAAAGCCTTCGGCGCGACCGAACTCATTCGAATGCCGGCTCAGGACGGCAAGCGGTTGATGCATGCCGAGTTGTCCATCGGGCCTTCGACGCTCTATCTTTGCGATGATTTCCCGGAGTTCTGCGGCGGAAAGTCGCGGGCCCCGAAGTCGCTCGGCGGCACGCCCGTCACCATTCACCAATATGTTCAGAGTTGCGACGAAGCGATGGCGAAAGCCGCGGCCGCCGGCGCGACAGTGACGATGCCTGCTCAAGATATGTTTTGGGGTGATCGCTACGGCCAGGTGACCGATCCGTTCGGCCATCATTGGTCGTTCGCCACTCCGCTCGCCGGTAAGCGGTGATGCGAATCCGCTGATCAGCCGACGGCGGCATCATCGCCGGCCAGATCAATGTCGTAACCGACTTCGTACACGCCGGTGAAGGCTTCTTCAAGCGGCTCCGAGCCTAGAAACTCGACGAAGCGCACGTTGCGTTCTCCCATGCGCTCAAGCAGCGCCACCGCGCTGGCGATGGCCTCGTCGCGGTCTTTCGCCACGATCTGGATGTTTCGATAGTAGCGAGCGGGATGACTGTCGCCCTCCCGTCCGCGTCGAATCCACGGCGTCAGATCATCGCGAAAATCCGCCTCAACCAGCGTGCTGAACCAAACGGCGTCCTTGATTTTCTCACCGGATGACTCGCGATACGCCTCGCACAACTCGATGGTGCAGGCATTATGGAAATACGCATCCTCGAAAATTCGCTCACACATCGCGATGTCGCGCAAATCGACATAAAAATCCATCGACGCTTCGAGCGTAAACGTCAGTTCGGAATAGTCCTCCGGCCGAACGCGCTCGATCGCCTCGCGATAACACTTGTCAGCCGCCGCAAAGTTTTGCTCCTGCTCGAGAATCCACGCGCGCAGCAGGCTGGGCAGCGGAGAGCCCGGCGAGAGTTTTTGCAGCAGCTTCAACTGGCGCCGCGCGGATTTGACATGTCCCGCGCGAGCCTCCGATTCGCCCCAGTGCAGCCGCAAAGTGGGCGACTCCGCATTGATCTCTTCGGACCTCGCGAACGCCTGCGCGGCCTCTTCGAACAAATTGCTGTCCGAGAGCCATATGCCCAGCGTGATCCACTGCTCGGCATCATCCGGCGCGAGCGACAAGTAGCGCTTGAGCGTCTTGCGCGCGAGCTCGACATCGCCGAGATCGTACAGCACCGCCGCCGTGCGCTGGAGCGTCCAATCCAGCTCCGCACCAAGATCCAGCGCGCGATCATACAGCTTGATGGCCGTGCCGAGATCGCCCATTTTCTCGCAAACCAACGCAAGATTGGACGCAGCCACGTCATCGCGATTGTCGAGCGAAACGGCCTTTTCGAGCGAGGCGCGCGCGGCTTCCAATTCGTCGGCATTGCTCAGCACCACGCCAAACGTTCCGTGCAGCCGGGCGCTGTTTGGAAATTCGTCGATCAGGGGTTCGAGCGTTTGAATCGCGTCGTCAACACGATCCATTTCAGAAAGCGCCCACGCCCGAAGCGTGCCGCATTCGATGCGGTCTTCGGGTTCGGAAACCATGCCTTCGAGTTGCTCGAGGCATTGCAGCGATTCAGCCGGCTTTCCCGTTTCCAGCAGATCGCTGGCCTTCGCGAGCACGGACTCGATGAAATCGGGTTCCATTCTCTCCCTCATGCTCGCGATCTCGCCCGACACACGCCATGCGATCACGCGAATCCAATCAGATTATACGCTTTGTTGCACGTTGCAGCCTAGCCAAATTATCGGCGCAATTCGAGTCTCGCGCGCACCGCCCATCGCAGAAGGGCAAAACGACGTTCCGGAACGTGTTGAATCAACTCACATTCGCTGCAATGATGCCGATATGAGAACACATGCGAAGCCGGCCGAGGTCACCGCGTTACTGCTCATCGTCGCTTGCGGCGGTTGTGCGCAATGGAATTACCAGCAGTTGAAAATTGGTCAAGGGCCGGCGGAATACGATCGCATCCTGCCGGCTGACCAGACGCGCCGCACCGAAGGCGGCATCGCCAGTTGGTCGGATGATCCGCTTGCCGGACGTTCCGACGCGACGATCGCGTTTCTTTCGCGAGATCGGCGGATCGCCGGCCGATTCCTGACATCGCGCGTCGAGCGCATCGGCCTGCGCCGAGAAGTGGAAGTCACGCTCGAGGGCGAGCTCGATCCGCGCCTGGCGGCTCTTGAACGAACCGGCCCAATCGACATACTCCGCGCGTTACTCAGCGAGCTGGCGCAGTTTCAAGGCGAGCAGTTGGCCCGCGACGCAAACGCCTACACTGCCGCCACGATCGCCCGCATGATCGCAGCCTGGCCGGGAACCGACACGCCGGCCCAGCGAATGACCGGACTTTCGGATTACATGGATCGAGTTCCTTCCGGTGGAGAAACGACGATTGTGGTCGATCGCGAAGGCGTGATTCGCTTTGGCTATCACGTAGTCGCGCCGCGCTAAAAAACTTCGGATGCAGCACCCGATCATCCGCCCAGCAACATCACGAACGGATCAATGTCAAAATTATTCACCGCGCCGTCGCCGTTTACGTCCGCCGTCGTGAGTGCGCAATCTGGATAGGCCGCCTGGTAGCCCGCCGGATCGGAGAGCGCCAGGACAAACGCATCAATATCGAAGTTGTTGACGCGGCCGTCGCAATTGCAATCGCCGACCTCGAATCCCGTTGGTTGAAACTCCGCCGCCCCGATATCGATCAACGGTCGCGCTCCCTCGCCCGTATCCGAAACGGAATTTACATCGCGAAATCGCAGTGCGCCGAATGCGTCAAAGCTCCACCCCGCGGGATGGTCTGCGTTGCG
The DNA here is from genome assembly GCA_016795025.1 of Phycisphaerales bacterium. Taxonomy (GTDB): domain Bacteria; phylum Planctomycetota; class Phycisphaerae; order UBA1845; family Fen-1342; genus JAEUIR01. Next base: position 15,328 of record JAEUIR010000048.1, read on the forward strand.
CCCCGCGTCAATCAACGGCGATTCAAGCCGCAACCGCAAATCTCCGAGGTCGTCATCCACGGTTCCCCACTCACCATCCGACCCGGCACCAGGCATTCGCACAAACCCCGGATCGACGTTCAACACATTTTCGCCGGCGTAACCGCCATCGACCGCCGAAAACCGTACGATCGGCGGCTCGCCAAAAATCTGTTCCGGCGAATTACTCCACAAAATGCTGTTCGAAACGAGCGGATCCGTGCTGTGCACAAAAAACAAGCCGCCGCCCGATTCGGATGCGCGATTGGCCGCCAGCGTACAGCTCAGGATTTGCGGATCAGCAAACGCAATCGCATGCAACCCGCCGCCGCGCACGGCAGCATTATCCGCAAACACACAGTCCGCGATTGTAGGCGTGCAAAAATACCCAATGAACATTCCGCCGCCGATCCCCTGCGTAGAACAGCAATCGCCGTCGGCCGTAGCGGTGTTGCGCTCGAAAACACACGCAAAGATTCTTGGCGCTTCGCCTTCGCAGTACATTCCACCGCCGCCAAGCGCGGCAGAATTGCCGACAAACCGGCAATTCTCCACCGTCGGACTGCCGAAGTAGCTGCTCATTCCGCCGCCCACCGGAAAATCGGAATCGCCTGCCGAATTGCCTTCAAACAAGCAGTTTCGCACGATGCAATCGCTATCGGCCGCATACACCCCACCCGCTTCGTGGACGCGGTTGCCGCGAAACACGCAGTTTTCCACAACAGGCGTCGCCACTTCGATCGCATAAACGCCGCCGCCGAACGACGCGACGTTGTCTTCAAAAAGACAATCGGCGATGAACGGGCTTGCGCCTGCGCCATCCACCCAGATTCCTCCGCCGCCGCTCCCGCCCTCTCCACCACTTCCGCCGGGAACGGTGATACCCGCGTCGTTGTTGCGAAATGCGCTGCTTAGAATGGTCGGCGAGCCAAGCGTCACCTGGATACCCGCCCCGCCGAATTCACCGTGATTGTTCTCAAAACGACAGTTCTCAAAAATCGGCGTCGAGAGCTCGACGTATGAGCCGCCGCCGAATAGCGCGCTGTTGGCGGTGAATAATCCATTAACGATATGGCTCGCGCTGCTGGGCGCGTTGTACATTCCCGCGCCGCGATCCGCTCGATTGTTGATCCACACGCAGTTTTCCAGCAGCGCGCCATCCTGACTGCGGGAGTACGTACCCGCGCCGTGGTTCACCGCATAATTGTCGATGAACCGACAATGAAACGCGCGTGTTTCGGAATAGTGGTGAACATACAGCCCCGCGCCGAAATCCGCCGAGTAGTTATTGCGAAACTCGCAGTTCACCAACGTCGCTCCGCCATGATCGTTCAGCGCGCCGTGATTCACAGACCAATTCAACGTGAACGTGCAATTCTCGATTAGCGGCGCACAGTCATAAACGTTCATACCGCTGCCCTGGTCGCGGCTTTCCGGCACCGCGCCAAAGCCGGGACCATCCGCGTGACCGGCGATCACCCAAACGCCATCCAGCCGCGCACCCGGCCCTAGGTTGACCGCCCGCACCACCTGATAGCTGTTGTCCTCGCGATTCGAAAAATCCGGGCCGTCGTCGAAATTCAAATCGCCGCATAGGAGCGCCGAGTTCACTTCCCAATCACGCTCGCTGAGAGTCGCCTCAAAACCCGCAAAGCCGCCAAATACCGCCACGCCCGTCTTGAGTTCAAATGCCGCATCGCGCGATCCGCCGGGCGGCGCGGGCGTGTACACGCCCGCGGCAATCCAAATCTGATCGCCATCGTTCGCCGCGGTCAGGGCGTCCTGCAGGTCGTTGAACGCATCCGCCCAGCTTGTGCCGTCGTTCACGCCGGAAGCGAATTTGGCGACGAATATCGTCTCGCTCCGCGCACCCGCCAGGCACCACGCAGCCATCGACAGGCAGGCGTAACAGAACCGAGCTCGTTTCTCGCGAATTGCGTACATTGCGGATCGGCCTCCGGCCCCCTGCACGAACGCTTCACCCAGCGCGAAACGCTCCAGCTTAGAGTATCCACCGGATGGTTGAAACTCAATCCGAGCCACACTTCATGCGATTCCATGGGCATCAATATCGCTGAAGGCCCTAAAAATCCGCGTTTGGTACGGCAATTGCTTAAAAATCCGCAGGACACCGAATTACGGCTCACCTTGCGTCCGCGAAAATTGACGCAACAATATACGACGTTCGGTGCGAGTAAACGAAAACAATGATCGCCGCTGCGAAACCAATTCGACGCTGGATTGACCCGGCCGCCGCAAGCAATCTGCTTTGGCGCGGTTTTTGGGCGTTGATGCTGGTTGCGCATCTGCCCGCGACAATTGACGCGCTGGCATCTGTCTTTGCGCCTGGATCAGTCCAGTTCACACGGATTGCCGTGCTTTCCACGGCGCAAACGCTGTTCGTCCTGAAGATTCTGAACGTTCGCTGGCTGCGCGTGCGCAATTGCCCGCGCGCCTGGCTCGCGATCTGCATCGGCATCGCCCTGCTTCATGCCGGCGCTATCCCGCATGATGGCGGGTGGTTTGCCGAGGACGCCCGCTGGGGCTCACTAACGGTCTATCTTCTGGCGGAGATGGCGTCCGCACTGGCGCTGGCGTCAGCGGTGTTTCAAATCCCCGCAAGAGCAGTTCAGCGTCATGATTCGATTCTGCGACGGCTGATTGAATTGCGGCAGCGCGCTGCCGATCCTCCGCCGCGTTTCCTGCTCCTGGCCGCCTTACCGATTCACAGACCTCCCCCTTTGTTCAGCTAATCCAGCGCGGCGCGCGTAATTTCGAAACGTGTTCGCCGGTTTATGAACACAATCTGTTACGCCGCAACTCGGCATATACGTTCATGCATGCTTGCCGTGTATCGACGTGAAATGTTCGCAATTTATTGGCCTTTTATCCGCGCCGGAGAATCGGCGCGGCTGAACGAGGGAAAAAATGCGTAAGCAATTAACCATCCACGCGGCCATTCTGGTCGCGATGTCGTCGTCCGTTCTTGCAGATCGCTTTGAGCTTCTCAGTGGTTATGATGCGGGATATTACCCAGGCCCTGCGCGAAATATCGCACCAGTGCCGGGACCGGGGTACCCCGGTACGTTCAATGACAGCATGCGCCTGGCCGGTTGCTGGGACGCCGTGCCGCCGGTGAATTATGTGGGGACCGGCACGCCCATGTTCGATCCGAACGAGTTCGGCGCGCTGAGCTTCATGTTCCGACGTGGCTCGGTCCCGCTGGGACCCCCGGGAAATCTCCCATTCATGGGAATCGAGTTTCTCGCGGGCCCTTTGCTCGACCTCGACGGAGATTTGAATAACGGCTCGCGCTCACTCACGCCCGTCAACAATGTGCAGCCTGTAGCGATTCCCAACACAACGAGTCATGTCGAGTTCGACATCGACATCAGCAACCTGACGATCACGCTGAGCCGTGTTGATATCACCGGAACCAACGAAGGCGGCCCAAACGTCGGCCCCGACATCGCCACGATTGTCGTTACGCTGGCGGGGACGACGCCGGAAGGCGACACCGGCCCGGCGATCAATCCAACGGTAGATACGCGCACCGGAACGCTCACCTCTTTCGCCGGAAACAGCGGCACGCTTAGCGGGGTGTATCAAATCACCAACCTGGGATACGAGATTTGGGAAGACACGATCGATCCGGGGTCATCGACCGCGGACATTCTGGGCACGCTGCAATATCTAGGTACATTTCGAGGATGGTACATCGTCCGCAACGCGAACGGCCAATTTCCGACGCTTACCGGCGAAGGGCTCGGAACGACGCTTTGGCCGCTCGTAAACACGAATGCGGTCGGTCAATCGTTTAATACGGCCAGCGGCGGATCGGCGACAATCAGCGCCGGGGTGCCGCGCGATCAATTCACCGCGCCGGGCAATGGCGGACTCGCGCTGGCCTCATTCGGCGGCGACATTGGTGCATACCTCGACGCAACGGCCGCCGCGCTGTCGGTGCAGCGCGGGGCGCGCAGCTTCGTCTATCTCGAATCCGCCGGCTGGGGAATCAACAACAGTAACGACCCCGTGTTCGGCGACACGATCGGATACGACATCGTGCTGATCGCGGCCGAAGCCGGCTGTGGAAACAACTCGGCGTGCGATGCAAATTGCGACGGGCGCGTCGACAACTTTGATATCGACGCGTTTGTTCTCGCGCTGACCGATCCGGCCGGCTACGCCGCGGCGTATCCCGGCTGCGATCGCGTGTGCGCGGCAGATGTGAATCGCGACGACCTCGTGAACAACTTCGACATCGATCCCTTTGTGGCTTGCCTGGCTGGAGTGCCATAAATGTTCGCCCCTAAAATAATCGCGTTGCGCGATGATTCGAAACGGCGTCGGCGCGGGAACGGACCCCCGCGCCGACGCGGGGGGATTGAGGCTCAAAAACCGACGAGCGGAAACTATGGCGCGGCGCAGTCTGCCGCACACGCACGCCCGGGCTTCACGCTCATCGAGCTGCTGGTGGTAATCGCCATCATCACCCTGTTGATGGGGTTGCTCCTGCCGCACATGAAGCTCGCCCGCGAGCAGGCACGCGCGGCCGTTTGCAGCTCAAATCTGCGCCAACTCGGCGTAGGAATCTACACGTACTGGACTGAATGGAACGGCCGCGTACCGTATGTGTGGTCACCCATGACGAACAGCAACGGCTGCGGCGACGGTCGCTCGGCCGGCTATGGCCGCGATTGCTGGACCGACGACGAGATCAACCCGTTTGATCGCGTGCGCTGGCCCATGTCGCTGCCGAATACGCTCATGCCCATGTATCTTTCGGAAGAGCACAAGCTGTTCGTCTGCCCATCCGCGACTCGCTGGTGGCCGCGACAAAGCGGCGTTCCGCGCTACACCTATCGCGAAGCGGCTGCGAATCAGCCCAACGGCGCGCGCAATGCGAATGATCACTATTCGATTGAATCGTTCGCGTTCATGGATGGACGAGAGCTACGCAACTTCAAAATGAACCTGACCGGCGATCCGATCCGTGACGCGCAGGAAATCGGGTTTTCGCGCGCGACGTACGTCCGCGATCTGGTCGTGCGCGACGGAGAGTTCGCGATCGGCCCGCATCGCGGCGGGATCATTTGCCTCGACCGCAATCTTCAAGTTCAGCAACGAAGTCAGAAAATCACCAACGAAGACCTCGTGTTGAACTCGACGGACGGCGGCGTGAGATTCTGATCGCGATCGCCTCCCCCGGTTTGAACGTCGCAGCGCCGACCCGATTCCGGTCGGCGCTGCTTTCTTTTACGGCTTGGACGATTTGCAACTTCGAAAATCGCGAGTCGATCAAATCAGAACTGTCCCCACAGGTGCTGGTTGGTCACCTCGTGGTGGAACTGAATCTCCTGCGATTTCACCAGGCTGCCGAGTTCTTTCGGGCAACGGTCGGCCTGCATCTGCTTAAGCTCGTTGAACTTTGTTTGCAGCTCTTCGCCGAGCAGCTCCGTCACCCACTTGCCGCTCTTGAAATCGCGAATCGCGCTATAGATATTGTCCGGCAGGAAGCGCGTCCGCGTGCGGCGCTCTTCATCGCTCATCTCCGTCTTGGGCCCTTCGAAACCCGTGCGGAACAGCGTGTAAATCAGCAGATACGGATTCGCATCCGGCCCGACTGAGCGCACTTCGATACGCGCCGCTCGCTCGTTCGCCAGCGGAATGCGCACCATCGAGCCGCGATCGACGGCCGACGCCT
>JAEUIR010000048.1:21062-23123 GCA_016795025.1 Phycisphaerales bacterium
ATCTGGTTCGGCGCTTCGAAGTGCGGATCGAGCCGGCGATAGCCGTTCACGCTGCTGTTTAGAATCAGACAAATCTCCGATGCGGCGTACAGGATGCGGTCGACGAAGTCCCAGCCCACGCGCGACAAGCCGTCTTTGCCTTTCGCGTCGTGGAACAGGTTCTTGCCCTGCCGCGCGATGGACATATTCGTGTGCATGCCGCTGCCGTTAATGCCTGCCACCGGCTTCGGCAAAAAGCTGGCGGTCAGACCCATGCGCTGCGCGACCTGCCGGCAAATCAGCTTGTAAAGCTGAATCTGATCGGCCGCGATCAGCGCTTCGCTGTATGAAAAATTCATCTCGAACTGCGACGGCGCCACCTCGGGATGGTCCTTCTCGTTCATGAAGCCCATCGCGCGCTGCACTTCCGCGGCTGTGTCGATGAATTGCCGCAGCGGATCCTGCGGCAACGAATGGTAATAGCCGCCGGTGCTGATGAACTCGAACTTGCCGGTTTCGTGATAGCGGCGCTCGGCGTCGCGCCCCTGGAAGAGGAAGCCCTCTATTTCGCTCGAAACATTACACACCGTGCCGTCCCTCTTGAACAACTCTTCGGTGTAGTGCTTCAACCGCGAGCGAAAATCGGCTTTGTACGGCGTGCCGTCTTTGTCGAGCACGAGGCCAAAAACGACCACCTTGCCCGGCCCAAAGATGTCGGACGGCAGCCAGTAGAACGCGCCCCAGTCGATGCCGAGCTTCAGATCGCTCTCGGCTTGCGCGGTGAAACCGCGGATCGACGAGCCGTCAAATGTCAGATTGTCGGCCGAGCCGAGCAGAAACTTCTTGTCATAATCGAGCATGTGCAACCGGCCTTCCATGTCGGTGAAGCACACGGTGACGGCCTTGATGCGCTTTTCGTCGGTAAGATATTTGCGGCGCACATCCTCGATCTCGCCGGCCGACTTTCGCTGCGCGCGTTGCTGCTTCGCTTCGAGGTTGAGTTCCTCGAGGTTCGAATATGGGATTTCGAGAAAGTCGCGTAACGAATTCACGGCGGTCATGGGAGGCGTTCCTTTCCTATCGGGCGGAGCGGACAAACGTCAGACGGTGGTGGCTCACGCAGCACCTATTGTGCAAATTACGAGCGCCCCGGCGACCCGCGCCGCCGTGACGTTGAAACCAAGCTCCAGGCCGGACGACTGATATTATACATAATATCGTCGGAAATAGAAGTTAATTGATTGAAATTTATACTAATTTTTTGACGTATTGATATAATATTCGCTTGTTTTGCAGTATTTGATGAAAACTGAGAGAGGCGCCCGACGGCATATGACGGACTGCGAAACCGCGTGAGCAATGATTCCGGACTGTGATCAAGTAAGAGGGCACGAATTGCGGCAACATCCGTCGCCGAACTTGACGGGAGCGAAAGTCGTGATAACCTTTCGCATCTCTACTGCGGGGTAGAGCAGTTGGTAGCTCGTCGGGCTCATAACCCGGAGGTCGTAGGTTCGAGTCCTACCCCCGCTACTTGAAACGTCGTATCGAAATGATGCGACCCGCCAGTTAACGCACGACGCCCAGGCAGAGACGCCTGGGCGTTGTCGTTTCTATCGCAAGGATTCGCAAGGGTTTATCGCTGTCCGTATCGCGGTCCGGTCTCTCGGCGCGGGCGGCTCGGTCACGCGGATGGGCGCGTTCCGGCGCGTCGGCGCTGCCCTCCGGGCGAAAGTCTCTGAGTCTCTGCGCGTCGCCGACCGCGGGGTTAACGGCGCTCCATAACCGCACGGGCGGCGATGTCTCGCGCTGACATAACCCGATCGACCGTCGCGAAAGAAAAGTCTCGGGTTATGTCGGTTTGGACATAACCCGGCGCGTGGTATCGAAATTGCGACCGTGTGGTTATGGATTCCCCTAGACGCAGAGACCCGGCGCGCGATTGCTTTGGAACTGATTCATGTTCGTATCCTCTTGGACGCCGAGGTACCAACGCGTCGTTCGTTACGATCGATGTCTTGACAATCGGGTGGATTGCGTCAAGTACTCTCGCAGTGCCGTTGCGTTGTTGAACTCACAGTC
>JAEUIR010000490.1 GCA_016795025.1 Phycisphaerales bacterium
CTTCTGCGCCGGGGGCGTCGTCATTTGCAAGCGGGTGATCCGGCGACGGCCATGGCGGATTTTGGCACGGCCGCTGCCGCATTCAGGCAACTTGGGGCGGAGCGCGATCTTGCCGTTGCCCTTGGCGACATCGCCGACGTGCATTTTCAGCGCGGCGAGTATGACGAGGCGCTGCGCATCCGGCGGGAGGAAATGCTGCCGGTCTTTGAGCGGCTTGGCGATCAGCTCTCGCGCGCGGTGACGTGGGGCGCCATCGCCGACGTGCATTTTCAGCGCGGCGACTATGACGAGGCGCTACGCATCCGGCGGGAGGAAGAGCTGCCGGTCTATGAGCGGCTTGGCGATCAGCGTGCGCGCGCGGTGACGTGGAGCAAGATCGCCGACGTGCATTTTCAGCGCGGCGACTATGACGAGGCGTTGCGCATCCGGCGGGAGGAAGCGCTGCCGGACTTTGAGCGGCTCGGCGATCAGCGTTCGCGCGCGGTGACATGGGGCGCCATCGCCGACGTGCATTTTCAGCGCGGTGAACATGCCGAGGCGCTGCGCATCCGGCGGGAGGAAGAGCTGCCGGTCTTTGAGCGGCTTGGCGATCAGCTCTCGCGCGCGGTGACGTGGGGCAAGATCGCCGAC
>JAEUIR010000491.1 GCA_016795025.1 Phycisphaerales bacterium
GAAAAGCCGTGTTCAAGAAACCCAAGGTCTGCAGCCCAAGCGAGCCGATTACCCGTCGTGAGGCTTATCCGGTCCTCGGTTCCACCCCCCGGCCCGTTGCGCCCACACCAGACAGCATCGCCTCTGCCGCCAGAGAGTTTGCCCAGAATTCATCTGCCGTTCAACTTCCTCCTGCTGCGAGAGCGCCCGTGCAGACGTCGCCGGCCGTTCAACCGGCAAGGATCATCAAGGCCCCGTCCACGAAATCCATCCTGGCACGAATATCGTTCCTGCTTTCCCAGAATTAGCCTGGTCGGATGGAAGTATCTTACTTTGAAAGTCGCGTCAGCGACTCACTAATCTCCCCTCCCCACTTGCGGGGGAGGGGTTGGGGAAGAGGGAAACGGTCATGACTTTCATGATCAGGGTTATCTGGAAAGGTCATGACCGTTAGGCCAATGACCATCGGCGCCATGAACTTTCCTGAAAAGCTTCTTGTACCGGACGGATCGAACCGGTATCTGGTCGGTGCTGCGTGCCGGCGAGTGCAGCCTGGTCGACTTTCGGGAACTCTCGTGCCGGGCCGTGCTGGCTACGACACTCGCCTGGCACGAACGCCGCACGAGCACGGCATGGCCAGCATGCTGGTG
>JAEUIR010000492.1 GCA_016795025.1 Phycisphaerales bacterium
ATTCGGGGCACAATTGGACTCCGAGTGCAAAGTAATGAAAAGAATATCGTGGACTTCCGCTTCAACCGAAGACACCATGCGACTCATTTCGACATAGTCCGGCCGGGTGCCATGCCGACGGCAGGTGGCATGGGCAAGTCCTCTTGCCCGTGCCGATTGATGACACGCACGGCCAAGCGTTACGGCTGCTTGCCCATGCCACAGATTGGTGGCTGGCGGCGGGTGGCATGCTTTCGCGGTACTCCGCGTAAGCATGCTTTCGACACGGCAGTCAGTAGGCTGGGTTGAGCTTTTGCGAAGCCCAGCGATTGGGGTGACAAACCGATCTTCGACGCGCGACGACAATTCGGGGTGGAAGAGCGTCTGGCCGGCTGGTACGAGATTCCCATCTCGTACCCTCGCCCGCGGGAATCCCTTCCCGCGAGACGGCAGCTTGGTGGCTGGTGGGTATACAAATGCATTTGGCAGCCATTGCTTTCACGCCCAAGGACGTTATGATGTGCATATGCAAACGACGCTGAAGCACTACCGTGCGGCGAACGATTCCGGCCGGCCGCGCTGGATAGTGCGCGAGGTTGATTATGATCAGAGCCGCAGCCACATGGGGAGTGCGGGCTTCCAGCCCGCCT
>JAEUIR010000493.1 GCA_016795025.1 Phycisphaerales bacterium
CTTTCGGCCTGGGCGTCGGTTGCGTCGGCGGCGGGCGGCGCGTCCTGGGCATGGAGAGCGGTGGCAGGCAAGGCGGCGGCGCCGGCGAGCAGAAACGCCCTGGCAGCAGGAATGGCGACAAAGCGCATCGGGTTACATCCTCTCTCTCGACACGGGGTTCTGGTTCCCCAGCCCCCTCTTCTCGGCGAATAATCCGGTTGGGAGCGCCGCTCAATCATTGCTAACCACTACTTACACGAGTGCAAGCCAAGCGTGGCACAGGAGCCACACCTCGCCGAGCTTGCCGCTGCGGCCTCGCTCCGCTAGGGGCGCGCGCGATCGGGTGTCTCCGTGCACCGCTTCCCCACAATCCGGATACACCAATGCCCCGCTCCCTGCGTAATATCGCCATCATCGCCCACGTCGACCACGGCAAGACCACGCTGGTGGATCAGCTGTTCCGCCAGTCAGGCACCTTCCGCGAGAACCAGCGGATCGAGGAACGGGCGATGGATTCGGGCGACCTGGAGAAAGAGCGGGGGATCACCATCCTGGCCAAATGCACCAGCGTGGAGTGGGAGCACGACGGAAAGACCAATAGGATCAATATCGTGGACACGCCCGGCCACGCCGACTTCGGTGCCGTGGT
>JAEUIR010000494.1 GCA_016795025.1 Phycisphaerales bacterium
GGTCGTACTGACGGACAATCCACTCTTTCGACGCCACATTCGGCAGCCGCAGGATGGAGAGCAGGAGCGCTCCGAGCTCCGATTCCGAAGGCGGCGCAGGCTCTTCCGCCGTCTTCGGCTCCCACACCGCGGAGCGCACCACTTTGGGAACGCCTTTGTGTAAGAACTTTCCGTCGAGATCGCCGACGACCTCGCCTTTGTAACGAAGCACGACGCGCCCGTGGCTCGCGAAGCTCCCGAGCACGGTCATCTCGACCTGCTCTTCTCTACAAATCTCGCGGACGCGATCCACATTCTTGGGATCGACGACCAGCACCATGCGCTCCTGCGCTTCGCTGATCCAGATCTCGTCGTAGGCGAGACCGGCATACTTGAGCGGCACGCGGTCGAGCTCGACCTCGGCGCCCGTCGTCTCGCCAAGCTCACCAATAGCCGAGGAAAGCCCACCCGCGCCGCAGTCGGTGATGGAGCGGATCAGCCCTTCATCGCGCGCGCGCAGGATCGCCTCGAGCGCCTTCTTTTCTGTAATCGGATCGCCGATCTGTACGGCCGTCGCGCTCACCGTCTGCGAATCCTCGTGCAGCTCCTCCGAGGAGAAGGTCGCGCCATGGATGCCGTCGCGCCCC
>JAEUIR010000495.1 GCA_016795025.1 Phycisphaerales bacterium
GCAAGATTCGTCGCGTCGAACTGCGCAAGGGCGAACAGGGTCGGGATCGCGCCGCCACGACGCGCGGGGAATTCGAATACTACGAGGAGGATTTCGAGTTCTAGTCGAACGATCCGGTCTGGCATTGACAGGCAGGGTTGGCGGCCTGAGCTTGTCGAGGGCCGCGATCATCCTGCCATTCGCCCTGGGGTCGGGTCAGACCGAAGGGTGAATGGCCTTTCCAGATTTGTCCTAACGGTCATGACTTTTCCAGACGCCCCCGATCATGAAAGTCATGACCGTATTTCCTCTCCCCCAACCCCTCTCCCGCGAGGAGAGAGGGGAGGTTCGTGAGTCGCTGACGCGACTTTCACATTACCCGGGACCTTCAGGATCCCTGGAGCTTTGCCATGGCTCGACCGGAAAAGATTCGCCTCGGCGATCTGCTCGTTCAGCAAGGCCTACTCACTGACGAACAACTCAAGTTTGCGCTCGATGAGCAAAAACGCAGCGGACGCAAGCTGGGCCGCATCGTCGTCGACAGTTCATTTGTCACCGAAGAGGCGATTTCGCAGGCGCTCGCAAAACAATTGCAAGTTCCCTACGTCGATCTCAGGCACTTCAATCCACGCGCTGAACTGGTCAAT
>JAEUIR010000496.1 GCA_016795025.1 Phycisphaerales bacterium
ATATGTATGCTTCCATACCAGATCATGCCACGACGTTTCTCGGGAGGAAAGTCGGCATGCCACTCTTGAGCGACGACAGCCTTTTTCCGGCCGACGCCACTGCGCGTTCCATAGCGCGCGAATTGTATGCGTCGGTCAAGGACCAACCGATCGTCAGCCCCCATGGTCACACCGATCCGCGCTGGTTTGCCGAGAACCAGGCCTTCGCCGACCCCGCCCAGGCCGCCGAGGCCCGCGAGCGCCTCGCCCGCGGCGAGACCTACCGCGCCGACACGCTGCTCGCCACCGCCGACGGCCCGCAGTGGGTCGAGACCGAGGCCCGCGTCGCCCTCGACCCCGCCACCGGCAAGCCCGGCCTGCTCGTCACCCAGCGCGACATCCGCGAGCTCCAGTTCGCCAAGGCGGCGATCGCCACCGGCTGGATGCTGCTGCTGGAGGAGCAGGGGCTGACCGCCGCGGACGTCGCCCAGGTGCTGCTCGCCGGGTCGTTCGGCAGCTACCTGTCGCCGACGAGCGCGGTACGGATCGGCCTGGTGCCCGACGTCGCGCTGCTGCGCATCGTCAGTGCCGGCAACGTGGCGGGGGAGGGCGCGAAGATGGCCCTGCTGTCGCTGCGCGAGCGGG
>JAEUIR010000497.1 GCA_016795025.1 Phycisphaerales bacterium
TCCTGTATTTCTGGACGGGCGGGAAATACAATCCGATGATCGGCATTGCCGGGGTCAGTTGCGTCCCGACGACTGCCAAGGTCGTCCAGAAGATTGCTTCCAATGCCAACGCCGGAGCGATCATCCTGCCGCACGCCCTGGGAGCCAACATCAGTGGCGTGATCACTACGGCGATCATCGCGGCAACCTATGTAGCGCTGCTACGCTAACGGTCATGACTTTGCAAGACACCCGATGATGAAAGTCATGACCGTTTTCCTCTCCCCCAACCCCTTCCACGGCCCGCGCGGCATCGCGGGCCGGCTGCGGCGGCGCGGAGCGGTGCTCCGCGAAACCCCGCCTGCGCCCCCGCGAGTGGGGAGGGGAGATTCGTGAGTCGCTGACGCGACTTTCACATTAACGGGATGGAATACGCCGGCTGCAAGGCCGGCGTAACTGCCCAGAAACCTCACGCTGGTACGGCGCGATCACCTCGGCTGCAGGACCTACTTCTCGGCGTCCTTCGTCTGCTTGACCGTATCCACCGGAAATCCCGGCAGCGGGATGCTGGTAAACAGGGTGCGGGTCTGGGATTTCAACTGGTCCTGCATCTGGTGCAGCATCTTCTTGCTCTGCTCCA
>JAEUIR010000498.1 GCA_016795025.1 Phycisphaerales bacterium
TCGTTCAAGTCTATCGATCTAATTAAATCAAAAATCAAAGAAAAAGTATTTTCATCCAACAATTCAACATTAACTCAGCAATAAATGCACGAATCATGTTTACACGTACCTGAAAAGAAAATTTTTCCCGTTGTTCTAATTCCGAAAATTTTTCCATCGTTGACGTTAGAAAAAAGAAAACATGTTTATGTCAAGAAAATCATCAATAATTGAAACTGACGTCGTGCGTTGAAGGACTTCAGAATAGTTCCTAAGTGGTGCACATGCATATTTAAGAAGACAACAGATCAAAATAAGTGCTTTTTTCCTCTCTCTCTCTCTCTCTCTCTCTCTCCTACAGAAAAATGTCCAATGAGAGAAAGTCACTATTTTCTTCTATTCACCAGATGCAAACAAAAGAAAAACAATTTTTTCGAAGAGGATAGTTCATTGAAGTGATATTGTCTCGAATGTCAATCATTTGCTTTTTCTGTATTCCAATTAGCGAGATAATTTGTTCTTTCATATATCTCAAGTATTGCATTGATCATTTATTGATCGAAATAATTCTCGGAAAGTTTTGACAGAAAAACAAGGTTGTATAGTTGAGATTTCTGTCTCGTTATTATGTCAACTCGAG
>JAEUIR010000499.1 GCA_016795025.1 Phycisphaerales bacterium
TGCCGTTCCGCTGCTCGAACAGTTCGGCCAGTGGCTGCGCGGGCAACAGGCCTCGCAGAGCGGCGGCGTGCTGCCCAAGAGCCCGATGGGCCAGGCGATCGCCTATGCGCTGAATCAGTGGCCGGCCCTGAATGTCTACACCACCACCGGCAACCTCGCGATCGACAACAACGTCAGCGAGAACGCGTTGCGGCGCGTTGCCATCGGTCGCAAGAACTGGCTCTTCTGCGGCTCGGATAGCGGCGGGGCCACCGCGGCGGTTCTCTTCAGCCTCATCGCAACCTGCCAGCGCCGCAACGTCGAACCCCTCGCCTACCTCCGCGACGTCCTCACCCGCATCGCCGCACAGCCCGTCAGCCGCCTCGACGAACTGCTCCCCGCCGCCGAAACGAACGATTGACCATCCAACCAGCCCCCGCTTCTGCAATCAACCCGTCGAAGTGTGCTTCGCCGGACGGATACAAAAGACGCTGCTGGGCGTGGGCCAGGCGCAGGTGCGCAATCGGCACGCGGTGCAGTACGTCCCGGCCACCGCCGTGGCGGCCTATGCGCTGCTGCTGACCGCGGCCATCAAAGCCTTCGGCCCCACGGGCCTGCGCGACGCGTTGCCGC
>JAEUIR010000049.1:0-12735 GCA_016795025.1 Phycisphaerales bacterium
TTCCGTCGTTGGTGTATTGACGGAAGGGAGCATCGGCGTCTCGCCGGTGCGTATCGGCGAGACGCCGATGCTCCCCGTCAATTCGGAGTTGACGGAACACTAGCAGAACAGTCACTTAACTGCGTTTTTGATGCGGGATCGACATGGCGTCAAATGAGATCGACATCGCGTTCGTCATGCCGCATCCGGATGACATCGAGATCACCTGCGGTGGGACGGTTGCCAAGCTGGCGAAGCTCGGCCATCGTGTGGGCATTTTTCACATGACCAACGGCGAACCGACGCCGCGCGGAACGCCTGAGTTGCGAGCCTCGGAGTTGAGGGCTGCGGGAGAGACGCTAGGCGCGCACATCGTCGAGGTGCTGGGTCTGACAAACCGCGAACTGATGGACGGCCCCGTGGCGCGCTATGTCGTGGCGACTGCATTTCGCCGGTATCGGCCGACGGTGGTCGTCTGCATGGCGGGACGCACCCCGTCCGCGTCGCCGGATCACTATCAGGGACAACTGATCGTGGAGGCGGCGCGCTTCTATTCGCAGCTGACGAAGTGGGACGATCGCTTTGATGGCACTCAGCCTTACCAGGTGCCGTGGCTTTGGTATCGGCCGTTGCGGTTCGCGGCTGAGCAGCACCATTTCCATTCGACATTTGTCGTCGACGTAAGCGATGTTTACGAGCAGAAAGTCGCGGCGGTTTCGTGTTATCGCTCGCAGTTTGACGAACAGCGGCTGGCAAAGCTGCTGCATTCGATGCGCGCGAGCGATGCCACGGATGGAGGGCGAGCCGGTTTTGAATATGGCGAGTTATTCGCGCTTCCAATACCGATGCCCTTCATCGATGCGCTAGCGGCGTTCAAATCGCTAAGGCCACCGACCGGTCCAGCCACCAAGCCGTATTGACATTTTCCATTTGCCGTGCCTTTCTGATTGGCGTTGGTCCGAGAAGTGTCGGCCAGCATTTTTGTTGCCGGACTCGTCGTTTGGATGGAGCCATAAAACCGGTTCCGAACGACTCGAATTTTGGGTTAGGTGTTTTTCGTACGAAACCGCACCCAATTCGATGATTTGAGACTTGTTTTTTGGTTAAACCTCATTACCATAAGTCAGTGTAGAGAATCATCCAGCAGCCGCCAGGCTGCCTGCGTTTTGGTTCTCGGCGGGGATGGCCGCCAAATATCAGCCGCACGGGTGTGGAGACCGAGTGCGGTCATATTGTCTCTTCCGGGAGCGCTAACGGAAAAGGCAGCACGACATGGCTGCGCGCCTTGCAGGCGTGGCAGCGTGAGAGGAGGAAGCCAGATGAGGCGTTTTGTTTCGGTTTTGACATTGTCGGCTGCGCTCAGCATTCCCGCGTTGGCCGAAAGCACGTTTTACGGTTCTCAGGGCGACAAGGCGGCTCAGGTCGATTTCGCGATCAGCGGAAGCGATCTGGTTGTCACACTGATCAACGTTGCGGACGGCGACGTGCTGGTGCCGTCAGATGTTTTGACCGCGGTGTTTTTCAGCGTGGATGCCGCGCCGCTTTCGTTGACGCGAACCAGCGCGGTGTTGGCCAACGGCTCGGTCGTTTATTACGATCCCGACGGTCAGCCGGCCGGCGGCGTGGTTGGCGGCGAATGGGCGTATCGGTCCGGGCGGTCCGGCGCGCCGAATAACCTGCCGTATGGGATTTCCTCGACGGGGTTGGGGCTGTTTGGTCCGGGTGATCGATTCCCAGGCGGCGACCTTGAACCTCCCGCAAGTCCCGACGGTTTGCAGTATGGTCTGCTTTCCGACGGCGATGATGTCAACACGGGCAACGGCGGCGTCACGGGCAGCGGTGGTCTGATTAAGAACGCCGTGACGTTTACGCTTTCCGGCCTGCCGGTCGATTTCAACCTGTCGTCGATCGACTCGGTCTACTTCCTGTATGGAACGGCTCTCGATGAGGGCGGGTTCGACGGCCACAAAGTTCCAGAGCCTGCCAGTGCATTGCTGGTGCTGAGCGGATTGGTGCTAATCGGTCGCCGCCGCTAGCGGCAGCTTCACCGGGAATAACCTCTGGTGAAATTGGGAATCGAAAGGTGACACTTTGCGACCCTCGGGCCGCAAAGCGTCACCTTTTTTGATTCCGGCGAAACGCTTGACGCATTGGCAAGGGCGTGTCGCTGGTGGCACAATGTGCGAATGAAGTCTTTTCGTCGCGAAATATGGATGGAGGTTCCGCAGCGTCGTGGTTTCGTGAATATTACGCCGCAAGTCGAAGCGGCAGTCACGGAAAGCGGTGTTCGCGAGGGGCTGGTGCTTGTGAATGCGATGCACATCACGGCCAGCGTGTTCATCAATGACGACGAATGCGGGTTGCATCGGGACTATGAGCGTTGGTTGGAAGCGCTCGCGCCGCACGAGCCGACTAATCAATACCGCCACAACCAAACAGGTGAAGACAACGCCGACGCACATTTGAAGCGACAAATCATGGGGCGCGAAGTGGTGGTGGCGATCACCAACGGCCGGCTGGATTTTGGGCCGTGGGAGCAGATTTTCTACGGCGAGTTCGACGGGGCACGTCGCAAGCGGGTGTTGGTGAAGGTCGTCGGCCAATAGCGAACCCCGCGCGGATCGCTCGTGCCGGCGGGCATGTGCGTTGCAAGAGGCAGCGCGGCTATTCAATAGTCCTATAACCGAACGTCTTGCGGGCAACAACAAATAGGCGTGAATTGCGCGTCATCGTACGCCGGGTTCACCTGAACTGCGTCCCGGATTCGACCGAAGCAGATACAATATTTCCGCGCAGGAATGAAAGACGGCGCGGCCGGGTGTGGGTAGCTCCGGTCGAAGTTGCACAGACCGTTGGATGGTCGCGAGCTGCGCGACCGCCGCTTGCGCCAGGAGCCGCCGCGTCACCGCGGCCGCATGTGGCCTTTTAACCGCACAACCGCGCGTCGCCAGGAAATTCGCCGCACGAAGGCCGAATACGGTCTTACTGTTCTGCAGCGGATTCGCGAACGTGTCAGTCCGGCGGCGATCGCGATCGCCGTCATATCCGCTTCACTTACGGCCTTGGTGCTGAACGCAGGGCAGGAGTGGCTGCCCTATCAGGCCGGCGAGAGCATCACACGGGCCGTGACGGCGAGAATTGGCTTTCGCGTCGAGGACGCTCAACAGACCGAACTACTACGGCGTCAGGCGCGCGAAACCTCGCCCAATTACTTCAATCTGGACAGCGCTTTTCTTGAGGACATTCGCGGCCGCTGGGCGAATGCGCTGGCGATCGCCAAAGGGCAGTCCACCGATGCGGCGCGCGTTCGCGAAGATGCCTCAAAGCTCATGATTCAATTGGACGAAGAAGGTGCGTCGGAGTTGATCCGGATCGCGGTTCAGCCGGAGACCACGGAATTCGACCGCTTCATGAGCGCGATTCTCGACAAGCTCGCCGAACAGCCGCTGGTCGAATCGAACGAGGTGACGCAACGCCGGCGGGCGACGCAAGCGGTATTGCTGGACGCGGGGCGGCGCACCGAACGCGTGGTCTCCATCGGCGAGTTGCTATCAAACCAACCGCAGACCGGCGAACGAATCGCGGCCTCGATCGCCGCAGCGGCCCCGCGGGCGCTCCGAGCGAGCGTGCTGGCGTCGATGAAAGCCATGATGCGCGTTAGCGGCGAAGGCGCCGACCTGACGCGGCCGCTGTTCCGATTCGATTCGCAGCGTACGGCCATTGAAGCGGACCTGGCGTTCGGCCGTGTCCCGACGCAGTATCTGCAATTCGCAAAGGACGCGGTGCTGGCAGACGCGCCGCGGATCGAACCGAACGAAATCGAGCGATTACGGGCTGAGCACGAAGCGTTTCTGGCGCACTCATACATCGATCCGGAGGCCCGGTCGCGGCGCGAGGCGGCCACGGCGGGGCGGACGCTGCTCGCCGCGCTGGTTACGGTGGGGCTGGTGGGGTTCGTCTATCGCTATCGGCCGGCCATGCCGGAAAACTCGTTGCGGCCATTTCTTACCGCGCTCACGTTGGTGGCGTTGCTGGCCGTGACGCGCGTCGCGGTGGCGACGGGAACAGCTCCGGCGCAGCTTGGCGTCGGCGCACAGGCGCTGGCCGCGGCTTTGTTGAGCATCGTGTATGCCCGCGTCGTGATTTTCGGCTTGTGCGGCGGCATGGCGGTGTTGATGACGCTGGCGACGGGGCAGGGTGTGACATTTCTGGTCACGCTGCTTGCGGTTTCGGGCTGCATGGTGTTCGGCCTGCGAACTGTGCGAAATCGCGGAAAGATCGTGGGAGTCGGCGTCGGGGCGGCGGCGCTGGTGGCGCTGACGACGGCGGCGGACGGCATGATCGATCAACAGACCTGGGCGTTCATCGGGCGGCAGGCGCTCTGGGCAGCGGGCAGCACGCTCGCCGCGGCATTTCTGGTGGAAGGGCTGTTGCCGTGGATCGAACGTTCGTTCGGCGTGACGACGGCGATGACGCTGCTGGAGTGGTGCGACGCTGACAAGCCGCTGATGAGACTCATGGCGGCTGAAGCGCCAGGAACGTACAACCATAGTTTATTAGTTGGGGCGCTGGCGGAGGCGTCGGCCGAAGCGATCGACGCCGATGGATTGCTGGCTCGCGCGGGATCGTATTACCACGACATCGGGAAGATCAACAAGCCGGAGTATTTCATCGAGAATCAGTCGCATCCGTCAAATCGCCACGAGCGGCTGTCGCCTGCGATGAGTTTGCTCATCATCATCGGCCACGTAAAAGACGGCGTGGAAATGGCCAAGGAATATCGCCTGCCGCGCGCGCTTCGACCTTTCATCGCCCAGCACCACGGCACGACGCTGGTTGAATATTTTTTTCACGCGGCGAACCGGGCGCGGCGGCAGGACGAGCCGGAGATTTCGGATACCGAGTTTCGTTATCCCGGACCCAAGCCGCAGACGCGCGAGGTGGCGATTGTCATGCTGGCCGACGGCGTAGAGAGTGCGGTTCGGGCAATGCAGCAGCCGACGCCGGCGCGCATCGAGCAACTTGTCAGCAGCATCGCGCAAAAGCGCTTGATCGATGGGCAGTTTGACGAGTGCGACCTGACATTTCGCGATCTGGAGACGATCGAGCGAAGTTTGGTGAAGAGCCTGTGCGGCATCTATCACGCGAGAATCCAGTACCCGACCAAGGCGAGCGACGGCTCATCGACGGGGCTTTCAAGCGGGTCGACCGCGGGCGCGGTCGGGCAGCCGGCGATCGCCGAGGAACGCCATGCCTCGTGACACATTGCGCCAACGGCTCATCGAACGATACAGCGTGACAATATCGTGGCAACTGCCTGAGTCGTGGCGGGCGCGCGGGCTGCTGGCCGACGCCGCGCGCTTGACGCTGGCGTCCGAAGGCGTTCGCGCGGCTCAACTTTCGATCGCGGTCGTGGACGCCCCGGCGATGTCACGGCTGCATCGGCGCTATTGCGGTGTGGCGGGGCCGACCGACGTTCTCACGTTTGACCTGTCTGGCGAGAGCGCGGAGGAGTCGGAAATGCTCGAGGGGGAAGTTGTGGTTTGTGCTGAAGTGGCGCGGCGCGAGGCGTTGCGGCGACTGGGGCGAGCGGCGCGAACGCAGTGGCTGCCGATGGGGCGGGCGGAACTGGCGCTCTACGTTGTGCATGGCATCCTGCATTTGTGCGGGTATGACGACCATCGGCCGGCGGATTTTCAGGCCATGCACGCGCGCGAGGATGAGATTCTGCAATACCTGGGTTTGGGATCGGTGTTCGCGGCAGGGGCCGGCAAGCCGGCGCGGTTGTAACGTGCGCCGGACACAGGCGGCGCGACGCCGGCGATCGTTACTCGCCGGCGTCAATACGCGCGTCGTCGCCGGGATCGCTCAGTTCCGTGTCATTCGTCAAGCTGAAGTCGGAGTCGCGCGTTTGCGGAGCAGCATCGCGCCGATTCCAACCATCAACAGCGCCAACACGCCCAAGCCGAACTCAGAGACGGCCGGAATACCAAGCGCCGGGATATCCATTTCTCCCGATGCGGCGACGTATCCGACCATGTCGGAAAGATCGAGGCGCGACGACCAACTGGAATCCAGTGGAGCGCCGTTCAGCACGTTCATATAGAACGCTTCGGCGCCTTGATCTCGAACGGCATACAGCAACGCGGGCTGGGAGGGGCGTTGAATGGTCGCGAGATAATCGCCGCTCAACAGGGGTACGTTTGATTGCGCGGTGAGAATCACGCCGACCGGCCCCGAAGGCGGCGACGGGGTCACGGCGAAGTTTGGATCGACGTTCACGACATGGCTCGGCGAAATACCTGCGAGATAGATCGAATCTCCGGGCGTTAATACCGGCGTAGGTTCGGGGTCCGGCGCCGACCACTTGATGTCCACCACCGAAGGATTCGCGGGCACATTCGTCGCCAGCAGCCCAAGATTTACGGAATAAACAGAAGGAATGGGCAGCGGCGTGGTAGGGTCGTCGAGGCTTTCATAAGGCCTGATATCGATTACATCCCATTCTCCCGTCTCGTTGTTGAATTGCAATTCAAACTCAAATCCTCTATTCAGATCCTTAAACCACAGGTGAAACACAACATGCTTGTGATCATTTCCATCGATGACGTAATGCCAGTAAATGATGCGCTGGTCCGGGTCATCCTCATCGGTAATGTATCCATGGTTGTTTTTCCCGCCCTTGAACACACACCTTCCGACAACCTTGTTCGGTTTGGCGCCGGCCGCGTCATACCACCACTCATAATCGCCGCCCGCGACGTTTGTGCAAACATAGCACCACAAGCCGCCCTTTGTGTCCTCGAACGACGAGTATCTGCACGCGCCGGCGCCCACCGCGATGGGGCAGCCAGCACCGGGCCCGACGGCGCAGCGCGGCGGACAGTCCGCGGATGAGGGTTGAACGAACGCCAGTGCAAATAGCGACACCGCGGCCAGAACCTTGCGAACGTTGAACATAGCGGACCTCTTTCCTGCTTGACTCCGGAAATCACCTTTTCCACGCAAACCGCGTACACAATGCAAGCATGCGCGGCGCACGGCGCGCTCGACATCGCAGAGCCTTGCCGTGTCCGCTTGGGAGCGGATTTATGGATCGTGGCGCAATGTCACAACTCGAGGCGGAACGCCATATGTGCGTTGCGAAATACCGTGCGGCCGAAAGCATGCAGACCAAACTGACCGTGCGGCTGCAATCGCAGCATGACCGGACATCGCGCCGCTGAAGAGCACGTAACGATCCCGTCGCGTCACCGTGAGAAACGCGCGCCGACCTAATTTGGAAGAAAAAGCAATGCGCCCATCGGCCCCTGTAGCCGTAGCGCACTCCATAATTCGCTCGATCCGTTTTATTGCTTGGATAAACCGGATTTGCGCGAATTCAGCCGCGAATGACATCAAAGCACATTCGGGCTGCCCAGAATCGAGCTGATCGGCTTGAGTATATCACAGGAAATCCAGAGATGCAAAAAAGTGCAAGACAAATTTGCGAGAATCGCCAAAGTATGCGCGCATGCGCGCACGATCATTCTGTGACGGGTTTGTGATAAAGCACCAGCCAATACCTCGCGGTTTGGTTACAAGCGACTGCTTTCCTGACGTCGCAGCCTGTTTTTCTGGCGCGCCTCATGAGTGCCAGCCGTCTGCACATTTCGACGTGGCGCGGATGCTCACATACATGTACTGCTCTTGCCAGTGCCGCGTATCGATCGCTAGAGTAGGGAAATGCAATCACGTCGCGGGCCAGGCCGGCCCGGCATTCCAGCCTCTGACTCTCCTCAGGGTGCGGCGTATCGTCGCCTGAGCGCTGCCGTCAATTTGCCGTTTGTTCGATTTGTGGTTGTGTTTGGCACGCTTACCGCGATCGCGTTATCGCTCTGCGCGAGCAAGCGCGCGTATGATTGGGTGTTCCTGCCATACCTTCAGGCTACGGCGCGAGTCGCGGCGTTTGCGCTGCGCTGCGCCGGCGAGCCGGCTGAGGCGCATGGTAATCAGTTGACTTCGGCGCGCTACGCGCTGCGCATCGAGCGCGGCTGCGACGCGATCGATCCGCTCGCGATGTTCGCCGCCGCCGCGCTCGCCGTTCCGGCTTCGTGGAAACGAAAAAGCATCGGCATTGTGCTCGGCGCGATCACGCTTGCGCTGCTAAACCTGGTTCGAGTGCTGTCGCTTTACTATGTCGGCGTTCATTGGCCGCGGCTGTTTGAAACCGCTCATATCGAGATTTGGCAGCCGCTGTTCATCATCATCACGATGTTGATCTGGTTGGGCTGGGCGTCATGGGCCATCTCCGGCCGGACAAAAAATGAAACGTCGCCCCCCACATCGGCCGCTTGATGAATCGCGCGAGCCGGCGCGCCCCGCGCCGCGACGAGTGACTCCTCGAGTCATGATTGTCTTTGCGCTCTCCTCGGGCGTTTTGTGGGTGTTGCTCGCGTGGGAGTGGCCGGGGTGGCGTAAGGCGTATGCACAGGGCTATGCGCAGATGGCCAACGACGTGTTCGGATCATGGTCTCATGGCGTCATTCGCTTCATGCCGGAGGCGTCGGAATCGGGCATTGTTGAGTTGCGTTGCACGAATCGCGTTTCCCGGCAGCAATTATCGAAAGACCAAAATGCGCGGCTGCTCGCGTACCTTCCGACGGCCGCCACGCTCGCGCTTTGTGCGGCCACGCCGCTGCCTCCGCTGCGTCGACTGCGCCGGATCATCGTCGGGCTGGTGCTGGTGCATTGTTTTTTATTTGTGCGCGTCGGCATCGCGACGCTTTACATGTTGACCCTCGGCGAGTCGAGCGCTGTTTTGCCACTTTCCGATCCGCTGCGCTGGCTGGTCGAAAGCGCTCAATACGTGGTTGTGACCTGCATGCCGATCAGCTTCATCGTTCCGGTATTCATCTGGCTGCTGGCGATGATTCGGCCGAGCGAATGGACGTTTTCACATTCCACACAGAGCGCCGCGCAGCCCGTGTCGTAGTGGGGACATTGGCTGTCGCCCGTGATCATGATGTGGCGGCGCTGCGGGTTATGCGCCTTGCCGCTCGGCTTATGCGCCGTCGCCAAGTACGCGGTCGATCTCCGGCTTCGTCGTGCGGTTGGCGCTAAGAAGTCGCGCGGCGTCGTCGCGCAGGCTCGCACAAGTCGCGGCGGTGCGGAGTTGCTGCGAGTCCGCGTCGGCGATGATGCTGTCGCGGAGCGCTTGAGTCATCTCGACAAATTGGCCAATCGCGGTGCGACCGGCATAGCCGGAGCCTCCGCAGCGCGTGCAGACTGCCGGGCCGGCGGCGCGGCATTCGCAAATGGTGCGCACCAGGCGCTGAGAAATCACCCCGCGCAGCGCGCTGGTGATTTGATAAGGAGCGAGCCCCATTTCGCGCAAGCGCACGATCGCGTCCACTGCCTGGCCGCTGTGCAGCGTCGTAAGCAGTAAATGACCGGTGAGCGCGGCTTCGGCCGCGATTTGCGCCACTTCGGCGTCGCGTATTTCGCCGACCATGAGCACTTGTGGATCCTGTCGCAGCAGGCTGCGCAGCGCGACGGCGTAGGTCAGGCCGCGAGCCGGCTCGATCTGCGTCTGCGTCACGCTGTCGATGCGCATTTCGACCGGGTCTTCGATCGCGAAAATGCTTGCGCCGGGTCGGGCGCGGCGGATTTCGTCAAGCAGGGCGTGTAGCGTTGTTGTCTTTCCGCTGCCGACCGGGCCGCAGACGATGAGCATGCCGTCGGTAGCGCGGCAAGCGGCCCGCAGGCGGGCGGTTGTCGCCGCGGAATGGCCGAGGTCATCCAGGTGCAGGCGCTTCTGCCCGGCGGGCAATAAGCGGAGCACGACGCGCTCGCCGCGAATGGTCGGAAATGTCGCGACGCGGATGTCGGTTGCGCCGCCGGCGCGCGCGTGCGCGAAGCTGCCCTCCTGCGGCGTGTCGGTTCGATAGGTCAACAATGACGCGAGCACTTTCAGTCGCGCGATGATGTTTGGCGTGATCGCGATCGGAAGACGGTCGATCTCGCGCAATACGCCATCGACGCGAAATCGAACGAGCAGAGCGGAATCGCCAGGCTCAAAGTGGACGTCCGTCGCGCGCGAGATGACGGCGCGATCGAGCAGATCGCTGACCAGACCAACGATGTTTGGACTGTGTCCATCGGCCATATTCGGATCGATATTGCGCTTCTGATCGCACCGCGGCGAACTGCAAGCGGCGTTGGTCCATATCGTACCGCGCGAGCGGCGGGCCGCGCACCTCAGACGCGGAAAAGCGCCCCCAATCGCTTACCCAGCGCCAGCGACGCGCCAGCCGTCGTGATGATGAGCAGCAGCATTCCCCACGTGCCGAGCGCGGATGCGACCTCCAGGCCGGATTCCGGATTGGCTGTGATCGTGTAGATTGCCTTGGTCATTGGATAGGTATTCGCGTCGAAGGCCAGCACAAGGCCATCGGACACTTCGAGCATCGCGCGGTTGAAAACAAGCAAACCGCCGGCGATGAAATTCGCCGCGACGAGCGGCACCACGACTGACAACATGATTCGAAGCGGCCGCGCGCCGAGATTGGCCGCGGCTTCTTCGAGCGCGACGGAAGTCTGCTCAAGCCCGGCGGCGAGCGATCGCACCATGAACGGCAGGCGGCGCACGGAGTATGCGACGACCAGCAGGGGCGTCGGGTCCGCGCCCTTCAGCGGATTCAGGAACGCCAGGGGCGAATCGCCTTGCGTCAGCGCGAAGTAACCAAAGGCCATGACGAGGCCCGGCACGGCCAGCGGCAACATGGCGATGGTGTCGAGCAGCGTCGTCAGCGGGCCGCGGCGACGGACGATGAGGTAGGCGATGGCGAAGCCGAGGACAATATCAACCGCGGTCGAAAGCAGCGAGTACTTGAAGCTGTTGATGACGCTGAGCGCCACCGCGCTGCGGCCGCCCGCACCGGGCGATACAACATCGCGCAGCAGTTCGGCATGATGGCGGAGCGTCAGCTCGCTCGGACTGAGCGTCAGCGCGCCGGTCGCGGTGATGCTGCCGAGGATCACGCCGATGTGAGGAAGAATCGCGAGGAAAAACACCACGGCGAACGGCGCGCCCGCAGCCAGTGCGCGCACGCCGCGCACCCGCAGCGGCGGCATGGAAACGGTGGCCTTGGCCATCATTCCGGGCATCGGGCGGCCAAGAACTAATTTGCCTACGAGGTAACAGAGGATGCTCGCGGCCATGAGAACAATGACGAGCGCGTATGCATCCCCCTGCGGATTGTGCGTTTCGAGCGAGTCGAATACCTGCACGACGGTGAGCTTTCGATAGCCGACCACCAGCGGCGTACCGAGTTCCGTAAACGCCCAGATGAAGTTGATCGTGCAGCCGGCGAAGATTCCCGGCCGCATGAGCGGCAGCGTGACGCGCCAGAAACGCCGCCAGGCACCCGCGCCGAGGTTTCGCGCGGCTTCGTCGAGTGCAGGGTCGATGTTGGCGAGCGCGGCCTGCACGTTCAGAAACATGATTGGATAGAGGCCCAGCGTTTCGAGCGCGACGCAGGCCCAGAATTTGTCGGCCAGCCAGTCGATCGGCGCGGCGGGGTCGATCAGCCCGACAGAGGCGAGCAGGCTGTTGATTCCGCCGGTTCGTGACAGCAGCCCTTTCAGACCGATCGCCCCAACGAACGGGGGGAGAATCAGCGGCGCTTGAATCAAGGCGAGCCACCAGCGTTTTCCGGCGAAGTTGTAATTCTCCGCGATCATGGCCAGCGGAATCGCGATGAGCACGCAGCCGATTGTGACGGCCGTGGCGAGCTTTACGCTGTTCCAGAGGCCGTCGCGATATTCGGGATCGTCGAGGATGTCGCTGAACCATCCGAGCGTGAACCGGCCGTCCTCCTGGAATCCGCCGCGCACGACCGCAGCGATTGGCGCGATAAGCGTCACGCCGAGAAAGGCGAGCAAGAGAAGCGCGAACAAATTGGACGAAGCTCGGGACTGCATGATTGCCCGTTGCTGATGGCGGCTATCCCGAGGCGAAATGGGCCAAGGGTCGGGACAATATACGGCCAGCGCGGTGGGTTTTCATTTGGGATTTTTTGATTTTGGGCGGATCGGCCGGAACGTTACAAAGTGGGCAAGTGCGAATGTGCGAAGATGGTATCGACGCAAAGACTGCGAATCACCAAGGCGGCGCTCACCAGGTTCGTTCGCTCCGCATTGTCATTTCGCTTTCCCACCGTTCCACATTCGTGTGCCGCAATAAGCACGCCCCGCGCCGACGCACATAGCGCCGACGCGGGGCGTTTGAGCTACTGCGAGGTCGGCCTTGTCAGGCCGAAACCTATTCGGCTGCTTACGGGCAGCCGAGGTTGATGACGCACGATACGAACGTATCGATGTCGAAGTTATCGACAGCGAGGTCTTCATTCACGTCGTTTACGCAGATGAAGTCGCAACCGTTCTGCTGGCAACCGAAGCCCAACCACAGCGACGGATCGTTCGTGCCGCCGACCACGGCGAACACGAAGCAATCGATGTCGAAGTTGTTGACGGTTCCGTCACAGTTCGAGTCGGCACGATCGGCGTCGGTGCAGGGCTGTTCGCACGGATTCGGATCGCACGAGCTGTTGTCGCCCTGATACGTTCCGCCGCCGCTGACGCAATCCGCGTTTGTTTGAACCTGACACGAGCCGTCTGCATAGCAGCAAGCGCCGGTCGGCTGCGGACACGGATTCGGCGTGCAAACCGAGAAGTTGCCCTGATACGTACCGCCGCCGGTCGCGCAATCCGCGC
>JAEUIR010000049.1:12833-23040 GCA_016795025.1 Phycisphaerales bacterium
TGATACGTACCGCCACCGGTCGCGCAATCCGCGCTGGTCTGCTCAAGGCAGGAGCCATCGAGATAGCAGCAAGCGCCGGTCGGTTGCGGACACGGATTCGGCGTGCAAACCGAGAAGTTACCCTGATACGCGCCGCCGGCAGTGGCACAAGCCGCGCTCGTCAGTTCCTGGCAGGAACCATCGGTGAAGCAGCAAGCGCCCGTCGGCTGCGGACACGGATTCGGCGTGCAAACCGAGAAGTTGCCCTGATACGTACCGCCACCGGTCGCGCAATCCGCGCTGGTCTGCTCAAGGCAGGAGCCATCGAGATAGCAGCAAGCGCCTGTCGGTTGCGGACATGGGTTCGGATCGCACGTCGTGCCATCACCCTGCGGGATGCCGCCCTGATTGAGGCATGCGGCCGCCGTCAGGATCACGCAACCGCCGTCCAGGAAGCAGCAGGCGCCGCCCGGAGGACACGTGCCGGGGTCGCACGTCGTGCCATCGCCCTGATACGTACCGCAGACTTCAAGGCAGTCGCCATATGTGCGGATTTCGCAAGCGCCGTTGTCGCGGCAGCACGCGCCCGTCGGCTGCGGACAGGTCAAGCCATCCGGGCAGAAAACGATACGGATGTGACCGTTGCCAATGCCGGCTCCAGGGAACGCCGTCGCGGCGGTGCCGGTCGAGTTTTCGACGCCGATGGTGTAATCACCGGCCGGCGTTTCGGGCACGATGTTCAGATAGTGATACTCAACGCAGTTTGACGTTTCGTAGATCTTGATCTGGAACGTCATGACATTGGCCGGATTCGACGGCGAGAACTGATCGATGTCCGTCCACTGCACGATGTAGCGGCGATATGGCGCGGCGCCGAGCGTCGCGACGTGAACGGTGCCGACGGAGCGCAGGTGCAGATCGTCCCAAAGGACGTACAGGCTATCGTTGGGAAGCGCCGCGGTCGGAATCGCGTCGTTTGTCAACGTGGTGCCACTTGCGCTGAACGTCAGATAGCCATTCGTCGACACAAGGCCGTTCGTCTTGGCCACGCCGTAATGGAAATACGTGAACGGCAGATTTACCGGGGCTGAAGAATCATCCTGGGTGGCGAATGTCAGCAACGTGCCGATTGGGCGGATATCCTCGAATCCTTCCGGCCAGGTCGCCGGCGGAGGATAGATGACGCTTCCGCAATTAGTGCCGTCGCCCTGATAAGCGCCGCCAAGCGAGAGGCAAACGAGTTCGGTGCGCACCAAGCACGACCCATCGGCGAAACAGCAAGCGCCGCCCGGCGGGCAGATCGAGCAATCGGTGCTGTCGCCCTGGTAGGCGCCGCCTGCCGCGTTGCAGCCGGCTTCGGTCTGGGTTGAGCATGTGCCGTTGATGAAGCAGCAAGCGCCGCTGGCAGGTGGGACGCACAGGGGGCAATAGAGGCGCGAAACAGTCGCGCCACCGCTCCCCAGCGAGAACGAATTGATGTGCTCGCCGGTTGTGCCAGCCGCGTTCTCAAAGCCGGCGCTGAACGTCACGTTGCTCGTGGCGCTGGCTACAGGTTCGTGAGGCTGAATCGTTCCATAGCGGAATTCGAAGCAGTTCGTCGTCTCGTACAAAATGATCTGAAACGTATTCGGTCCGCCGCCGGAGAACTGCGGAACGGCGGTCCACTGAATAATGTGACGGCGGAACGGTGTGGTGCCCCGAGTCTCCGCGCGAATATTGTTGCTCGTGCTGTTGTTGAGATCGTCCCAGTATGGCGCGAGGAAATCGTTCGGTGCGAACGAGTTGGGCAGGATGTGGTGGCCGCGCCCCGCAGTGCTGCCCGGCGCGGTCGGGTCGAATGAGATCCAGCCGTTCGGGTTCAGAACGAATGACGTTTTCGCGGTTCCGTAGTAGAAGAAAGTGAACGGCAGCGCCTGAGCGGCGGTTGTCGTGTCGTCCGTGTTTGAGCCGGTGACGATGGTTCCAGTTGCTGAGATATCCTCGAGCGCTGTGCTCGTGAGCGTCGCCGTGTAGCAACGCGAGCCTGGACCGCCGAACGTTCCGCCCAAAACCGTGCAGCGCGACAGTTGCACCGACACGCACGTGCCATCCGGAAGACAGCAGGCGCCGCGATCGCTGCACTGCGTGCAGTCGCCCATATAGGCGCCACCGGCCGTCCCGCAGTCTGCGGCGGTTAGCACCTGACAGGTTCCGTCAGCGAACTGGCAAGCGCCGGAAGCCGGCGTCACCGGGCCGCAGACATTGAACGGCGACGCGCTGTTGCGCGGGGCCGGCGCGCCGACCGTGAAATCAGCCGAGTTGACGTTTGTATCGATGCAGCCGCCGCCTGCTCGGAACAGCGCGGTAGTGTTGCTCGGCGCGGGGGCAACAGCACCTTCGCAGGGGCTCGAGCCCGTTCCGAAGCTGAGCAGATCGACCACGCCGTTTGCGGCCGTCGGACACGTAACGGCGGGCAACGTGTTCTGATTTCGCACCAGGGCGCACTTGCCCGCGGTGGCGCTGAAATCAATCATGCTTGCCGAGGGTGAGCCGGGACCGGTACCCGTTGTGCCGCAGGCGGCCGTCGCATCCGCATTCAAAACTGTGAACGGCGCGGTGCCGGTCGTGCCCGCCGCGAATGAGACCAGGAAGTACTGCCCGGGCTGAAGCACGGTTCCTTGCGGCAGGTTCGTGCGGTTCCAGGCGGTTCCGGTGGAGGAAGCCTGTTGAATTGACCAGTTGCTGATATCGACCGGTACGCAACCGCGATTGAACAACTCAACGTAGTCGCTGCGATACGGTGCGCCGGTGTTGCCGCCGCCACCGTAGAATTGGCTGATAACCACATCCGCGGACTGCGCGGCGGCCCACTGACACAATGACGCCGCGAGGGCGATCGCGCTGAAAGCGATCATTCGCGGCCGAAATTCCACGATCCGAACGTTCATTTTCTCCACTCCTTGGACATGAATTGCCTGCTTGCAACCTGATACGAACCGTCTCGCGCACCACACATGCGCAAAATGATTTTGTGCCGAACTGACTAGTCGGACCAAGGCGGTTAGCGCGGCATTCCCACCCGCGTTTCAGCCAGTTCGCCAGCGCTTCGAAGTCGAACCGAAACGATTTGGTGCTGCAATGTTGCCGAACTGCCAGCCTGCGGTTCCGATGGACCGCTGACTTCCTACCAGTATGCCGATCTGGCGAATGAAATTCAAGCGATTGCCCCGCTCACGTTTCGCGTTTGTCGAAAATTCCGCTCGCAGGCCGCGCAGCGATGGTCGCTGCCGCGACGACCGTTATCATTAACCCGGGGGAAACAACGAAAGGATCATGCCATGCGGTCGATTGCGGGATTCTTCGCAGTGTGCCTTTTTGTATCGCGCGCTTCCGCCGAAACCTTCACCGAAACGTTCACTGGCGGCTCGAATCACGGCGGTTGGTCATTCGGAACCACCAATGGCCGGATCGATGCGGTCGGGGGCAACCCGGGCGCATTTTTCCACGACCCGTTCGTCGATACGTTCGCACCCCAGCCGCGTACGGCCTGGGGTGTCGAGTCCGAATTTACGGGCAATTATCGCCAACGGAATGTGACTGCTGTCGGCGTTGATCTCGCAATTTTCCACGTCGATTTCAGCGCGGCCGAGCGGCCGCTGACCGTGATGCTGATCAGCGACAATGGTACGCCGAACAATTTCAACGACGATTGGGCGGCGTATCAGATGGGCGATGTGAACGTGCCGACGCCTGGCGAGGGTTGGCGGTCGTTCACATTCGAAATTCCATCGCAATCGCCGGCGCTGCCGGCCGGCTGGAGCACGATCGCATTTGGGCCGAATTCGCCACCGTCGCCGGATTGGAACGACGTCATCACCGACGTCGATCAATTGCGGTTTTTCTACGGAAATCCGGAGTTTTTCTTCATCTTCCAGGGTTGGGATCTGGGTCTCGACAATCCATCGATGACGACACAGGCGACTTTCACGCGCGGCGATGTGAATTGCGACGGAGCGGTGAACAACTTTGACATCGATGCGTTCGTGCTGGCACTGAGCGATCCGGCGGCATATGCGGCCGTATATCCGAATTGCGACATTGCGTCCGCCGATGTCAGCGTCGACGGAAACGTCAATAACTTCGACATCGATCCGTTTGTGGCGTGCGTGGCGGCGGGCAGGTGTCCCTAAGTGCTCTGGGTCGTAAATTCGATGACGTATTTATTGGGGCCTTACGCGACCTTTTCGCTTTCCGTGTCTTGGTTCGAACGCGATAACAAATCGTGCAGATCGTCGCGTTTGTACTTCCACTCGAAGGGTTTTGCCCATTGGGCGTAGCGCGTTTCGAATTGCTCAAGCCGTTCCTGCAACTCGGTCAGACTGATGAGGTCGTTCGGCGTGAGCACTTTTCGCTGCACCAACGAGAAGTAGATCTCGATCTGATTGAGCCAACTCGCGTGAACCGGCGTATGAACCTGAATTGCGTTGGGATACCACTCGGCCAGACGCCGCACGGAGGCTTGGCCGCGGTGCGACGAGCCGTTGTCGGTGATCCAGAAAACACGCCGTGCGGATCGATACGGCTCCTGCGTCATGAGCTGATCCACCAGCCGGCGAAACGCAGGATCGCGCGGAAAGATCTAACTGCGATGCGCCCAAGGTTTGATGGCGTCCGTGCTCAGCCAACGCCAGACCGTGGTCTTGCTGATCGAGGCGGCGATGCCGGACTGAACGGCCTCGCGGGCGATATCGGCATGACTCAGCCGCGCCAGCGGCAAACCGCGCTGCGTCGGCCGATCGCACGCCAGGGCTTTCACCTCCATCGTCACCTCAGGGGGAAAAAGACGGCGGTCGGCTGCGAGTTCTTGCGATCGATCAGTTGCACCTTGGTCGGCGCGCCCATGGCGACTCCTCAGGCCGACCGACGCCCGGCGGCGGCCATCTAGTTATATAACTAGATAACAAATCCACGGAAAACCGCAAGCCGAAATCGAATGCCCTCCGAAGAATCTAGAAAGGGCCAAAGTCGAGGCGCGAGTAGTACTACTCGCGCTGCCTTTCGGATTACGGCCGCCACGCCCTGGGGCGCGTCTTCGCAACTCGCGAAGTCGGCGATAGTTACGTCATTGGAGCTGATCGGGTTCGAACCGACGACCTCTTGCATGCCATGCAAGCGCTCTCCCAATTGAGCTACAGCCCCGGTACTTCCTCCGGCCGGGGCTCGCGTCGAGAGCGTAAGCTCGCGAGCGATCATCGGTCGGCTATGTCGATGTGGTCAGAGCCGGACTTGAACCGGCGACCCTGGCATTTTCAGTGCCATGCTCTACCAGCTGAGCTATCTGACCAGCGCCCAGCGGCCTTGATTGTTCCGCCGCAGGGGGAACGAGAAAGCCTACGCCCGGACGCTGCGCGCGTCAAGACGAAGGTGCGGCTCCGTCGTTGGGGCCGGCGTCAGGTTTTGTGGGTAGCATCGGCTTCCAGCCGGTGCGAACAGAATTCTTGTCGAACGCAATCAATGTTTTCGCACCGCCGAGACGGCGATGCTCCGCGTCCCCACAAACTTGACGCCGACCCTTCGTTGGGCGGCGCGAGGCGCAGCAAGCCGCAGTGCCATGTCAGTAGATAAGCCCGGCGGTCCAAACGAAAGGCGTCCACCCTGCAAATAATCAGACGCCGCTGGCAGCGATAAGTTCAAATAGCGATGGCTCGTTACATTAGCCGAGCTGCAACCGCAACGTGACAATCTGAAACGGCCGAATCGAAAACGTCGAAATTCGACTCGCGGCATCGTGCATCAACTCGATTTGATCGCGATCAATCGAAAGTCGGCCATTCCCAACCTCCACATCGCCGCATTCCAATAAGTCAACGGCCTTCACGGCTGTCACCGGTAAATTCCAGGTGATGCGCACGCGCCCGGTTGCTCCGTGTATTTCAACAAATCGAATGCAAATTCCGGAATCGATCTCCGCGGGCTTGATCGCAACGACTTCGAGCGCCAACGACGAATCGACCCCAAGATCGAACGGCCGCCAATCCCGCGAGATCGATCCCGTCTGCTCACCGCGCAGCGGCAACGCGATCAAGGGGACATTCAGCGCCTCGGCTTCAGGCGCCACGCCCGCCGCGCGCCAATCGCCGGCGTGCGGCATCAGGCTGTATGTAAACTCATGTACGCCCATATCCGCGGTGGGGTCGGGGAACTTCGGGCTGCGCAGCAGCGAAAGCCCCAGCACGTTGTCATGGCACGAGCAGCCGTAACGCCCGTCGTTCAGTAATGCGACGCCGAAACCCGCCTCGGACAAGTCCATCCAGCGATGCGTGCAAACCTCGTACATCGCCGCTTCCCAGGGATTGCTGCGATGCGTCGGCCGCTGAATATGTCCGAACGCGATTTCATGGGTAGCGTAGCGGCTGCGCACTTCCACTGGGAACAGCGCCCGAAGCAACCGGCGCTCCTCGCGCCAATCGATGCGCGTGTGAATATCCAGCCGCGGCGAACCGGCCGCGAGCAAATACGTTTGCGTCATTCGGCTAGCTTCGCCGATACGCCGCGTAACTTCGACGCCGGAAACAAGCGTTCCCATCTGAATGGCGCGCCGGTTCTCAATCGGTGAATCCACGGGCCAGCATTTTTGAACGTACTCCGCGTCGATGTCCCAGGCTTCCCACGCGCGCGGCCGGTCCTCGTATAGCACAAGTTGGTTCAGTCCGATGTGAGGTCCGTGCCGCATTGGGGTGCCGCGCGCTTCGCGGCCGCTCGCCAAATGCACCAGCGAGCAGATCGTTCCATCGGCGGCGATTTCCGCGGAAATGATGCCGTTGTTGAGATTCCGCGATTCGCCGACCTGGTGGCCCGCGCCGCCGCGATCAACGACCACACAGCCCAGCGCCGGAATGTCGCCGACATAGAACTGCTCACCCTCGCAATCAACCACGCCCCGACGATTCACCGACGCCGGATTAAATACCAACATCGGCCGTCGCAAGCCGCGCGTATCAACCTGCGCCGCCCACGCCGCACGGCTTTCTTCGACGATCGCAGCCGCTCCCGCCGCGATTTCCGCGTGATCGCGCCGCGCGTCGTCATAAACCTCGGCAATCGATGAGCCGGGCAAAATGTCGTGAAACTGATTCAGCAGAAGAGTCTTCCACAGCTCATCCAACCGGGAGCGCAGCGAGCTCGCACGCCCCGCATCCGGCCGCGCGGGCCCTGCAAAAGCAAGCCATTCAGCGGCGCGAAGTTGCTGTTCGGCGCGGCGATTCGCGTGCTTCTGCCACGCCTGCGACGTGTATGTTCCCCGATGAACTTCCAGATACAGCTCGCCATCCCACACAGGCAGCTCGCGCCCTTCGTCGCGGAGCGCGTTGAATCGTCGATGAAGAGCGTCACAAAAAGCGCCGCTGCCGGACAACTCCGTTCGGGCGAGCGGCTCACACTGCTCCGCGAGCTGCGCGAACAGAATCGACGCATCAGTCGGACCGCCGCCGCCGTCGCCGTGGCCGAACGGCTGCATCCATACTCGCGCACGCGACTGATCCAGCCGGGCCGCGTTCTGCGTCCCGCGCAGCAGTTCCTTCGGCGTATTCAGGGCGTTGTAATCGCGGCCGGGCGTTTGATGCGCGACGATCTCGGTGCCGTTGATGCCGCGCCACAGAAAGCTCACGTGTGGAAATTCGTTCTGCTGGCTCCAGCAAAGCTTGTTCGTGATGAACGTGTCGATCCCCGCCTGAGCCGCGATCTGCGGCAACGACGCCGGAAAGCCAAATGTATCCGGCAAATACAACAATCGCTGCGGCGGCGCATCCGGAAAGCGGCTGCGCCAATAGCGCACACCGTGTAGGATTTGCCGAACGAGCGATTCGCCGCTGGGTACGTTGCAATCCGGCTCGATCCACATCGCCCCGGTCGGTTCCCAACGACGCTCGCTAACGCGGCGGCGAATTTGCTCAAACAACTCCGGCGAATCCTGCTCGACCCAGTCGTAATGCACCGCCTGGCTGCACATGAACCGAAAATCCGGGAAGCGGTCCATCAATTGCAAAACAGTGGAGAACGTCGCGAGACATTTGCGGCGCGTTTCCCGCAAGGGCCACAGCCACGCCGTGTCAATGTGGGCGTGCCCCACCGCAAAGCAGCGCGTCGCGGCGGCCGGGCCATTACCGCGCAAGCCCCGCTGCAGGACTTCGAGCGCCGCGTCGGCCGTCTTGCCGGGCGCGCGATCATCGATGATGCGTGTGGCGCGATCCAGCGCGTCGACCACCATGCGCGCCCGCTCGCTGTCATTCGGCAACAGCGTGATCAGTTGCCGCGCGAAATCGTACGTGCGCCACAAGCGCCAGGCCGCCTCGTCAAAAACCGCCAATTCGGCGAAATCCACGCGGCCCGGCTTTGGCTCATTCCAGCGCGCACGCGTTTCGGCGTCGTCCCACCAGAAAACCGTTGCCCCAAACGGTCGAATGCAACTCGATTCGACCAGTAAGTCCACTGGCTCGCCGCCACGAGACTTATCGAACAGACGCACTGAATCGTGATATTGGTTTAACCCGCCGGCGGGCGCGCCGTCTCGCCACAGCAGACTCTCCGTTCCGCTCGAAAACCGCAGCGCCACACAACGGTAGGCCCAATCCGCCGGGACGGCGCCGCGCAGCCGGAACCACGCGCTCGCCCAAAGCGGGCCCCAGCGGTAACCGATGGTCACCGGCTGAAATTCGCGCGCTGCGGCATCGGCCGGCGCGACGCGCGACGCACAGTGATGAACGCTGATGGCGAGCGGCACGCGCGCGGCGTACACGGCAGGGGCGAGCACCTGATCCGCAAACGCGGAAAAACGCCAGCCGGCGGATTCGATGGATGACATGCCAGATATCGTATCGCCCGTCGGGCAGGCGAAGCGTTGCAAATAAGTCCGCCTGCCAAAACGGAGCCGCGACCGTAAGGGAGCGGTTGCTTTGAAACACAGTGAGGCCTTCTGTTAGGCCCTCCTATCCCGCCAGCAGTTCCACAAACGGGTCGATATCAAAATTGTTCACCAATCCATCGCCGTTCACATCCGCATTGTCGCGATCACATTCCGGATACGCGATCTCATATGCCGCCGCGTCAGCCACGGCCAGCGTGAACGGGTCAATGTCAAAATTATTCACGATGCCGTCGCAATTCAGGTCGCCGACACAACCTGTGACTGTCAGGCCGGCCGCGGCGCTCTCGTCTGTTCCGCAGGAATTCAGCGCCGCGCCCGTGTACGCTCCGGCGTCGCTGCACGTCACGCCTGTGATGCGCAGCGAGTTCGTCGTCGCCCCGCTGATGCGCGCGTTGTTCACAAGCGGCACGCCGTCCTTGCGCCATTGATACGTCATCGGGGTTCCGCCCGACGCCGTCATCGAGAATGTCGCGGTCCCGCCCAGGCCCACCGTCTGCGGCGCAGGGTCGCCCGTGACATTCGGTACGGCGCAGCCGCCGCTGCGCGCCAAAACAAACGTGAACGTGCCCGTACGCGAGCCGTCGCTCTCGGTCACCAGGTCCATCTCAAGCGCCGGGTTGTACAGCCCGTCGGTCGCGTTTTGCGGTTCATTCGGAAAATACAACTGCGTCGTCAGCAGCGGCGTGTTCACCGCGTCGAGCTTGAAGTGAATATGCCGCGTCCGACCGGGATACAGCCCCGGCATGATTGTGTACAGCGTGAACTCGCCATTCGCATCCGTGAAGAAGAAACTGCGGTACCGATCGAATGGCGCGGTATTGTCATACGCACCGGTCATGTCCGCGTGCCAAACGGCCACCCATGTGTACGCGATCGGGTTGCACTGCGTGTCCACCACGTTGCCATGCAGCGTGAGCGGCGGCCCGTCACTGCCGATGCGCAAGTTGGTTGTTTCCGGGTTCGGCGTGCGATAGTACGGCCCCTCGGTCTGCGATGCCGTAATCGTGCATTGTGCCACAGCCGGCTGCGCCGCAACGAACGCCGCTGCGGCAACTGCCGCGAGAGCAGTGCAAATTGCCTCGCCGCGAAAACCGATCCGATTCCATCCCGCTCGCATCTTTGACTCCTTGTGATCGTATTCATGCTGGTCCGAACGTGGCTCGTGCATTCGATGCGTGAGCATCGCGTTGCGACCGCGCGACGATTCGCCTTCCCAGCGCCAAGCCATATTACCGAATATGGCCACAATCCCGATACGCTTATTCTCGCACATCAGCAATTCCGCAGACGATTCGGTAGGGCCTTGTAGTGGCAAGACTTGGGACG
>JAEUIR010000004.1 GCA_016795025.1 Phycisphaerales bacterium
CCCTGCGTTCTTTTGGGGGGCATAAAACCCCCCCCCCAAAAAAACCGGGGCTGCGGGGCCGCGGCCCGTTTGAAAACACAATATCTCCCACGGGCCCCCACGCCGATGCTCCCCAATGTGAGGTTGACGGAGCGCTGGCCCCCCTTTGGTCTGTGAGCCGCCGCGACTGGTCGGTCGCCACGCGGCCGCTACAATCCCGCCTCGGGACTAGAAATCGGAACTTTCTGGCGGCGCCGACCGGGTTGCCGCCGCATCGCGATAGGAGGCCCTATGGAACGCACATTAATCATCTGCAAACCGGACTGCGTAAATCGGATGCTTGTAGGCGAAGTGCTGCGTCGGTTTGAGAGCAAGGGACTGCGGCTGGTTGGGATGAAGCTGCAACAGTCGCCCAAACCGCAAGTCGAAAAGCATTACGAAGTCCACAAGGAGCGTCCGTTCTATCAATCATTGGTGGACTTCATGACCAGCGGGCCGGTGGTGGTGGCGGTGCTTGAGGGGCCGGGCGCGATCGCGGTAGTGCGGAATATGTTGGGCGCAACGGACGGGCGGCAGGCAGTGCCGGGAACGATTCGCGGCGACTTCGGCCTGGATAAGCAGTTCAACCTCGTGCATGCCAGCGATGGGCCGGAAACAGCGAATTTCGAAATCGGGCTTTTCTTCAAGCCCGATGAGCTTGTGACCTATCAGCGAGCGGCGGATCGTTGGATTGTCAGCGCCTAGGCGCGGATGAATGGCCGCGCCCCGCCGCAACTATCGTGTGTTCTTGAGCCATGCCGCCACCGATTCATGGGTGGCGCGGCAATTGCGGCGCTCGATGATCGAACAGGGCGCGGCGGTGTTCCTTGATGAAGCCTCGATCGCGATCGGCGCGGACTTCGAGCAGAAAATCCGGCAATCGCTGCGCCGGTCGAATGAGTTGGTGGTGTTGCTGACGCCCTGGGCGCTGGAGCGTCACTACGTGTGGGTCGAGATCGGCGCCGCGTGGGGCATGGGCATGCCGATAATCGCGGTGCTTCACGGCGTAACGCCACGACAGCTTTCTGAGTTACCGAACACGCCGGTATTATTGAAGCGTCGCAACCTGATAGAATTAAATGAGATTGATCGTTATCTGGTTCAGTTGAAGAGGCGCGTACAGGACGCCGTAGGATGAAACCGTTGCAAGTGACGCTCTCTTTTTCGCCCGCGGATGTGAATCCGTCCTGGCTCAGGAACTTTTACAAAGCGCTGATCGCCAACGGCATCCGGATTGCGGGTGGCTATTCGCCAAGGGATTCGACCAACCCGAACCAATTCGGTCGGGCGCTGCGCGAAAGCGACGCGGTGCTGTTTCTGGTGGGTGCGCAATCGATGAACAGCCCGTTTGTGGCGTTTGAGATGGGCGCGGCGCTGGCGCAGGAGAAAAAGCTGATTCCGATCGCTGCAGGCGATCTGCCGAAATCGCGCTGGCCTGGCCCGCTCCGCGCTCGCCGGGCGCTTCCGCAGCGCAGCGCAGCCGCCACGGCGGCCGAGGTCGCAGTGGAACTTGGCGTCACGCAAAATCAGGCGGCCGCCGGATGAAAGTTCAAGCGCTCGCCAATCACGAGCAAACCGCAGTGTCGATGCCTGGCGCCGAAGGCGCGAAAATGCGGATGCTCGTCGGCCCGAACGAGGGAGCATCCAATTTTCACATGCGGCATTTCGAAGTCGCCCCCGGTGGTTACACACCGCACCATCAGCATGATTACGAGCACGAGATTCTCATACTGCGCGGAAGCGGCACCGCCGCGAGCGAGCAGGGCGACCGCGACATTCGGGCCGGCGACGTGATTTGGGTAGCGCCGAACGAGATGCACCAGTTCCGCAACACCGGGCGCGAGCCGCTGGAGTTCATTTGTCTGATTCCCGCGCCAAAGAATTGTGCGCAGTAAACAGTTCAGCCTCCGTCAATTCAAGGATTGAAAGTGAATGAAATCTCCCGTCGTGAAGTGATCGGTTCGGCGCTCGCAGGCGGATGGCTGGCGCTCGGCACGGAATGGAGCCTCGCCCAGTCGACGACACAGCCTACGAGCGCAAGCGCGCCGTCCGCCGGCAGCGCGGTTGACGGGCCGTATCAATTGCCACCTTTGCCGTATGACTACGCCGATCTTGAGCCGTACATCTCGGCTCAGATCATGAAGCTTCATCACGACATCCACCACAAAGGCTATGTCGATGCGGCGAACGCGGCGGTCGTCGAACTCGAGCGCGTGCGGCGCGCGGGCGGCGACGCAATTCGCACGATTCGCGCGGTAACGGACTCACTCTCGTTCAACCTGTCCGGGCATGTGCTGCATACGGTGTTTTGGAAGAACATGAAAAAGGGTGGCGGCGGCGATCCGCCCACCACGAGCGAAATCGCCAGAGCAATCACGCGCGATTTCGGATCGCTCGACGGATTCCGTGCACAGTTTTCAGCGGCTGGCGCGCAGGTGCAGGGCAGCGGGTGGGCGATCCTGGCGTACGAGCCGCTGGCGCAGCGCCTGGCGGTGTTGCAATCCGAAAAGCACAACAATACCGGCGCGTGGGGAAGCGTGCCCTTGCTGTCGCTGGATGTGTGGGAACACGCCTATTATCTGCAATATCAGAACAAACGCACCGACTACATCAAGGCTTTTTTCAACGTCGTGAACTGGGACGACGTGAACCTGCGGCTGGAGGCCGCTCGCAAGCTGACATTGCCCTGATCGCTCACATTTCGCCGGCGCTCAATTTCATGCTGAATGCTCCGCCACAACCTCCCGGAAAATCGCTCAACGCTTTTGCGGTCTCCATCATCGCGCTGACGCTCATCATCGGACCGCTGCTGATTTTGTCGCAGCTCGCGGCGCACCTGCGCGGCGACGTGGTGGATGATCAGATGTTCGCGTATTACGGCTGGCGGATCGCGCATGGCGGCACGGTGTATCTGGACGTCTGGGACAACAAGCCGCCCGGCATCTATTGGATCAACGCGCTCGGATTTCTGATCACCGATTCATACATGGGAATCGCCCTGCTCTGCGCGGCTGCGCTCGTGATCGCGCATATCTGCTTCTACATCATCGCGTCATCGGTGTACTTTCCGGCTGCCGCGGCCGTCACGACCGCACTCGCGAGTTTTTACATCACGCATGCCCGCTATCAAGGCGGATCGAACCGCACGGAGACTTTTCTCGTGCCATGCGAGTTGCTGGCCGTGGCGCTGTACGTCCGGGGCTTCGCTCGCGATCGAAACTGGAAATGGCTGGTTGCCGGGTTGTGCTGCGGGGCGGCTGTCTTATTCAAGCAGGTGGGCGTTGCCGCGCTCGGCGCGATGGGGCTACATCTGATCTGGCTGATGATCGTGCGGAGCATTCCATTCCGGACCGGCGTGCGGCGCGGCTTGCTGATTCTCGCCGGCTTCGGCGCAACGATCTCCATTGCGACCGCTTATCTCGCCAGCGAAGGCGCGCTCGCCGAGGCTTGGTTCGCGGCCGTGACGTTTAATCAGAGCTATTTCAACGTTGGCGACAGTGGGTTGACGAATCGGCTGGTGAATCGCTGGAAGCTCGGACACGAAATGTACCCGATCCTGATTCTGCCGACGCTGATGGCCATCGCGACGTTGATTCATGCGAGCCTGTGGGCGCTGCGGCCGCATCTTAAGCCGGCGGAGATCGAGCAGCCGGTGATCGATTACAAACCGATTGTCCCGCATTACTTGATCCTGTTCGGGCTGTGGACACTCATAGGTTTTTATGGCGCGACAGTCAGTCCGCACGCGTTTCGGCATTACATCATTCCATTCATCCCGCCTCTCGTGCTGTTTTCGGGTTATATCGTAAACCTGCTCCAGGCCGAGGCATCGGTTGCAGAATCGCGCGTGGGTGACTTCGGGTTTTGTGGTGATGGGGTATTTCGCGAGCGAAGCGGCCTATCGGCACTGGGAAGAAGTCAGCAAAGTATGGAATGAGCGCGACCCCGCATTCGTGAACGGCGCATGGAAGATCAAGCAATCAGAAATCGAGGAAGTCGGCGACGCGGTCGCACGGTTGACGAAACCAGGCGACACGCTTCAGTGTTGGGGCTATATGCCCGGCGTGTACCTGCAAGCGCGGCGCGAAAATGTGTGCCGCTTTACGACCACCGAAAAGATCGGGCAAGTGCGCGAGAACGCCCTGTTTGTGTCCGCCGAGCTGCGCGACAAGCTGGTCACTAATCCGCCGACGGTGTTTGTGATCTCCTCGACGGATTGGGCGTGGATTACCGGGGTTTACAAAAACAAACCGCCGGATGAGCTGGGCGTGTGGCTGGCCGGCTGGTTAACGGAAAACTACGAACAGGTCGATGACATCCGCAATATTTACGTGATGAAGCGGAAGTAATTCTGATGGCGGCGCGTGGAGGTTGGCGACGCGTGATTACAAACTCGCCGCGGCTCAATAATGGCCGACCGCGGCGGCGCTGTTAGAATCGCGGTTGGCGCGGTGCGTATCCGGCCGGTTGATCCTGACTTCCTGAATCGAAAGAGCAAACCATGTCCCTTGGCCACGTTCATCGCGGACCGCTGGGCTACTTGCAGTTTATTCCGCTGCCCGGCATTGTGATCCTGATTTACAACCTGTTCATGATCGGCGGCAATGTTGCTGGAAAAATGAGCACCGGGTGGGTGCAGTTTGGCCTTCCATCGGGGGCTTCGTTTGAATTGAAGGCGGGAGAACTGCTGATTGTTCTGGCGGTCGTCGCCCTATACGTTGAGTTGGTGAAAGCCACGCGAACCGGCAGCGCGTCGATCATCGACCACGGCGTGTCCCTATTCGTTTTCGGCCTGTTTCTCGTCGAGTTTGTGGCGGTGCAGGGCTGTGGGACAGGAACGTTCCTCGTGCTGGGGCTGATCTCGCTGCTCGACGTCGTGGCGGGCTTCACGATTTCGATCGTCGCGGCGCGGCGCGACCTATCGGTGAATCCGCCGATGGTGACGTAAGCACTGGCTTGAACCGGAGAGCGCCGGCTTTGAAGTACCGGCGCTTTCCGATCTTGAGCCGACGGCCGCGCGGAGGGTGATTCGCCCAGGGCATGGCAACGCCGCGATTCTTCATTCCTCACGCCCCCGCTCGTATACTTCACACCATGCGCTCACTCGCGATTCTGAATCAAAAAGGCGGCGTCGGAAAAACAACGACGGCCGTGAATCTCGCGGCCGCTCTGGCGCGTCTTGGCAGGAATGTATTGCTGGTTGATCTTGATCCGCAATCGCACGCTTCGTTGCACGTAGGGATCGAGCTTTCCGCCGGCGATGCCAGCATTTACGACGTTTTGCTGCACGGTGCGGCGATCGCGGAAGCGGCGCGAACGGTGTCGAAGCGCCTGTCGATTGTTCCCGCGCACATCGATCTGGTTGCGGCCGAACTTGAATTGGCCCAACGCGAGGAACGCGAGCGAGTGCTGGCCGGTGTGCTCGGACCATATGCGTCATTGTTCGATTATTGCATCATTGATTGCAGCCCATCGCTCGGCTTGCTGACGGTGAACGCGCTCGCGGC
Source organism: Phycisphaerales bacterium (assembly GCA_016795025.1). Classification (GTDB taxonomy): domain Bacteria; phylum Planctomycetota; class Phycisphaerae; order UBA1845; family Fen-1342; genus JAEUIR01. The sequence continues at coordinate 5,526 of JAEUIR010000004.1, forward strand.
TGCCGGTGAAGTTCTGATCCCGCTGCAAGCGCATTTTCTGGCGCTACATGGCCTTGGGCGGCTGCTTGAATCGATCTCGCTGGTTCGGCATGGCATCAACCCGCAACTGCGCGTAGCGGGAGTGCTGTTCTGCATGTTCGAAAAGGCCACAAAGCTGTCGCAGGAAGTCGCCGGCGATGTAGAGCAGTTTCTTTCGGCCGCTGAGCCGGACCAGGCCTGGCACGGCGCGCGTGTATTTTCGACGACGATTCGCCGCAACGTGAAACTGGCCGAGTGCCCGAGTTTTGGGAAGCACATATTCGACTACGCGCCTGCGAGCCACGGAGCCGAAGACTATTTCGCGCTCGCGAAGGAAATCGCGAAAGCGGCAAAATCAATACAGGTTGTGGCCGAGGCAGAGGTACCCGTTGCGTCAGTGATGCCTTCGCCGATGGCGACACCGAGCGAAGCGCTGCATCACGCCGCCCAATGAGACCTTCGCGCTACAACCGCGCGTGGGCGCACTGGTACCGTCGCGCATTGCCGACATACTGGCTGAGCTTGTTCATTTTGACGCATCTGCCCAAGCTACGCATTCCGGGCGAAATTCCTCAATCGGACAAGATCGCGCATTTCGGCGCTTATGGATTGCTGGCGTTCCTGCTGTGGCGGTTCGTTGAGACATTCGGTCAGCCGCTCACATCGAAGGTCGCGCCCCGATTACTGGCATTGATCGCTGCATACGGCGTGATCGACGAGGTTTTGCAGGGACTCGTCGGGCGATCATCGGATGCAATTGACTGGGCGGCCGACATGGTTGGCGCGGTCGGCGTCCTGGCATTTCTCGAGTGGCGGCGACGGGCGGATGCGTCACGCGACATGCGTGAGGCCGGCCGTACGTAACAAGAGCGTGAGGCCGTCCACGTCGTGATGGTCGAACGCGCCGACTTCGAAGCTGTCGAGGTCCAACACGCCCCAGCATTTGCCGTTTTCGTTGGTGCAAGGCACGACGACTTCGCTGTGATCGCGCGGATCGCACGCAATGTAATTGGCTCCAAGCTCACGCACGTCGCGCACCACAAGCGGCGCGCCGCTCAAAAAACAGCGCCCGCACGCCCCGTGCAGCCCAATCGGCGAGCAAGCGGGTTTGTTGCGGCATGGGCCCAGCACAAGTTGAAGCGCTGCGTCCTCAGAGGGGGCGTATTTGCCGGCCGCCTCCGGTTCTGTCGTCGCGAAATAAAAACCAACCCACGACACACCTGTCTGCGCGTGCGCGGACCAGATCGCATCGGCCACCGCGCGCATCCGCTGCTCGCGCGATCCGACAGTCGAAATTGAATCGATCAATGCGGAATAGTCGCGGCGGTTTGTCGTTTGCATGCTTCACTCAACTCGCGGCGGCCGGGTTGTCGGCGGCGTAAGATGCACCAATGGCAGCACCGACCGTCATCATACACAGCGGCGCGCTCGGCGACCTCGCCCTTTTTCTTGGGTTGATATTGCGGCTGCCGCGCGCCGCCGAACAACCGCTTCGGCTTGTCTCCCGCGTTGGACTGGGCCAACTGCACGAAGCGCGGCCGCGCATCGATGCATATTCGACAGAATCGCTCGGGATTCATCGTTTGTTCGCCGACGGTGCGCTTGCGGTTGATCCGGTGCTGCTGGAGCTGGTTGGCGGTGCGCGCGTGCTGCACAATCTGGGCGATTCGGCAAGCCTCCCGCATCGTCGTCTCGTTGCCGATTCCGCAGCCGCGGGCGTGTTTGGGATTGACACGCGCTGCCGCGGCGGATGCGCCCATATCACCGCGCAGTGGGAAGCCGACCTGAATCAACAGGGGCTGTTGCTCGAACGCTGCATTGCGCATTGCGGGGCACGCACAACATTGCGACTGGGAGATGCGCATCGGCTGCGCGGCCGGCAGGTTTGCGAACAGACAGGAATCGAGGCCGAGCCGATTGTTATTCACATCGGCAGCGGCGGAGCAGCCAAGCGCTGGCCGATCGCGAGTTTTGCCGATGTCGCGATGGCGCTGGTTCGACAAGGGCAACCTTGCGTCATCGCGGCCGGTCCGGTCGAGCGCGAATGCGTTTCAGCGGAAGAAATCGAGCGGTTGCACGCTATCGCGCCGTTTGTCTGGATCGACCACGCCGAAGAGCTCCTGGCGTGGGCAGGCGTGGCGCGGTTGTGGATCGGCAACGACGCCGGGCCGAGCCATGTTGCCGCTCTGCTGGGCACGCCAACCGCCACGCTATTCGGCCCGACGAGCGCGACACGCTGGCGACCGCTCGGGACGGCCGCGCATTACCGGCAAGGCCGGGCGAGCGCAGGGTCAGACTGGGGGCTGCGTGCCGATGAATTGGGGCGCTGGGTTGCGGGCATCGTGAGCGAAGCATAGCGCCGCGCTCCGCTCCGAAAACACGCCGCGCATCCTGCAATCATTCCGGCTTTTGGAACAATCCGACCAATTCGCCGCCAGCCAGAACATGTCCCTCGATTTTTTCCATAAGCTGCTTTTTCGTCGCGCCGGCCGGTAGGTCGATCACGGTGTCGAGCGCGAATATACGAAATGTGTAATGGTGAGGCGGTCCCGGCGGCGTCAGCGGGCCGTAATAACCAATCTTTCGGAAGTCGTTCCTGCCCTGCACCGCGCCCGCCGGCTCGGCCGGTTTTTCATCGCGCGTCAGCGCTTCGGGCAGCGACCGCGTGTTTGGCGGGATCTTGTAAATCACCCAATGCACGAATCCGCCCGGCCGCTTCACATCCGGATCGTCAAAGACGATCGCCAGTTCTTTCGTGCCGTCGGGCGGGGCGGACCATTCCAGCCTGGGCGACTTGTCTTCGCCGTAGCCGGTGTTGTCGCGTGGGATTCGCTCGCCGGGTTTGAATGCGGGTGTGGTAAGCGTGATGCTCATCGGATACTTCGCGGGATTGCTCGACGGCTGCGTTGTCGGTTTGTCATCGCCAGTGGCTCGCCGAGCCGGCAATGTCGAGAGAATTGTCATACTCAGGACCGCGCTGACCAGAAAAACTCGATGCACGTGTTGCTCCGGGACAGAGGAAAAGTCGTAACAACACGTGCATCATAACCGTAATTACGCACCTCCGATTATGGGCAATGGCAATCGCCCGTGCTCAGGCAATACACGAACGGATCGATGTCGAAGTTATTCACCAGGCCATCGCAATTCATGTCGCCGAATCGGCCGAGCACGAATGTGGTCATCGTTTCGCTCCGATTGCGCGACGCGCTATTGCAGTTCAACACCGCCGAATCGGTCGCGACAAGCCGCAACGTGTAGGCGCACAACGGCAGGCCGCGCGTGTCCCAGTTCAGGAGCACGCCATTCACGATGGGCGTTTCGCCGGATGTCAGCGGATGCCATCCATTCCAGTCGCCGCCGGTCACTTCGAGCGTCCAGCGGCTCAGGTGGGCGTCCAGCACAGTTCCGCGAATCGCGATCACGCCGGATTGATACGTGCAAGTGTCCGGCGACGCGAAAGCGACAAATGGCGCCGTGTTGTCAATCGTCGCGCTCCAGTTGATTGCTCCGGCGAAACCGCAGCTATCTGTCAGCGTGAAGCGCATCAGATAATCGCCATCCGCGACGGTGTTGGTGTTCCACGTCGCGTACGGATCGGTGCGCACTGGGTCACTGGCCACCGACGTCATCGGCTGCCACGCTCCGCCCCCCTCCACCTGATATTCAGCCGCAAGGGATTCAAAGCAGTGATCCCACGCCGTGCCGTCGATGCACACTTGCCCGCCCAGAATTGCCCCGTTCAGAGGAGAGCGAATGCTCAATTCATCGATGACGCGTTCGAGGTAAAACACCGTCTCGGCCGTGGACACCAACCCGCAGGCGTTCGTGACCGTCAGCCGCATGATGTAGTAGCCTTCGGTGGCACTGGAGCCGGGAAACCACGGGCTCAATTCGCCGTCGATTACTTCGGTCGTGGAATTTCGCAATAGTGTCCAAGTATCGGCGCCCGGTGCCTTGCGATCCAGGCGCCACGACGCCAGTGCACCATCCGTGTCCGCGGCCGTGCCGTGGATGGACACTCCGTAGCACACGCAACTCAGGGCGGCGGGAGAGCTGAGCTCAGCCGTCGGCGGCGTGGCGTCGGGGCAGTCGAAGGTCAGATCGTCGATCACTTCAAAATCGTCCACAGTGTCGTCAATCTCGACGCGGCGGATGTCGGGTGAGGCGCGGGAGATCAGAACCAGGCGATACACGCCGGCCCAGCCCGTTCCGGAGATCACGATGTTCTGGTTGTACACAGGTGAGCCGCCGCTGGTGGCCGTATAGGCACGAACATTGTACGTTCCGGGCGAGTCGCCCAGCGTGAAACTCACCTTTGCGTGGCCTTCATCGAAAACCATGCGGATGTAGTCCACGCTGAAATCGGGGCAGCCGGTTTGCACGGAAAGCGCCCGACTTCCGGAGGAGGCGCCGCCGTTCGGGTTGACGATCACGCACTGGATCGGCGGCGAGCCTCCGCACGAATTGGGCGGGGCGGAGAACGTCACTCCGTCATACTGAGTCGTAATCGCTGTCCCAACCGCGTAGTCCTCGAAGTTGATGACAGTGTCGTCAGCGAGCGTTGCTGCGGCCGCCCCCCACCCGGCCAATGCCAGCAACGCCGTCACAGTGAATTTGGGGCGCATGGCAAGTCCTCCGAAGTAGTAGCCGGCGTTTCTTGGGCGTTTCTGGGAGCCGGGCCGCCAACCGGCGGCAGCCGCCGCGCCGGCGATTTGATTCAAGCTGAAAAACATGTTGCATGCGGCGCGCCCCGGCGTCGGGAAAAAGACTGCTCCCGCGAGCCCCCCCAAAAAACTCAAAAAAAAAATGTGAATTTGGCCTAAGATGCGAGTGCTTGGTTCACTATGTAATGGCGACCACGTGCGGGGCGTAAGTACGCGACGTAGGTCCGAAGGGCCCCCGACCGCGACGTGACTCGTCGCGGTCCGGTGGTATGCGAGTGCGGGGGTGGAGGCTGTAAATGTCCGCGCAGGAAGCGCTTTTTCCGCCGACCAGCCTCACCATGATCGATGCTCTGGCTGACCCGAGCAGCCCGCGCTGGGAGCAATTCGCCCGGATCTACGGCCCGATCGTCTTTACGCTCGCTCGCCGTGCAGGTCTAAACGAGCAGGAATCCGAGGAAGTCGTCGCGGCGGTGATGAGTGGATTTGCGCAGCGCATGCGCAGCGAGTTCCAAGTCGATTACTCGCGCGGCAGTTTCCGCAGCTACCTGCGCACAGTCACGCGGAACGAAATCGGCAACGTTCGCAAGCGACGCCGGCGCGCCGGCGCGCCGCTGGACGGCGTGGACGTGCCTTCGGACGCCGATGACCCGGTCCTGCATTGGAGCGATGTCGAGCGTCGCGAGCGTTTGGCCGAGTGCCTGCGGCGCTTGCGCCACTCCGGCGAAATCTCGCCGCGTGATTTCGAAGCGTTTGAAATGTTCGCATTGCGCGACATGTCGGCCGCCGAGGTCGCCGCTGAACTCGGGATCCCCGCCAAGCGGATTTACTCAATCAAGCACGAGACGATTCGCCGGTTGCAGGCGATCAACCGTCAAATCGAAAACGAATTTGGAGAGGCGTGAGATATGTGGTTCCGACGATGCCCGACGACCGAGCAACTGGACGACTTTGTGGCTCACCCGGAGGTCGAAAATCCAGTCGCCGAGCATCTCCCGAAATGCGAGGAATGCCGCGCCGCCGTACAGTCGCTGCTGGCGGAAAAGCACGTGCTGGATGATCTCCGGCAGGCGACGGCCACCGATTTGAATGACGCGCGCCGGGAGCAGATCGTCGATATCTGCCGTGACGCAGCTCGCGGCACGCCCAAAGACGCCCACGCGTAACGTCTCAACGCGCTCAAGTGATTTCGAATGAAGAGCCCTGGCCAGATCGGCACTTCCGCACCTCGCCGATTTTTGCAATATCAGCCATTCCGAAAAATCCTCCGCCCGCAAGCACTCGGACACCCGAAGGAGCGTTTTTCAACGCAGGATGCGAAAAAAACCGCGTAGAGTCCCCTTCCCGACAAAAAGCCCGAGCGTCATCCATCCGATCTCACACGGGTGATATCGTGTGGCAATTTAGCGCCTGAGGGGAGTTGGCGATGGCCTTGTCGATCCGTTCAAAATTCCGGTTGCTGGTTTTGCTTGGCGGCATCTTCTGCGCGTTGCTGGCTGCGGTTGGCTGGTGGTCCGCGCGCTTGCTCAGCGGAAGTTTACATTCGAGCGTCCTGGCGGCGAGCGCGATTCGGAATCACCTTGAGGGCGACATGATGCATGATGCTCTCCGCGGTGACGTGTTTGCGGCGCTTTTCGCCAAATCACCCGACGAAACGGCAGCCGCGCGCACGGACGTGGCGGAGCATTCCGCCAGGTTTCAGGAGTACATACGCGAGAATCAGGCGCTTGCGCCCAAAGTATTCGAGCCGGGAGTGCTGAACGCGCTCACTGCCGTGGATGCGCCGCTCAGGGCGTATATCGCGTCCGCGAATGAGCTCGTGGATCTGGCGCTCAACGACCGGGAAAAGGCCGAAGCGCGCATGCCCGAGTTTTATGCGAGTTTTTCCGCGCTCGAAGAGCAGATGGAAAACGTCAGCGACAAACTCGAAACCGCCGCGGCTTCAATCGGCGCTTTGGGCCAAGCGCGCGAACGAACCGCGAGCTGGGCGATGGGGTTGACCACTCTTTTCACCATTCCGCTTCTGTTGTGGGTGGCGACGCGAATATCCAACAGCGTTGTGCGGCCGATCGAGCGGGTGATGTCCGAGTTGAGTGAGGGCTCCGAGACGCTCACGCAGGTCGCGGAACAGGCCGCGGCAGCGGCCGGCACGCTAGCACAGGGCGCTTCGACGCAGGCCGAATCGCTCGAACAGTCGAGCAACTCGTTGGAAGAGCTGGCCACCAAAACGGCAAGCAACGCGAGTGATTCGCAGCAGGCAAATGAAATGGTGTCGGCGGCGCGTGAAGCCGCGTCGGCGAGCGATCAGACAGTCGGAAAACTCAACGAGTCGATGAGCGCCATCGGCGAATCGGCGGGCCGCATCAACAAGATCATCAAAGTGATTGAGGAAATTGCATTCCAGACCAACCTGCTGGCGCTGAATGCGGCGGTGGAAGCCGCGCGGGCCGGCGAGCACGGCCGAAGTTTCGCGGTCGTTGCGGACGAAGTGCGCAACCTCGCGCGCCGAGCCGCGGCTGCCGCGGGCGAAACGACCACGTTGATTGCCGACGCGGTGCAGCGCGCCCAGGAAGGCTCCAATGTCGCCGTTCAGGTCGCCAGCGCGCTCAGCGATATCGCCGCTCATGTGACGAACGCGTCAACGCTTGTGGGCAACATCGCCAGCGCCAGCGCCGAGCAATCGCGGGGTGTAGCGCAGATTAACACGGCGGTCGTCGAACTGGACCGTCTGACTCAGCAAAACGCCGCCGCGGCCGAGGTATTCTCCGCGTCATCCACGCAAGTCACGGAGCAGTCGCGCAGGCTGCAGGATGCGCTGGGCGGTCTTCGCACGATTGTTTCCGGCTGAAAATCCAAGAGCGCCTAACAAGACGTAGCCGCGGCCGTAAGGGAGTAGTCGCCTCGAAACACAGCGCGGTGTTTTGTTAGGCGATCTAACGTAAACACAGCGCGACAGCCGTCGCGGTCGTCGCTTCGCTCTCAATTCGACATTACGATTTCTCAATTCGTGGAGGATCGAAATGCCGGATCGGCCACAGATTTTTCGGGCTCAATCACGGAAGCAGCGCAAGTTTGCGATGCTCGTGGTAATTGGAATTTGCGGCGCGGTGTGCGGATGCAGCTCTCAAAACGCCGCTGTCGGGCCTGCGCGGGCTTTGTTCCGCGAGGCGATCAATGTTCTTTCAACACGGCCGCTGGGTTGCGATCGGGTTGACTGGCTGCGCGTCGCAGCGGAGTTGGAGATCACCGTTGCGCCCGATGCGCCGTTGGCCGCTGCTTATCCTCTGATTCAGAACGCGGTCAGCCGGCTCGGCGATCCCCATTCGCGATTCCTGCCCCCGTCACAACCGGTTCCGGCAGCGACGCCGCAGCCGGCCGGCACGACAGCATCACGTTCAGATTCGTCGAATACCACGCGAGGCGAAATACCGCACGTACCTAGCGCTCGGATGCTCGACAAAGAAATCGCATATGTAGTCGTGCCGCTTTGCACTGCTGCGGATCGCACCTCGCTACTCGAATATGCCGCAACGCTGCGGCGCGAGATCGCCCAAGCCGCGCTGGCTAAACCGCGCGGTTGGCTTGTCGAGTTGCGTTTCAATGGTGGTGGAAATTGTTGGCCGATGCTCCTTGGGCTTTGGCCGCTGCTGGGCGATGGTGTGCAGGTAACCGGGGTCGCGGCGGACGGTGAGATAACGCGAATCGGATGTGATGCGAACGCTTCGTGGCTGGATCGAGACAATCAACCGCGCTACGAACAACTCCGACTCGATCCGTCCCCGACGGACGTGTTGGTACGTAGTGCTCCGATGGCCGTGCTCATCGGCCCGTGGACAATGAGCGCCGGCGAAATGGTGGCGATCGCATTTCGCGGCAAGGCGCGCACGCGCCTTTTTGGTGAGCACACAGGCGGTTACACAACCACAACCACAGAGTTCCCGCTTTCGGATGGCTCGATGCTGGTCGTGTCGGTGGAAACGATGGGGGATCGGGGCGGGCAACGGGCTCCGCAACGCATTCCGCCCGATGTGCCGGTGAAAATTGGCGATTGGCCATTCGTCCAAGACCAAGTGGCCCAAACAGCGATCACCTGGCTATTGGCGGAATCAGGCGAGCAGCCCTGATCCCTGCCGGTTCGGGGAATATTTCCTGTGCGCACGTGAAATCGATGCTGGAACGGCCGATGGGCGCGCGACCCGATTGGATTCGCCTATAATCCTGCAACATTGGAGCGGAATACGATTGAACGAAGGCGGCATATGACGCGATCAAATTTCGTGGCGACTGCGTGTCTCCTGTTCTCACTGTCGGGTGCTTTGCGAGCGGGCATCGTCGACGTGCGCGGTTCTGTCGGCGTCGCGATTGAGGAGATCGCTGGCGGCGCGACAGTTGAGCGCAACGAAGTGGACGAATTTCTGCCCCAGACCAGCGCGACGCTGCCGATCCGAGCGTTTGGCCGCGTGTTTTCGGTGCAACCCTCCACTCCCGGCGCGGCTGTCGGCGCGGCGCAAATTTCAGATATTGGGGCGGCGATCGAACCCAATCCGCAGGATTTTTCACTGAATCTCGCAATGAACAGCCTCGATAAGGACGTGTTCTTTCGAGGTCGCGCGCGAGCGGAGGAAATCCGCGTCGTACGTTTTTCGCGCGATGAGTTGCAGCTTCCTGCCGGTGTCGACACGCGCGTGGTCGAGAGTCGGCTATTTCTGGATGGCGTTCTGGCGTTGTTCAGCGCCGTGCCAGATCGCGACCTTAGCGGCGCGCGGGTTGCGCTGAATGTCACGATCGATCGCCGCCCAGCGATGGATTCGAGCGCCTCCTCGTTCGAGCGATTGCTTGCCGGACGCATAGAGTTGCTTGGCACCGTGAGCGGACAGGCGACCTCGAACATTAGCGGCGCTATTCCGGCGGACCGCGTGATCAGTACGAGTCTGATGACATCGGAAAACGGTCTCGGTTCGTTTCCAGCGATCATCATCCCGGAATTAGTGATTCCTTACACGTACGTCGCGCGGGTTGACGAAGAATTCGAACTTGTCGCTTCTATCAGTGTCGAAGCAGAATGCCGCTCACCGGATGTTGGCGCGGTGGCGCTCATCGGCACGCCGGTCGACGACTTGCGGGACATTATCGACGAAGTGAACGTGCCGCCGTTGACGGCCGGCGTCGTCGCGACGGTTGACAGCGCTCGCGAATCGACAAGAACCGACGACGCCGGGCTGGACGCCCCACCGAATCCGGCGATGATCGCGTGTGGCGGCCTCGGACTCGAAGCGGCACTTATGCTGATGCTGATGGGCGTTGTCGGAACGCGCCGGCGATCGCGCGCGGCCTAAGCGAGAATTCATGTTTTATATCCGCCTGGCGCTTACGGCGTTTCGCAGCCTCGAAACGAATTTCATGCGCTCGCTGTTGGCGACGCTGGGCGTGCTGATCGGCGTGGCGTCGGTGGTGGCGTGCATGTCGATTCTCGAAGGCGCGTCGAATCGCGTCATCGAGGACTTCAAGTCGCTCGGCTCAAACGTGCTGTATGTATTTCCGGCGCAAGCGCGCATCGAAGGGCGCTTGGTGGGCGCGTCGCAAACGCTTGTGTTGGAAGACATGGACCGCCTGCGGCGCGAGCTGCGCGATGAAATCGTCTCCATCGCGCCCGAGGCGCTTGGCGGCGCGACTGTGAAGCGCCTTCAAAAATCCGAAGAATTCACCATCGTCGCGACGTCGGAAAAATATTTCGAAGTAAACGCATTCACCGCCGAGCGCGGGCGAATATTCAACAAGGGCGAAGCCGGCGATGATTTATGCACCAACGTGCTGATCGGCAACAAGGTGGCCGAAAAGCTGTTTCAAGGCGCAGACCCGATTGACGAGTTGATTCAGATCAGCTCCGGCACATACCGCGTTATCGGGGTCATGCAGAAAAAAGGCAATCTCGGGTTCATCAACGCGGATGAGACCATTTACATGCCAATCCGCGCCGGCTTGCAACGGTTTTTCAATCGAAAATGGCTTAATCGCCTGACGATTCAGGGCGCGGACCCGACAAAGCTCAAAGACCTGCAAAAGCAGGTGCGGCAGGTGCTGCGGCGCGCTCACGGAATCGCCGCCGGCCAGCCGGATGATTTCAACATTTTTAATCAGGAGCAATCGCTTCAGAACATTAACCAGGCGACCATGATCTTTCGCGTCGTGTTCTACAGCATCGCCGGAATCAGCCTCGTCGTCGGCGGCATCGGCATCATGAACATCATGCTAGTCTCGGTGACCGAGCGCACGCGCGAAATCGGCGTGCGCATCGCTGTCGGCGCTCGGCGCTCCGACATTCTGCTTCAGTTTCTCGTCGAATCCATGATCATCAGCCTGCTCGGGGGCGGTTTTGGCGTATTGCTGGGAATGATGTTCGCCGATCTGCTCGAAAAAGTGGTCGTTGATCTCTTCAAAACGCAGGTTACGACCACTGTCATCGCCGCGTCGTTCGTGACCGCGTCGCTGGTCGGGATTTTCAGCGGCATCTATCCGGCGTTCAAAGCCAGCCGGCTCGATCCTGTTGAAGCACTTCGCTACGAGTAAAGTTTGCCGCAGCATGGGACGGCAAAGCGGCTTCTCGCCGCAATTCGCCTCCGGTATCATCATCGTTCGCGCGGCGATCGCCGCTGTTTGTCTCATTGCTTCTAATGCCAGGGTCAAAAGCCTATGAAGATACTCGTCGTCCTGAAGCAGGTTCCCGATTCAACCTCGGTCATCAAGATCCGGCCGGACGGCTCCGACATCGAGCGCGCCGGCTTGAAAATGGTCGTCAATCCATTCGACGAGTTCGCGATCGAACTTGCGACGCAGTTGCGCGAGAAGCGTTCCGATGTCCAAGCCATCACGGCCATCACGGTCGGCCCGGCCGCGGCGGCTGAGGCATTGCGCACTGCGATGGCCGTCGGTGCAGACGATGCCATTCATCTGCAGGACGCGGCTTTCGACGCGCTGGATGAGTTACAGACGGCCGCGCTTCTCGCGGCGACGGTGACGAGCGCGGGCTTCGATCTGATCCTGCGCGGCAAACAGGAAATCGACCTGGATAGCGGGCAAATCGGCCCGGCGCTGGCGGAATTTCTCGATCTGCCGCATGTCGGCGCGGTGACGAAATTTGAAGCGGCTGCCGACGGCAAGTCGTTCACAGCCAATCGCCGAATCGAGGGTGCTGAGGAAGTCGTGAAAGTGAACCTCCCGGCCGTCGTGACGTGCGAAAAAGGCTTGCCCGAGATGCGCTATCCCTCGCTGCCGAATCTGATGAAAGCCAAAAAGAAACCGCTCAAATTAATGACGAAGGCAGATGTCCCAGGTTTCGACGACCTGATCGGCCGCGTCGGCGGGTCGATCGCGACGCGCTTCGAGCCGCCGCCGCCACGGTCACCCGGCAAGATCATCAAGGACGAACCGGAAGCCGCCGCGGCGCAGCTTGTGAAATTGCTCCGCGAAGAGGCCAAGGTTCTCTAACGAGCTATCGCGCGGAGGCGCACATGGCTAAACGCGGTATGACCGTTTGGGACGTGCATCCCAGCGTCCGCATTATGGAGAAGTGGATTTCTGATTTGAAATCCAAAACCGGTAAATCCATCGACGAATGGGTCAAACACATCGAAAAATCCGGCCCGAAATCCGAGTCATACGCGCGCGATTGGCTGAAAACCAGACACGAGCTTGGGACGAACGCGGCTGCCTGGCTTGCCGAGCGGACATTTCGCGGCGAAGCCGGAAATGAGGACACACCGGAGAGCTATCTCAGGGCGGCGGCGAACTATGTCGAGGCGATGTTCTCAGGTCCGAAGGCTGAATTGCGGCCTATTTTTGACGCGCTTGTTGCGATCAGCCGGTCGCTCGGAAAAGACGTGAAGATCTGCCCGTGCAAAACGATGGTGCCGATGTTTCGCAAGTATGCGTTTGCCCAAATCAAGCCAGCGACGCGAACACGCGTCGATTTGGGTCTGGCTCTCGGGCCGCTGATCAACAAAAAAAAGCTACCGACCCGGTTGATCGACACAGGCGGATTCAAGAAAAAAGACCGCATCACGCATCGCATCGCGTTGACGTCGATCGACGAAATCGACGCCGACGCGAAAAAATGGCTTCAAACTGCCTACGACTTGGACGCCTGACAACGATCCGGCAGGAATTTCACGCTATTAGCGGTATTTCGCTCATGTCACCTGTCTTGATTTGATGCGGTATCTGGCGTCGCAGGCGCTGAATGCAGGGGCAGGCGGTTCTTTTGCGAATGGCATGCCGATTGCCTGTTGCAAACCGGCCGTTCGAAGAATCTCCGTGTAAGTGGTCGTGATTGCGTTTCGCTCCGGAGGCCTTCCATGCTGTTCCGCAAACACAATTCAATCTTGCTTTGCACACTTCTGCTTATGTTGCCGAGGCTGCATCCGGCTGGCGCTCAACTGATCGCTTGCGAGAGTTTCGCCGGCCCAGCGGGGCCGTTGGACGGTTCCGATGGCGGAATCGGGTGGGTTTCGACATGGCAGGATCGCGGCTCATCGATTGCAACGCTCATCGAAGCCGGCGGTCTGACGCATTCCGGATTGGCGTCGCTGCCAGGCGGGGCAGTTTCCGAACCGGGATACCCGCCGGAATCGGCCGCGCTCACGCGAAGCTTTGAGTACGCAGCGCCGCGCGACGGTCGAGTGTTCGTGTCGTTTCTTTATCGTCCCGAGGATGGCTACGGCACGTTCGGTGGGTTGCGTCTGGGGCCGGACGCACACTCGATTTTGGTTGGTACGCCGCGTGATGAATTCCGTTATGGGATGAAGATGGATGCCGGGGCCGGCGCATCGTCGAATGTGGATGTCGAAGTCGGGGTAGCAGTTTTTCTCGTGGTCGAAATTCGCGCGATCGAAGCGCCTGCACGGACTGTGCATCGATTGTTCGTGAATGCAACGCCCGGCGCGCCTCAGCCAGCGCAGGCTGATGCGGAACTGATTATTCCAGGCATGTGCGCTCTGCCGAGCAACATCGAGTTGGCGAATGATGGCGGGGTCACCACGGATGAGATTCGAATCGGGTATACATGGCGAGACGTGACGCCGACACCGGCGCTGTTGGGCGATATGGATTGCGACGGCGCGCTCACGAATTTCGACATTGATCCGTTTACGCTGTCGCTGACGGCGCCGGCGGAATATGAAATCGCGTTTCCGCATTGCAACAGAGAGCACGCCGATTTGAATGGCGACGGTGCGGTGGACAACTTCGACATCGATCCGTTTGTCGCGCTGCTGATGAACGACTAGCCCCGGCGTGACGCGCTGCGCGGCGAATCCGTTACGATGCCGCGCATGTTTACGCGCATGCTTCGCATTCTAATTCCGCTCAGCGCAGCGCTTCTAAGCGCGTGCGCGACGCGGCAGCAGCAGCCAAATCGAGTCCCGATTGCGGACGAGCCGGCCCTTGCGGGCCATTTGCTATTGATAGGCGGAGGACTGGAAACCGACAACACTGCGGTATTTGACCGGTTTTTCGGCCTGGTGCGCCAGTTCGCCGGTCGAGACAAACCGCGCGTCGTAATCGCGACGGCGGCGACGCTGGAGCAACAACAAAGCGCCGAGCGCAATCGCCGGACACTTGCGCTCCATTGCCCGGATTGCGAAATTTCCGTTGTGACGCGCGAAACGCCAACGATGGAAACGGTCGCGCTGGTCAACGCCGCGCACGGACTGTTCTTCACCGGCGGCGATCAAAAGCGAATCACGGCGCGATACTTGAACGCGGAACAGGACACGCCCGAATCGAGCGCGATGAGACGGCTGCTGTGGCGCGGCGGCGTGATAGCGGGCACGAGCGCGGGCGACGCCATGATGTCCGACCCGATGTTCCTGACCGGTCGCAGCGCGGCTGCGCTCGGCGTCATTACCGAATCATCAGACAGTAACAACCTGGGCGCGGCCGAGCCGGGCGGAGAGGATGATCGGCCGGATGGCTTGCGCGACGTAAAGCTCGGCCCGCAAATCGGAAAAGGCATGGGATTTCTGCCGTGGGCCATCACCGATTCGCACTTTTTCGAGCGGCATCGCTTCGGGCGGCTGGTCGCGGCGCTGGAGCAAAGCGGTCAGCGTTTTGGGATTGGCGTGAGCGAAAATGCGTGCGTTGAAGTGGACCTTGCCACCGGCGCGGTGATGGGCGTCGGAACATCCGAATCGCTGCTTGTAGATGTGCGAGAGTTGCGGCGCGACGGCCTGGCGCGGCTGGGCGTGCGAACGCGGGTCATTTCGAATGGAACGACCATCTCGCTGATCCGCGACGGCACACCGGAAATTGGCGCAAAACCGCAGCGGCCGGCGCGGATCAACGACATTCCCACTGGTTCGACGCCCGAGGAACGGCGGCGAAGCGCGGCGCTGTTTTTCCTGGCTGCGGTCGGCGGGGACGCGCGCGTCGCGGCTCGCTTACGGCTTGACGGCTACGAGCTGATCGGCTGGCCTGACGGCTTGGGCGGGGCGATCATTGATATTCTGCCGCTGAAATAGCGTGCCTGTCGGCCTCTCGATTGCGCGGGCGGCGGGCATTACAATCAGGTTTGACGTCAGATTGCGGCGAATTTCTGAATCAATTCGCTCGGCGTCGGCACAAAAGTAGCGAGACTGCAATGGCGGAACGAACGCTGGTACAGGCCGTGAACCTGGCGCTTCACGAAAAGATGCGCGAAGACCCCAATGTCATAGTCATGGGCGAGGATGTTGGACAGGATGAAGGCGTATTTCGCGCGACCGAAGGCCTGCTGAAAGCATTTGGCACGGATCGCGTTGTTGACACGCCGCTCGCGGAAGCCGCCATCGCCGGCACGGCCGTCGGGTTGTGCTTCAAGGGCTTTCGGCCGGTATCCGAGATGCAGTTCGACGGATTCTCATACCAGGCGTTGCATCAGGTCGAGGGACACGTACGGAGATACCGCAACCGCACGCGCGGCCGGTTCACATGCCCGATGGTGATTCGCATGCCGTATGGCGGCGGCATTCGCGCGATCGAGCATCATAGCGAAGCGCCCGAGGCGACGTACGCGCATTGGGGCGGCCTGAAGGTTGTGATCTGCTCAACGCCGCGAAATGCCCGGGCGTTGCTGCGCGCGTCGATTGAAGATCCGGATCCGGTCATTTTTTTCGAGCCCAAGGCGAACTATCGCGCGTTTCGTGAGGAAGTGCCGGATCAGCCGGAGGCGATGCCGATCGGCAAGGGCCGCGTCGTGCGCGAAGGAAAAGACGCCACGATTGTCACGTACGGCGCGATGGTGCGGACGTGCGAAGAAGCGGCTGAAGAGCTTTTTGACGATTACGACATCAACGTCGAAATCATCGATCTACTTTCCATTTCGCCGCTCGATAGCGATTTGCTGAACGAATCCGTGCGAAAGACCGGCCGCGCGGTCGTCGTCCACGAAGCGCCGCGTCATTGCGGCGTTGGGGGCGAGATCATCGCGCGCATCGTCGAAGAAAGCATGCTGTTTCTCGAAGCCCCGATCAAGCGCGTCACGGGTTTTGACACGATCATTCCGTTTTTTGCGAACGAGCGGAATTTCATTCCCGACGTCGGTCGAGTGGTGAAAGCGACTGTTGAAACGGTCCGGTTCTAAAAAAAGGTTCGATCCGCCAATTTGGCAACGCAGCACGAGCGCCTTTTAGAGCGCTGTTCGGAAGGAAGCGCTCGCCGTCTCGCCAGCGGCGTCGGAAACCAGTATTAATCGGGGGGAGCATCGGCGAGACGAGAACCCGCCACGTACTCGTTCGCCGGCGAAACGCCGCTTTGACCATTCAACGCGCCGCTGCGCCATCGCGACTGTCAAGGTTGGTAGTTTCACTTCCTCCCGTTATGATGCCCTGTGTCATTTCGCCTCAACCGATTTGTTTTGATGAAATGGAGCGTGCAGCCATGAAACTCCTCGAAAACAAAGTCAGTCTCGTCACCGGCGGGAGCCGCGGCATCGGTCGTTCGATCTGCCTCGCGCTGGCGTCCGAGGGATCGCACGTCGCCGTTAATTACGCGTCGCACGACGCGCAGGCGAATGAAGTGTGCGCCATGCTGCGCGACAAGGGCGTCAAGGCGTTCGCATATCGCGCGAATATCGCCAATGACGATGAGAATCACCGCATGGTCGAGCAGATTCACAAAGACCTTGGCCCGGTGAGCATTCTCGTGAATAACGCCGGCATCACGCGCGACCGCACATTCGTCAAAATGACGTATGAAATGTGGAAAGAAGTCCTGGATGTGGATCTGACCGGCCCCGCGATGGTCACGCACGAAGTGCTGAAGGATATGATCGACAACGGCTGGGGCCGCGTGGTGTTCATGACATCCATCGTCGGGCAAACGGGGAATTTCGGGCAAAGCAATTACGCAGTCGCCAAGGGTGGACTGATCGCGCTGACGCGCACGCTGGCGCGCGAAGTGGCCCGCAAGGGAATCACTGTGAACGCGGTCGCGCCGGGCTTCATCGAAACCGACATGACCGCTGAAGTGCCGCCGCAAGTGCTGGACAAAGTGCGCGAAGCGACGCCCGTCGGCCGCCTCGGCAAGCCCGATGAAATCGCGGACGCGGTGCGGTTTTTGTGCTCGCCGGGCGCGGCGTACATCACCGGCGAGGTCATCAATGTCAACGGCGGCATGTACATGGGCTGAGTTGAAATGAGTTCGGTTCGCGTTTTCGAGCAGCGCGGCAAATGAGGCGGCGAAGATGACGCACACGACGCATCACGCCTCAATCCGGTTTCGCATGGATGTCACGAATTGCCGGGATCACGATCAGCTCCATCAGAAACTGATGCATCTGCCGCCGCGGCAGCCGCAGCTTGATGCTGGCGCTCACCAATCCGTCACCATTCCGCGTTTCCAGCTCCTCCATATGATTCACGCGATATTTCTCGCGCAAAACCAGCAGCCGAACCGCAGTGCGGCCGTGATCCGGCTCAAAGCAGAACCGGACAGTCATCGCAACCACATCGGCGGCCATACGAGCTTCGTAAGCGCCGGCGATCACCATCACCAGCCATACCAGCACGCTTAATCCCAATCCCGCCCCCGGGAAGCCCGCGCCGATCGTCATTCCAATCGCCGCAGTCACCCATACGATCGCTGCCGTCGTCATGCCGATGACACCGCTACCCATTTGCAGGATCGCGCCGGCGCCAAGAAAACCCACCCCGGTCACAATCTGCGCCGCGACGCGCCCGCCATCGCCGCCGGGCGGCGCAAAAGCAAATGACACCATCGAGAACACCGCGGAGCCCAGGCAAACCAGGATGAGCGTTCGCAAGCCGGCCGGCTTGTCGCGCCGCTCGCGCTCCGCGCCGACCACCGCGCCGGCCAGCACGGCGCAGACCGCCAGAAGAATCTCGATGAGGGGAGAGCTTAGGTGGTGATAGAGATTGTCGACAAGAAAATTCAACGCGGTCATCATTGCGCGCTACGATAGCAACTTGTGCGGGCGCCAACAATCCGAGAATGCGGCGTGCCAATCATCTCAGTCAGTCGGGCCGCCCGTCCGAATTGTCATCCTGATCTTCGTCGTTCGGCGTGCCGTCGCCGTCCATATCATTGTCGTTGGAGTTGGGGATTCCGTCGCCGTCGATGTCCAGATCGCTGAGGTTGATCACACCGTCGCCATCGACGTCTGAATCGTCGCTGTTCGGAATCTGATCGCCGTCCACATCGAGATCGCTCAGGTTAATCACTCCGTCGCCATCGACATCCTGGTCGTTCAGATTTGGAACCTGGTCGCCGTCGACATCCAGGTCGCTCAGGTTGATCACGCCGTCACCGTCAACGTCGATGTCGTCCCGATTGGGCACCTCGTCGCCGTCCACGTCGAGATCGCTCAGATTGATCACACCGTCGCCGTCGGTATCCTCATCGTCTCCGTTTGGCACGCCGTCTCCGTCAATGTCCAAATCGCTCAGATTCCCGACGCCACCGCCGTCTACGTCCTCGTCTTCGCCGTTGGGCTTGTCGTCGTTATCGACGTCGTCATCGTCGCCGTTCCGATCGCCATCGCCATCGACGTCGTCATCTTCACCGTTGGCTTTTCCATCGCCGTCGACGTCGTCGTCATCGCTGTTATTGATGCCGTCGGCGTCTTCGTCGATGTCGCCTTCGTTGGCGATGCCGTCGCCGTCGATGTCCTGATCCGCCGCGTTGATGATCCCGTCGCCATCCATATCGATGTCGGCGATGTTCAACAACCCGTCGCCATCCACGTCCGGATCGACCGCGTTTGGAATGCCATCGCCGTCCACATCCGGATCGCCGAGATTCGCGCGGCCGTCACCATCGATGTCGGAATCGCTGCCGTTCGAAACTCCGTCACCGTCCACATCGGGGTCTTCGCCATTGTCGAAACCGTCGCCATCTACGTCGGTGTCGCTGCCGTTCGCGATTCCGTCGCCATCGACATCCGAGTCGCCGCTGTTGCGGAATCCGTCACCATCCACGTCGCCATCGACGAGATTTGGAATGCCATCGAAGTCGAGATCCGCCTGAGTCAACTCGGGCAGCGCGCCGCCGAACAGCGCCGCCAGAAACTCAAGCTCAGCGGCCGTGAAACCATTCGATCCGCGTGACTGCTCACTTGGCTCGCGGCCGGATGACGGCTCAGGAACTTCCGGGGCGCCTCGCCCAGCCTCTGAATCGGCCGGCGAGCCGATGATCTCGGTCGGCTCCGTAGCTGCCTGTGATTGACCGGATAACCCGCTGCCCGCGGCCACGCCGAATCCGCGCCCGAAATCCTCGATCGAGCGGTCGATTGGGCAGCCGGCCGGCAGCCACGACACCATCGCGAGCAGGCACGCGCCGATCCCGCGTGTCAAATAGCGATGTCTGCCGAAGTGCATTTCGCGCATGGACTTCACCCAATTACAAACCGCGAGGCGCGGCATGCCGGACTTTCGAAGACCACGACATGTCGTGTCTCGGTGATCCAGGCAAACCGACTAATCGACGCCGATGCTCGCGTTTACGGTGATGCCGCAATCCGTATCGCCAACGGTGAAAGTGCGCCCGCCGGCCGACGCCGGATACGAAATCGATTCGCTGAACGTGCCGAGATTGTCATCCAATCCATGCGTCGAGCATAACTCGATATCGTGATCGCGAAGAGTGCCGCAAGACGCTGTAAAGCTCTGGCCGATTTCCAGCAGGAAAGTCTGGCCAACATCGGTGATGTCGATCGTGTCGCCTTCGTTATCATCGTCCCGGCAATTCTCATCGCCGCATGGACAATCGAATGTGCGCAGATCGACTACGGTTCCGCTGGGCAACGTGATCCGCAACGGACCGCCTTCCAATTCCAATCCTTCGAATCCGAGTCCGTCGCAATCGCCATTGATCGTGTAGCTCGTATAGGTGAACGTCACGATCATGTCCGGTTTCAGCGGGTCCGTGTGTCGAGTGTTTACTTCATAGCCATCCGGCCGATTGTCGCCGTCGGTATTGTTATTGCCTGGGTCCGTGAGGGCCGTTAGTTCCTGCGAGTCGTTCAGTTGGTCGGAATCCGCATCGGCGGTGAAGGGACTGCTGAACACTTCGCGTTGCGGCTGATTGAACACGCGAACAAACCAGCCCACGCTGATTTCCGCCGAATCGGTGCGGCCGTCCTGATCCGTGTCGGCGCGAAGCGGGTTCGTGCCGACGGGATTTGACGGCTCCGCATACGAGCACGCGGCCGCATCCGCGCAGCGAGCGTTGAAATCGTCGTAAGCCCCCGGCGGAAAAAAGTTGCGCGGATCATTCGGATCAAGCTCGACGCGATCGGCGATCGTGTCGCCGTCCGTGTCGCGCGCCCGCGGATTCATGCGGAAAATGCGCTCCATCAGATCGGGCAAACCATCGCCGTCTGTGTCGGCGCTCAGCGTGTCCGAGGTAACATGCGTCGTTGCGCCGTTGACCGTGATATCCCAGCCGTTTTGCTCCTCCGCATCGACCATGCCGTCGAAATCGGTATCCACTACCGTGCCGGCATCGCGCGGGTTGTTCGGATTGCTGCCCAGCCGAAGCTCTCGGCCATCGGGCAGCGCGTCCGCATCCGTGTTTCGCCGCAGCGGATCGCTCGCAAACAACTGCTCGTGCGCCGCGCGCTCCAGGTCATCACCACCCGTGGGGGTGTCGATGCGCCCGTTCAATCCGGAGACGATGATCGGCGCGTTTGCGGGAATGCCGGTTGTGCCGAACGCAAACAATTGAACATCGTCGCCGGTCGCCTGCGTCTCGACGATCTGGTTTGCGCCTGCAATGATGGTCGCGCCAAAAGAGCGAAAATCATCGCCGTTCGGCGTCGAGTCGATCCGGCCGTTGGGACCGGGCAGAATCAGCGGTGTTCCGGGCAGCACGCCTCCGCCAACGGCGACAAATTGAATGTCGTCGCCAATCGCGGTGGTTTCGGCCAGACCGTTGCCGCCCTCAATGACGGACGCGTCCGAATACTGCGCAAGCTGTATTACCGGGTTGTTGGTCGGGTCGTCGTCGCCGTCGAATACAATCAATTCGTAGCCGTTGACTTCATCGCGATCCTTGATGCCGTCCTCGTCCGAATCGGCGCTGCGCGGGTTCGTCGAGTAGTCGCGTTCGATTGCGTCGCTCAGCCCGTCACCGTCTGAGTCCACGAGCGTTGGATCGGAGAAAATGCGGCGCGCATTGCCCGGAATGCCGATCACCCATCCCGTCCGCACCTCGTCGAAATCGCCGATGCCGTCGCCGTCCGTGTCCGGATTGTCGTCTGACGAGCCGTAGATGAACTCCGTACTTGCGAAAAGCCCATCTGCGTCGCGGTCTTGAACAAACTGCAACGAATAATTCTGCCCGGCCTTCAGCGCCGTAGCGCTGAAATTCACGCCTTCAGGCAACGGAACGGACGAAATAATCGCCCAGAACTTGCGGTCGCGAACCGGTCCGTCCACCGTTGTCTGCACGCCGCGAACGCGCGTCAAAATTTCCACGCCGTCGAGGCCCACTACCGTGCCGTATGAACCGCGAATTTCCGGCGCGTTCGGGTTCGCGATCGCGGCCGCTTCGTTCGCGACATGAGCGATGCCCAGAATGCTCGTGAGCGCTTCGCCCATCGTAATGCCCAGCGATCGGCCGTCCGGGCCGAACTTGTTCGCGGTCGCCACGCGATGGGCTTCGACATCGCCGTTACCGTAGTCGATGATGATGCCGGCCGTCCGGTCGTTGATGTCCTGCGAACTGAACGAGAACAACCGGCCGGACTCATCGCGTATGTTGAAATTCGCGATTTTCACCGTGACGGCTGAGGGGCTTTCGCGCAGCTCCGCCGCGACGTTCGGAAACAACTGAATGTCGCGGAAGATGAACGGTCCTCGATCGGCGTCAAACGGCCCGAGGTTGAACGTTTGCGTCTGGCCGAACTGAATTTCTCGCTCTGACAGCAGCGTGCCGAGCGGCACATCCACTTTACGAACCGGGTCTCGCACAAATGCGGCAAGCTCCAGATCGGTCAGACTGAACGCGACATCGCCCAGATTCGAGATCGTTACGTCCATGTTCAGGCGCGCTTCGTCGATCGTGCGAGAAAATGTGCGATTTTCGCTGAACGTCGAGCCGAATTGCCGCGATTCCTGAAAATCCTGCGACGAGGATTCGACCGACTCCTGGCTCACGGTCGACGAATAGCCGCGCTGGCGTGTCTGCTCAAATCCAACCTTGGCGTTGATCTTAAATCCGCCGAACGGCTCACCGGTGCCGATGCTGAACTCAGTGCCCAGTTCCTGGCTGAATGCATCCGTGTTCTCGCTGGATTGCGTGTCGCTGGTGCTTTGGGTGCGCGACGTGCTTTGGCTCAGCGTGGTCGTCTTCGCGGTAAAGTCACTGAACGTATTCCCCTGCTCGTCCGTGAAGCTATACGTTTCCTTGATAAAGACGCCGATTGTGCCCACGCGAATCTGCGGAAGCGGCAGGTCGCTGCGGCGCGGATTTCGATTTCGATTGAACAGTTCGTCGTCATCCGCCCACTGGTCACCGTCGGTGTCGGCCAAGATGGGCGAAGTCAGAAAGAACGTCGTTTCCAGGTGATCGCTGATCCGGTCGCCATCCGTATCCTGGTTAGTCGGATCGCTGAACCATTCGTTGAACTCGGCGAAATCACCGACCAGATCCGCATCCGTATCGTCCGTGCGTGGGTCAAAGCTGTTCGCGTTTTCCTCCGCGTCCGTCAGGCCGTCGCCATCGGTGTCCGGATTGAACGGGTCGCTCGTGACGTGTACCGTTGTAGTCGTGCCGTTCACGACCGTCACTTGAATGTCCCAGCCCGCCATCTCAAACCAATCCGCGAATCCATCACCATCCGTGTCCACCTGCTCCGCGCGGCTGCCCGGCGGTATGCCAGCAAACCGCGCGCGGCTCGGGTCCAGCGAACTGGGCAGCGATTCGATGCCTTCCGGCGCCGCGATGTTCTGGCCAAAAATATCCTGCACGCCGCTGACGTGGACCGTGTAGATGTCCGCCGCCTGCGAAAGTGTCGTGAGATCGACGATCGTCGCGTCATTCGCGCGCAGCGCCGCGGCCGAAACGATCAAAAACGCCGTCCCGGTTCCGCGAATCTCGTAATTCGATGCGACATTTGCGCTCGGCCCCATCGCCTTGCTAAAGACGACCTGCACGCTCGTATTCGATGTGGCCACTGCGCCTACCACGCGCGGCGCGGCGCCCGGATCCTGCGGCGTCGGCGGTGGCTGATCCGGCGAGAGGTATTCAAATCCGCCGGCCAACGTGATCGCCGGTTCACCCGGCGTCAGCACTTGCACATCCACAATGCCCGGCTGATGCGCGGGCGTGACGATGTTGATAATCTGTTCGTTCACGATGCTCGAAGCGGCCGAAAGCTGCCCACCGAACAGCACGTTTGTGTTGGCTTTGAAATTCGCGCCGGTGATCGTGACGCGCGTGCCGCCCGCGGCCGGACCGCTCGACGGTGTAACGTTCGCCACCGAAACAGGGGCGATTCTCGCGGCCTGTGCTTCTTCGTACGTAAACGCGCCGGTAACCACCACTGGATCAAACGTGGATGTCGCAACGGTGACATCCACAGTGCCGGCAAGAGCGGCCGGCGTCGTGGCCTCAATTGTCGTGGCGTTCAACACCAGAACGCTGGCGGCGTTTTGCTGGCCGAACAGTACGGCCGCATCCAGAGGAAAGTTCTCGCCGACAATTGTCACTTTCGTCCCGCCGGCCGCCGGTCCGCGCTGCGGCGCGACCTGCGTGACGGTGGGTCTAAGGCTATCCGGCGAACGACCGAACAACGCGCTGATGCTGTTCAACGCCGAATCGCCCTGTGGGCAACCGCCGGTCATCAAAATCACAAGGGTTGAAATCGAGAGCAACGCGGATAGAACGGTCTTCGTGGAGCGCATACGGGTTACCTTGTTGATGCCGGTTCGCTTGTTGTTATTTGTCACAACTTCTCGGCCGGACTCAGTTTAACACGAATTGGCGCTGCCCGATGCGGGAATTTGCCGTACGTGTGATTTTTCGCTCAATCCGGCCGGCTTCAGATTTTTTTGGGGAAAGACATTCATAATACAGCTATTCTTCCGGGGATATTATTCGCTTTGCGTATCTGGAGAGCGACCGGATAATCCTCACTTCTCGGAGAATGGCCATGACGAAACGTGATTTAACCGGGAGCGCCGTTTGCCTGATGGGACTTACGCTTTCCGCTTGCACACCGCTGGCTCCAACCGAGTTGTCCGCGCTTCTTGGCGACGCCGCCACCAATCCCGATGTATTCGAGAACGTCACGTACATTGGCGCTGATGGCGGCCAAGTGTATCTCAGCCGAAACGATCTGCCGGATAACCTGCTCGGCGACTTGCTGGCGGAAATTGTCGTTGCCGACTCAACCGACTCGTCTCCACCGGAGTTCTTTCGATTTGACGTGGGCGCGGTCGGCGTCAGCGACGGGCAATTCAACCTGATCGCTGATGACCTGGTGAGCAGCCCCATCGTATCCGCCAATTCTCGCTGGCTTATTTGGCAGGATTCCGCGACCGGTTCGCTGATTAGGCTCGACCGCACGACCGGAAATCAAGCTGACGCGCTCACGAGCAATCCGGACAACGCCTATGCACAGATTCTGCTGCTCGACGAAGACACGCTTTGGGTCAAGCAGTTTGACTATTCTGACGAGCTTGCCGGGGCGGCTCCGCAATCCGCGCTGAAATCAATTAATCTCGCGTCATTGGAAGTGACCGACTTCGGAGACGCGATCGACGATTCGGCGTTTCAGATTGCGATTCGCTCCGGTGTCATCTACACGTTCGAGACGATCGTGGACAACTCGTCCGCCACGAATCCTGACATGGCCGTCGCCGGCGAGCCGGTGGTTGATTTCTCGCCGCCGGATTTCCGCTATCGACTTATCGCGTTCGACATCAATTCACGCACGCGCAATGTGCTGCTTGAATCGTTCGACTTGGGCATCATGCCGGCTGATCCGCAATTCGACTCCGCGGGCCGGCTTCTTTGGCGCGAAGATCGTTACGATGCTGCGACAACAACATTCCGGGCGATGACGCTCGCCGATCAGCAGGTCGTCACGATGCACGAATTTGTCGGCGAAATACCCATGCTGCCGGAATTCGACGGCGGCGGCACGGAGGATTTTTCGTTCCAGCCGACAGGCCGTTCATCCGCCGTGCTCGCGTGGAACGAACGGGGCCTGCTGATCGGCGAGGTCGAATACCGTGGCGGAACCAGCTTCTTCCCGAATACCACGCAGCGCTATATCTACCGCGGTTTTGACGGAACGGAATTTGACGTATTTAGCTTCGAAACCAGCGGCCTGTTCGGCTCGCCGATTACCGCCATCGCGGATGACACGATCATCTGCCGGGATGTGATCAACGGCGAACTGATTCTGACCAACATCAAAACTCGCGAATCCAAGCGCGTGGCAATTTTCCCCTGACGAGCGCTCCCTCGGCCATTTGGCGTTTCAGGTTACAGAATCAACATCGCATCGCCGTAGCTGTAAAACCGATACCGGCGCTCAATCGCTTCAGCGTATGCCCGGCGGACAAGATCGACGCCGCCGAGCGCCATGACCAGCGCGATTAACGTGCCGCCCGGCAAATGGAAATTCGTGAGCAGCGCGTCCACGCCTCCAAAGCGATACGGCGGGTAGATGAATATATCCGTCCAGCCACTGATTCCTCCGTCAATCGACTCCTCGCGCGCCGGGACTGTCGAGCCATGTCCTGTATTACCCGCGGCTGGGTTTCCGCATATTGCATTCTTCATTCCGCATTCGGTCTCCAGCACGCGCGCCGAAGTCGTTCCCACCGCCACAACGCGCCCCCCGCGTGCCCGCGCAGCGCAAACGGCCCTCCGCGCGCCCGCGCTCATCGAGAAAAACTCCGCATGCATGTGGTGCTCGCCAAGATCATCCACGTCGATCGGTGCAAACGTCCCCGGCCCGACATGCAACGTGATGCGGACGATTTCAACGCCGTCGGCGCGGATTTGATGCAATAACTCGTCTGTGAAATGCAAACCCGCCGTCGGAGCGGCCACCGCGCCCGGCTCGCTCGCGAAAACCGTTTGATACCGCGACGCATCCGCCGCGTCCGGCTCGCCGTTTTCGCCGACCGCGCCTCGTCGATTGATGTACGGCGGCAATGGCGTTTGGCCGATCCGGCTTAGTAGATCCCAAGTTGTTTCGTCGCTCTGCGGCGCGATCGTCCACGCGCCGCGCGCATGCCGGTCAATGATCTGAAACGCCGGACCGCGATCGACCTCGCTTTGGAGAATCTCACCGACGCGCAAACGTGCGGAAGGCTTCAACTGAACGCGCCAACGCAGTGTTTCGCCGCCCACCGGATGCACAAACAGCGCTTCCACGCGCCCGCCGCTCGCGCGTCGCAGAAAAAAACGCGCGGGAACGACGCGCGTGTCGTTCACCACCAGGCAATCCCCCGAGCGAAGGAACTTCGGCAATTCGCGAAACGCATGATGCGCGATTCGCCCTGGCGCACGCTCGACCACCAGCAGCCGCGATGCATCGCGCGGCTCGGCCGGGCGCTGGGCGATCAATTCCTCGGGCAGATCGAATAGCAATTCTGACCGTTTCACGGCGCTCCCGTTAATCTTGCTCGAAGCGATCCAACATTTCGCCCGGCGCTTCGCCCGCACCAGAGTCGCGGAGTGAACGGATTGAAATCAGCGCAGCCGATGCCGATGAAGGCGTTCGTACAACTCGACGCACTGCGCCAGTAATTCCGCATGCTCCGCCCCGGGGCGCTCGTCGCGTTCCCGGTATCGCTCGAAACCCGTCGAGCGCTCCACGGCCGCGTACCAGTGCGGCGCCCACACGCCGTCCGTCTTGCGCGGCCCCGGCGGCCAGCGCAGCATTCGACCATCAAATGTCAGCCCGAGGCGCTCGCACAAGCGCGTGAGCGTTTGCCGTGGATTCAGCAATACGTCTCGCGCATCGACCACTGGTGGCGGCCCGCCAATCCGATCGGCCGTTTGTTCGAACAACTCAGACTGCTGCGGCAAGCCGGTATCCGCGAGCCGTGCACGCGGTGTGACGCGTAGCAGCGAAACCAGCATCTCGCGCGGGTCGCGAATCAAAAAGCAGTGCGTCAACTTCGCCAGCCAATCCCGCGATATTTCCGGCAGCAGGTGATGCGACATGTGTTTTTGATAGAAAATGGAGCGGCCCGGCTCAATCGGCCCCGTCAGCCACGCCGCAACCTTTCGCCAATCCGACTCATGTCGCGCGATGACCTCTTCGCGCCCCGGGTGCTCAATCCCGGTGGATTTCAGATAATGCGCGTAGAGCGGTTCATCACACACGATGGTATCGGGTCGCTGCTCAAACGAGCGCATCATTGCCGTCGAGATATTTCGCGGTCCCGACCACATCGCAATGCGCAAAATGCTCTCCATGCCATCGGCTCTCAATCGCATTCGAGGATCAAACCAAGAGCGCCTGATAAGGGGCCTCAACGCGCTACCAGGCAACCGCTCTCTTACGGTCGCAGCTCTGTTCTGTGAGGCGCTCAAAACCGCAACTCAACTGCGCCGTCCGCGCGACGCCGGCCGACGCGAGCGGCCATGGCGACATACGATTCGCGGACCGGCGCCACATCCGCAAAATTCAGCGCCTCGCGCATCGCCCGCACGGCCGTCTCGCTCGGCCCTTCGATCTCCAGCCACGCCCCCAGCTCCGGCAATTCATCAATCGTGACCACACATGGGCCGAGCCGCCATGTCTCGCGATTTTTCTCGTAAATAACCGCCGACTCATAACCCAGCCTCCGCAGCAGCAGTGCGGCGGCCGCGCAATCTCCGACGACCAGTTCAATCTCTTCTCGCGATTTGGCCGCGCCAACTCCGGCCGGCCCCTTATACGTTAACGTGTTTGGATGCGCCGGCAGGTTCAATCGCGGCGCGCACTCGCGAATCCGCAATCCCGCGTCCGCCGCGAGCAACTCGCGCTCTGGCGTGTCAAACAGCGTATTGGTCTCGCGCTCGTCATGCGTGACAGCGCCGCCCGCGGCAATGAGTCGCTGCCGAACCTCCGCTTTGTCCGGCAATGGAAATTTGAATTCAATCTCAATCGCCATGCAATCTCCGGCAGCCGCTGTTGACGCGCGGCCGCCCGGTCCGCATCCTACACGGACTGTGCAGCGAAACCGCCGGCGCGGCGGAGCCGTTGCGCGACCTGTTCGGATTCCCGGCTGCAATTCGCCACAGGAAAGTCGCATGGTTCAACCCGACCGCCGATGGTATTTTCTGCCAGTGGTAGCGCTTTCGGGCCTCGGGTACGCCCAGGACCGCGCCCCCACCGAGCAATTCATTCGCCAGCAGCGCGAAATCGACCGCACGCTCGCGCAGCAGCGATTCGAAGCGGCTCCGGTCGATCAACTGCTCGATTTTCAGTATGGCGGCTCGCTCGATTACTACGTCTTTCATTTCGACGACGGCGTTCAGTCGTCACGCTGGCTGAATCGCCCCGGATTGACCGCGTGGATGCGAGCGACGATCGACGACGGCGCGCACGAGTTCTTTGCCCGCATGCGGCTGAATTACAACTACTTTCGCCCCGGCGACGAATTCGACAAGCAGCAGGATTGGGTCGGACCCAATTTCGACCGTGCCTGGTATCGCGTGGATCTGGGCAAGGCGTTTCATCTGCCGAACCCGGCCGATCTTCCCATCTCGCTCACAGTTGGGCGACAAGCGGTCGTATTCGGGACAGGCTATGTGCTCGACCTGCCGCTTGACGCTGTGTTGATCGACGCCAAGCTCGGTGATTTTCGTGTACACGGCTTGATCGGCAAAACCATCGGCAGTTACCCGAATATCGACCGCAGCGGGCCGGTCGATTCGCATAGCAATCGCAACTTCTTCGGCGCGCAGGTCATCTATGAAGGCCTGGAACGCCATCGCCCCTTTATCTACGGCATCATCCAACAGGACCACACCGACGAGCGCCCGCAGGACATCTTTCAGGAATACGACTACGACAGTCAGTATTGGGGTTTTGCTTCGCGCGGCGAAGTCCTGCCCGACTGGAGCTACTGGGCCGAGGCCGCGTTTGAAACCGGGCGCAGCTATGGCGACGGCGATTATTTCGCGCAGCGCGACACCATTCATTCGTTCGGCTGGGACGTCGGGACCGAATATCTGTTTCGCGGCGAAATGAGACCCAGAATCTCGGCCGAATACATGTTCGCCAGTGGCGACTCGGGCCGGCTGTTCAGTCCGACCAACGCGGCCGGCGGCAATCGCGGCGACAACCGCGACACCAGCTTCGTGGGGTTTGGCTATCGCGACACCGGCATTGCCGCCGCACCGGCGCTGAGCAATATGCACATCTGGCGGGCCGGCGGTTCGCTCGCTCCATTCCCATCCGTGGAACTGCTGCGCGAAGTGGAAGTCGGCACGGACTGGTTTCTTTACGCGAAGCACCACACGCGCGGCGCGATCAGCGATGAAACCTCTGACCGATTTGAAGGATACGTGGGATGGGAAATGGACTATTTCGTAAACTGGCGAATCTCATCCGATCTTTCGTGGACGGTTCGCTGGGGCGCGTTCTTTCCGGGTTATGCCTATAGCGATCGCGGCACGAGACATTTCGTATTCTCCGGTCTGACGTGGAGCTTTTGATGCGGTCGAAACTTCCAATGCCGATTGTCGCGGCGCGCGACGCCGCCATCCTGCTTGTGTCGCTTGGCGCATGCCTGACGATGGGTTGCGCCTCGCGCGATGCCGCGCCTGCGGCGACGCAACCCGCCACGCCTGAAGGCAACGCCGCGCTGCTGCACCACATCGCAGACCAACCGTACGTCACCGCCGATGCCGGCTATCGCGCGATATACGTGCTTTGGAAGCGGGAAGCATTCTCAGGTTCGTTTGCTGAGCTTAGTTCGCTGCTGCGCGAAAACCGGATCATTGATACCTGCTGGAATCATGAGCCGGCCACGCGCCTGACGCGCGCCGACGTCGGCTTCATGGTTTGCCGCGCGTGCGACATTCGAACGGGAATTAACTGGATGGTGAGCGGCATGGGGCGTTACGCCTGGCGCGAATTGCAATTCAATAACATCGCGGGGGGCGGCGGCGAACTCGGTTACATTCGCGGCGGTGAACTGGTGGCCGTGCTCGCCCGCGCCGGTGAATATCGCGAGCGACAAGCCGGTCACAACCCCGATGAGCTTGTGAAGGACGAGACCCAGCCGTAGATCACCGGCCCGTCGACGCGGATCTCTCGCTCATTGCCGTGTCATTTCGACGCGCTACGAAACTGAAATCTTCGTCAGCATGAACACCACGCCGACGCATGCCGCCAGCGTCAGGATTGCTGCGTTGAAGAAAAAACCCGTCCACGATAGCGATTGATTCTTATTGCGCTTCTGTCCCGCCGTATTCAAACTGACGAAAAAGCCCGCGGTGCTGAGAAGCCCGGCAACGCCGATTCCCCCCAGGATCGCGACCAGCCTCAGCTTGCTCTTGATCGGAATCATGAATGCCGACCAGTCAAACCGTTGCAAAATCAGTCCCAGAGCGGCCACGATCGCCACAGTCGCAACGGCCCCGAGCACCACGCTGAACTTCGCTTGATCTTCATATGTCTTCAAACTGAACGCCACGACTTGCTCCGTCGAAGTTTCCAATGGACCGGGGGGCCGAGGTCGGCGACGACCCAAACCCGCTCGAATCTTATCGGATAATCGGCTGGGCGATAAAGAGCGCGGGGAGCAGCATGCGCAGCGCGCCGCGGACAATCAATTTTTCTCCTGATTCGGCATCGCCTTCTGCGCGGCGCGCCGGAAACTTGACGATCGGCGCCCACCCACGTAGGCTAATAAATCTGTCGCGATTCGCAGCTTGCAATCGTTCGCCCGGGTGGCGGAATTGGCAGACGCGCCAGCTTGAGGGGCTGGTGAGGGCAACCTCGTGCAGGTTCGATCCCTGTCCCGGGCATCTCGCGAGCCTCGACCGCGTGCGTTGACATGCGGCGCTGCGAGTGTATGTTTGATGAGCGGGCCCCTAAAGCCACTTTTGCGCTGTTAGCTCAATTGGATAGAGCGTCGGCCTACGGAGCCGAAGGTTGCAGGTTCGAATCCTGCACGGCGCGTTTCCCGGACAATTGACTCTTATTGCCCCGGTCGCCAGGGTTGTATCCTGGCCGCTTGTTTGGACGTCTGCCGCGCCCACGACGGCCGGCACGAACTTACCGCGGCTGACAGCCAGGGAGGCTTTCGAATCTCGCAATCGCCGTTGCCGCGGGCATGACGCACGCTTACATTCTGCACGCGCGGGATTTGCGGAGCTCGGGCCGGGTGCACCACAAAGCACTTTTCTTCATTGAACCGTATTGCGTGCGATCCGGATCGGACGACTTCCGCACGCCATTTGAATTTTTTGCGCGAATCGCCGCGACTTTGGCTGTATGCCCTGGCATCGAAACCGCCCTTCTTTGCTCGTCACACTTCGCGGCCCTTGCGCCGCGCAGCCTGACCTGCTTCACGCCGGCGCAATTCGGCGTTGACGAATCCCCCGAAAGCGATTGGGCCGACAAATGGCCCAGAATGCTGCGCGGCGACGCTTGCCCTCCGTGGGATGATTTCTACCGTGGGGTAGTCGCGAAATTCCAACCGACGATTGTCTTCGCCTGGAACAAAAACGCTCTTTTCGCGGCGGCCTGCCGCGCGGCCGGCATTGCGGTCGTGACGCTTGAATACGGCAGCGTTCGCACGCCCAGCGGATTTCGCATATCGGTTGACCCAATCGGATTCGGACCGGAATCGGCACTGGCCACGAGAGCTTTCGCGCCGGACCCAGCCGCCGCCGACGCTGGTTGGCTTTGGGCCGCAACGCATGTGATGGCCGACGCGCTCGCCATGCGATCAGTGATGCGACGCTCGCACGGCCGAAACGAGATCAATGCGTGCGTGCTTCTCCAAAAAGAAGACGATGTGAATTTTCTCGTATGGCCCGCGTATGAGAGCATGTGGGATTTCCTGCAATCGACGCTCAGCGCACTCAGCCGCGAGTCAAACCTGCAAATTAGCGTCCGGCCGCACCCGGCCGGACTTGAGAGCTATGACCAGCGGATCGCGCAACGATTTCCAACCGTGACGGTCGAGCGCGACGGCGCGTCATATTACGAACGCTTGTGCGATTATGACTGCGTGTTCACGCTGAACTCGGCCGCCGGATTGGAAGCCCTGCTCTGCCGGATTCCGACAATGACGTTCGCGCCCTCCGCTTATCCGTGTGCGTTCGCGGCCGGGCGCGATGGCGACATTTCGGAGTTTCTGCGCCAGGTGCGCTCCAAGGCATTCTGGACCGACCAGCGCGTGCAGGATGTCGGTCAATTCACGCATCGACTGGTGCGTCATTATTCGATACCGCAGGAGCTCCTGACGGAACCCGCGCTTTATGCCCGCCTGGTTCAGCGCTGGTCGAACCTGCCGCCTGCTGAGCTTGAAGCCTGGTTCGAAGCCGAGCCGCCCCGACTCGCGTCTGAAACCGCCGCCTGCTCGGACGTTCTGAATCAAACACAACAATCCGCGCTGCGCTATCAGAATTCATGCCGTGCGGCCGAAAGCCGGCACGTAGCGCGGCAGGTTGAGGCGCTAAGTGGAGCGCTCGCCGGTTTGCAGTCCGAGCTGAGGTCAATCAACGGCGCGGGCCTTGATCCCGTGTTGCGGCAAATCCACGCGCACATCGAGGCGCTCGCCGAAATGACGCGGCAGAATGAAAAACGCGATCACGCAATCGCCTCGGTGGCTGCGGAACTGCATCGCCAATCGCGGCTGATCGATGAACTCGCACGGCGCGGGGATGAATCAGGTGTGCAGATTCGCGCATTATTGGAGCAGGTCCATTTGCAATCGCGCATGCTCGCGGAAATCTGGGAGTTGCTGCGGCCAGCGGAGTCGGCCGCAGCGCCGCCAGCCAACACGCAGTGAGAGAAAATCTCCCGTCGCGCGGTTAGCCGTGCAGCGAGCGCGCCTGTGCGGCCAACGCTTGAATGTGCTCCGGCGTTGTGCCGCAACAGCCCCCTATGATTGCTGCACCGGTGCAAATCCAACTCATCGCGAACTGCGCATATTCACTCGGAGAAGCGGTTTGCGCGAAACTCCACCCCGGCAGCGGTGCCCCCGCGCTTAGCTGGCCGTATGCCATCCGAGGCAGCGCACAACAGTCCGCCAATCGCACAAGACCGTCATGAATCGCGCGCGGAGGGATGCAGTTCAGTCCGATCGCCAGCGGTGAATGCGGGCACACTTGGCGCACCGCAGCTTCGAGCGACTCACCACTCAGCAGGCGGCCGTCTTCACGCAAGATGAACGCAATCGCAAAATCCACGCCCGCCTCGCGCGCCGCCCCCGCCGCCGCGGCCGCTTCGCGCACCGTGCCGATCGTCTCGATCCAGACGAGCGTCGCGCCGGCGTCACGGAGCAAATGCATGAATTCGAGGTGCTCGCGCGCCAGCGTGCGCGAATCGGAAGCGAGATCCGGGCGATAGCAGTCCTCGACCGGCGCGACCGACGCGGCGACCCAAACGCGACGGTCGGCCGTCGCCGCAGCCCGGCGAGCAAGATCCAAAGCCAAGCGATTCAGCGCGGCGCCATGCGAGATTTGGCCAGCCTTGCGTAGTGAGCGGGGATTCGTGCGGAACGTGTTTGCGACCAAGATTTCAGCCCCCGCGGCGACATAGTCACGATGGACGGCAAGCACGGCCGCCGGATCGCTCTCCAGCGCCGCTGCCGACCAAAGCGGCGCCGGTGTTGCGACGCCGCGCGACTCGAGCTGCGTGCCCATCGCACCGTCGAGAATAAACGGCCTCGCGCTTGCGGAATACACCAGCGCTTCTCTGAGTTCATCGCGGGGTGAATTGCTCGCCGCGGGCATTGTTCGTAACTATACTGCGGTTCATCGCCGTGAGAATCAAACATGGCGACCAACCTGTGGATGACAACGACAAGTTGAGGCGAGATGTCACAGAGCATTCTGATTCGCGGCGGGCGTGTGATTGATCCGTCGCAGCAAATCGACGAAGTGACCGACCTGCTGCTTGCCGGGGCGCGGGTGGACGCGATCGGCAAGAACGCGCGGCGCAGCGCGGATTGTGTCATCGACGCCCACGATCGAATTGTCGCTCCCGGCCTGATCGACATGCACGTTCATTTGCGCGAGCCCGGCCACGAGGGGAAAGAGACAATCGAAACCGGCACTGCTGCCGCTGTCGCGGGCGGTTTCACGGCCGTCGCATGCATGCCGAATACGAGCCCGGCGCTTGACAACGATTCGCAAGTTGAGTTCGTACTTCGCACAGCCGCCCGAAACGGGCATTGCCGGGTTTACCCCATTGGCGCGCTGACCAAGGGGCGACAGGGCAAAGAGCTTGCTGAGATTGGATTGATGGTCCGCGCCGGCGCGGTGGCGTTTTCGGATGACGGCGACGGTGTCATGGATGCGGGCGTCTGCCTGCGCGCGATGCAGTATGTCGGCATGTTTGATCGCTTGTTCATCCAGCACTGCGAGGACAAGTCGATCGCGGGCAAGGGTTGCATGCACGCCGGCGTGGTCTCAACGCGGCTCGGATTGCCGGGAATACCGGCGCTGGCCGAGGAGATCATGGTTCAACGCGACATCCTGCTGGCCCGTGGCGCCGGCGCTCGCTATCACGTCGCACACATTTCGACGCGCGGCGCGATCGAGATGATCCGCGCCGCCAAACAGGCCGGCGTTCGCGCCACGTCGGAGGTGTGTCCGCATCACCTGTTGCTGACGGACGAAGCGTGCGAGACGTATGACACGAACTTCAAGATGAATCCGCCGCTTCGCACGCGCGACGACGTGGCGGCCTGCATCGAAGGCGTGCGCGACGGCGCGATTGACTGTCTCGTCACCGATCACGCCCCGCACGGCGCTCAGGACAAGGAGCACGAATTCCAGGATGCCCCCATGGGCATCATCGGACTCGAAACCGCCCTGCCGCTGTTTATCAAGGCTCTCATTGAGCCGCGCGTGATAGACTGGCTCCGCCTGATCGATGCAATGTCCACGCGCCCGGCCGCGTTACTGGGCGTCAACGGCGGCACGCTGAAGCCCGGCACGCCCGCAGATGTCACGATCATCAACCCGGCGATCGATTGGGCGATCGACGCCGGTGAAATGCGTTCGCGCAGCCGAAATACGCCATTTGACGGGTGGAAAGTCCGTGGGCGAGCGGAGACGACAATCGTCGATGGCGTGGTTCGATACAACGCCGGCCGCTGATGGCGACCAATCCTTTTTCGCGCTGCGTAAAAAAGAAGAAAGCGCCGTGCAGTTTCGGGGCCACGCGGCGCTCTCCGGAGGGGGAAAGAAGCACTTGAAATTCTTGCCGATATCGACTTTCTTTGCTATGGGGTAAACGCCCGATTTTGCACCGGGGCGTTCATCCGATCCCAAATCTGCAATTGGCTCACGCCTCCGCCAGGCCTTCGCGAATCGCATAGCGCGCCAATTCGACGCGATCGTGAATATCAAGCTTGCTCATCAGATTCTCAGTGTGCTTTTCCACGGTCTTCATTCCGATATCCATGATCGCCGCAATCTCTTTCTTTGAATGGCCGCGCGCCAGGTAGCGAAGCACCTCCAACTCGCGTGTCGTTAGTGTCGAAACTCGCGTATGTCCGCTGTGCGCCAAGCGCGGCCGATCGGAATCGATAATCAGACGCGCCTGAACCTCCGGCGAAAAATAAACGCCGCCGGCTGCAACACTGCGGATGGCCGAAATGACCGTTTCCGGCGGCTCGCCCTTCGTGAGATAGCTCATTGCCCCGGCGTCGAGCGCCTGCTCGATGTACTGATCGTGAAAAAAAGCACTCAGAAAAATGATCTTTGTTCGCGGGCTCTTGCGTCGGATTTGCCGCGCTGCTTCGAATGCCGCGGTTCCCGGCATATCGATATCCATTAATACAACGTCAGCCCCCTGCTGCTCCACCGCGCCAATAGCTTTGTCCGCATTCTCGACCGCGGCCACAATTCGAATGTCGGGAGCGCTCCGCAGCCAATCGGCAAGCGTGCTTCGCAAAAGCGCGTGATCGTCAGCCATGACGACAGAAATGGAATCACTCATATCGATTCGCCTCCGTTGTGTTGCTGTTTCATCAATGCCGCGACATGCTCCGCCAACGTCTGCATGCGATATGGTTTTCGCAGGATGATCGTCACCTCATCAACCAAGTCGTCCACGGGCAAATCCACGGCGCCCGTGGCGACGATGACCGGCAGCCGGTCATCGTGGCCGCGGAGTTGCCGGACGCACTCACTCCCGGTGCATTTCGGCAAATCGGCGTCAACGAGCGCCAGCCGAACCTGTTCTCGCTGGGATCGAAGCGCGTCCAGAAACTCCTCGCCATTTGCGGAAAGGCTCACTCGATATCCCAGTGAGCGCAGTGTCGCGCCGATTAGCTCGCGGATCTGTTCATGATCTTCAGCGACGAGAATCAACTCGCCACGACCGCGCGATGCGTGCGAAGGAGTTGCGGGACTCCGCGGCGCGGTCAGCGGGGCCGCCGCGCGCGGCAAGGATATTTCAAACGTCGTGCCGCGGTGCGGCGCGGATTGAACTTGGATGCGCCCTCCGTGCTCGCTCACGATGCCGTGAACGATCGAAAGGCCCAGCCCCGTTCCGTAGGTACGGTCCTTGGTTGTGAAAAACGGATCAAATATCCGTTCCTGCACATCCGGCGCGATCCCGACGCCGGTGTCGCTAATGCGCAACACGGCGGCGGCCGCAGTGCCTGGCACAGTCTGGTCTGCACGCGCGATGACAGTCACTTCGAGCTCCCCGCCTTCGGGCATCGCGTCTCGCGCGTTCACGGCCACATTCAAAATCACTTGTTGCAACTGCGCGTCGTCCGCGAGAATCCAGACGGGCTCTTCTCGGGGGATGTGCATGGTGATTCGAATGGATGCCGGCATGATCGGCCTGACGAGCCGAATCGCTTCATCCACGATGCGACACAAATCCACCAAGCGCTTATCGCCGACCGAGTGCTTCGAGAATGCGAGCATACCCCGCGTCACTCGGTTGCCCTGCTGCGCTACGTGCTCGATGGCATGCAGGGAGCGCTGCACTGGGTGCTCCGCCGGCAACTGGTCAGCCGCCATCGCCACGTGCCCAAAAATCGCGGTGATCAGGTTATTGAAGTCGTGAGCGACGCCTCCCGCAAGTTGACCAATTGTTTCCATGCGCTGCGCACGACGCAGTTGCTGCTCCAGCAATTTGCGTTCGGTGATGTCGAGTTCGATTCCAGCGATCGCCAGCGGTTCTTCGTTTGGGCCGGTGATAACGCGCCCCTTGGCGAAAGCCCATCCGGTGGTGCCGTCGTCGCGCGCAACGCGAAATTCGGCGCTGAAAGGCTCACGGTCTTTGATTGCTTTCGCCACCGCGGCCATCAGAGCGCCCATGTCCGAGGAAAGGACTCTTGACAGCCTGGACTGAATAACCGCGCGACTTTGTTCCGCGTGGCTCGAATGCGCGAAGAGCGCGTCCGTGAAATCGGCGCTCCAGGTTTTCATCTTCGCGGTGTCGAGCGCAAACTGAAACTGCTCGGCAGATCGCGCGGACTCCGACTCGGCGACGCGCCGCAGGTGAATGCAATGGGCCATCATCAGTGCGCGATGGGCGTGACTCGCAAACGCAGCGGATTTCAAATCAGTTGGCGACCATGCGTCAAACTCGCAGTGGTTCAGGCCGGATTCCGCCGAAGCGGACGACGACTGCAACCGCACGAACGGCGTTTGAATCGATGATCCCCCCTGAGCGACGAGAGCCGGAATCAAGCCGTCCGTGGCGATCACCAAGTCCCAATGCGCTCTGTCACCCCCGCCTGCTTCCCACGCGCGGCTTGTAACGACATTCAAGTGATAACCGAATTTTTCGGCATCCGCGTGAAGCGCGGCCTCTATTGATGCGGACACGAATTCGTGCGGCGAGGCAATCAGGATTTGAATCGGCTCAGCATCCATGGCCATCTATCCCACGCACCCGTCCTAGAGTGTGTGGGATTATACACGCGCGCATCCGAAAACGATGTCTGCGAACCATCACAGAAGTGAACTGGGTGAATACACGATGTTGACGCCCGTTCACATCGGTGCATGGGTGGCCAACATCTCGCTGACACGGGTGTTCGCCGGATGCCGGACCGCTACGGGCACCCTCCCGCCGCGATGCAAGCGACAAATGGGTCGATGTCAAAGTTGTTCACCGCGCCGTCTTGGTTCACGTCGGAAGTCGCGATGACGCAATTCGGGTACGCAAGCGCATAAGCAGCCGTGTCGGTCAACGCCAGCACGAACGCGTCGATGTCAAAATTGTTGACCGATCCGTCGCAGTTGGCGTCGCCTCGACAGTATGCTCCGGGCCCGCCGGGAACAATGCCGGCGTCCGCCGGATCGCTGCACGCGTCGATCTCGTCGGCGTCGTAGAAGCCGTCGGCGTCTCGATCGATGCCCATTCGCGTCCGTGCCACGAACGGAACCGCCGTCAGTGTTAACTCCGCGCCGGGAGCCGCGAGCGCCAGCAGATTTATTAGTGAAATTGTCTCGGCAGCCCGATCCGACTGAAACGTGCTGCTGCCGATGAAAACCCAGCCGCGCGGCTCGTCATTCAGGCTGGCCTTGGCAATCAGGCCGATTTTGTTCGAGTTTGCATGCGAAACGAGATTGTTGATGAGCGAAACTTGCGCCGGCGGCGCGCTCGAATAATCGACTACAGTCGTTTGTCGTCCGACTGCGGCGTGGCTGTCCTTGCTGGCGGTTCCCGGTGGAATAAAAATGTTGGTTGTCGAGCCCGCCGGCAGATCGGATCCTGACAAACTCAGGATGAACGCCACCAGATCGGCCACCTCCTGATCGTTGTTGACACGAAACACCGGCTCCGAAACGAATCTCGCCAGCGAATCCACACTGCCGTCGTGCAGCACGCCAAATCCCGCGCGACTGGATGTCTGCGTCATCTCGCAACCGACTTTTTCGTACGTGTTTCGAAGCTGCGGCACTTTGATCGCGCGATTCGACGAGCCATCGGTTGAGACGAGGAAATGATGCCGCTCGCCGAGCGGCCCGACGGGAAAAGGCTGATACGAGGAGCCGGTCCAGGTGTAATCCGCGCTCGCGCCGGTCGGCAGCGTATGGCACGTCACGCACGCAAAGGCGTTGTTGTCCAGTCGCCGCGTCGTGCTGCGATAGAGCGTCATCCCATTTTGCGCGTTGCCGTTCGGCAGCGGCTGTCCCGCGCCGCCGAATCGGCCTGATTTGTAATGTCCCGGCAGCGGCAAACTCGCCGGCAGCGTGTTATCCAGATTTCGAAACGGATTCGGCGGAAATGTAATCGTCGCCAGAAAGTTCTCGAATTCCTGCATTTCCTGTTGCGTGAGCTGCGTGTCGTCGCCAAGCAACGACTCGAACGCGCCGTTAAATTCCTCAATGCCGTCCCGGTCACCGCGCCAATGTAGCGGCTCGAGACCGATGATTCCCTGCATCGTCTGCGTGGTCATGGGGCCTTTCATCGG
Organism: Phycisphaerales bacterium; assembly: GCA_016795025.1. Classification (GTDB taxonomy): domain Bacteria; phylum Planctomycetota; class Phycisphaerae; order UBA1845; family Fen-1342; genus JAEUIR01. The sequence continues at coordinate 45,289 of JAEUIR010000004.1, forward strand.
ATGAAAGTCACTGAACGGAGGCGACGTCGTTTGAGGCGTCAGGCCGGGAATGCCGCCACCCAGATTCTGGCCCGTCAGCGGCGCCATCGCGCCGGATGGATCACCCAGATCCCACGCGAGACGATCCATGCGGGCATCGACATGGCACGAGGCGCACGACACCTGACCCAACCCGCTCGTCAGTCGCGTGTCGTAAAAATGCCTGCGGCCGGCCTTGATCGCCGCGCTCGTGGGGTCAAAGAGGTCAACCGTATCGATTACCGCCAGCGCATCGGTGTCGATGACGCTCAGCGAACCTTCGAAGCGATTCAGCACGTACAGTCGCGATCGAGCCTGATCCAGCGCGCCCCCGATCGGTCCTTCGCCCACGTCGATCACCTGTGTCGCCCCGCTGCGCTGACCCTCGGCGTCAATGACAATCACGCTGTTCGAACCCATGCCGGTCACAAACCCGCGCGTGCCGCTTGCGTCCCAAACCACGCCGCGCGGATCGCCGATTGACAGATCGCGCACTGCCTGAGGCTCGGTTGAAGTCGAGTAATCCAAGTGCGGATTCAGGTCTCGCAGAACCGCGGCCCCCGGTTGCGACGGATCCACGATTCCGATTTCAGCACGAACGAAAATGCCGTTGACGTTCGGCTCGAAGCGAACTTCATTGATTGCATCCGTTCCGACAACGCAAATCGCGCCTGTAGCCGGATTCACATTGAGGCTCATCACGATATTCATCAGGCCGTTGATGTATGTCAGCGCTAGCGTATTCGCGTCGATGACCGCAATGTCATGATCCGGAAGCGTCCAGCCCACCGGCCGGCCGGAAAGTCCGGCGTTCGGTCCGCTGACCAGGTTCGTCCAGTCACGATTGTTGTCGTCCATCCACCGGCCAAGCGCGTCGCGCTTTACGATCATGCCGACATTCGGCGGATTCGGCAGTCCGGCCGCGATCGGCGGGTTGAACTGCGAGCCGTCGTTCGGCGGTGGATTCTGGCCGGCGTACGGCCCGACTGGCTCGTTCACGGCGTTTGGCGGAAAGCCGATGATTGTGCCATCCGCCCCGCCTCCGAGAATCGTTGATGCATTGCCCGACTCCCAGATGCCGACATACACCGTTTGGCCGTCCGGGCTGACCGCCATCGAGCGCGGATCCTCAGCGTCGATGTCAATCGAAATGGGCGCGGTATTCGGCGCAGCCGGGTCATAGACTTGGACCTGGTTCGCCTGCGAACAGGACACAAAGGCCCTTTGCGCCGTGCCTGCGAACACGACATCAAAGGGTTCGTCCGCCGTTGTAATCGTGTTTATGACGCGGCCAGTTGGTAGATCAACAATGCTGATGCTGTCGCTGATATGGTTGACGACCCATGCTTCGGCGTTGGTTCGCGCGCGCACGGACACCGGGTCGATACCGACGGGAATCGACATGAGGTGACGCGGTCGCTGGCCGGTGATGTCAAAAACCTCGATTCGCGCATCCGGCGTGTTCGTCACGAGCAATCGCGTGCCGTCCGGCGTGATCTCGGTTGGATGGATGGGGTGGTTTTCCCAGTTGACGAACGTGTTTTGTGCGACAGCCGACGACGTCGCCGCCCCGCAAACGGCCGCGAAGGTCAGCCTTGCCGCCGATCGACAAAATCGCGATGCAGCTTGACCGCCAACCCAATGAAGATCGCTCATTTCTTGCCTCCAGGTCGATCAGACTGAGAAATCCGAGTGCGATGCCAGTTAGACCAGTATAGCAGCAGCCTGGTTAGGCACGATGAGATTTGTCAGCGTCCGCGCGTGATTGGTGCTCCGGCGTCCGTAACCACTTCAATCGGCTACGCGTTCAATCGCCACAGCGGTAACGTCGTCGGCGGGATGCAGCGACCCGGTCTGTCGATCCAGATGGCGATTGAGACCGGCGATGACCTGCTCCGCGCGCAGTCCGCGCCATCCATGAACAAGAGAAGTGAACCGCGGCGGCGCGTCGCTGTCTTCACGCGGATCGACGAGCAGCTCTTCGATGCCATCGGTGTACAGCAGGATTTTCTCGCCGGGGTTGAGCGTGAAACGCAGTTCTGGAAACTCGTCGCCGACGTCCGCGACACCCAGCAGCGCCCCGTCAGACCGAAGCTCTTCGAGCGTCCCGTCGGCGCGGAACAGGATCGGATAAGGATGCCCCGCGCGCGACAGCCGAACCTCGCCGCTGCGCGGGTTGACGGTGCCATACACCGCCGTCACAAATTGCTGGCTCGGCAGACGGGCGCTCAACAGCGACTCGTTCAGCGACGCGACCACATTCGCCGGGTCGATCAGCGCGTATTCGCGGCCGGAAACCCGCTTGGTGATCAGCGCTTGTCGCAGGAACATGGTGAGCAATCCGGCCGCGAGGCCGTGCCCCATCGCATCCGCGATGAAGAACGCCACGTGCTCCTCGTCGAGCCTGAACAGATCGTAAAAATCTCCGCTGACCCACGAAGCGGGTCGATATGTCGCGCCGAATGCCAGCCCCTGCACGCTCGGGTATTCGCGCGGCAGAAAATCACGCTGTAAGCGGCCGGCCAGCCGCAGTTCCTGATCGATCTCGCTGAAATAGCGGTTGAGCTGCGCGCCGAGCCGATGCAAATTGTCGATCTCTCGCCCCATGCGACGGATCAGCGGCGCCTGATGCGCGATGGCGGCCAGACGGCCCACGACTTCCTCGCATGTTGCGTTCGCCGGAACACCATCGAGCAGTCCGTCGGACGACGACGCGGCGAGTCCCGCGTTACCCCATACGAGCGTTCCGATGCGGAAGCGCGTCAGGTCGGCGAGCGCGCCGAGCAGCACCGGCTGCGCGGAATCCGCGCTATCCTCCGGAAGAATGATCGCCGCTGCGTCAAACGCGACGGAATCTTCCGCCAATGTACTGCCGAGTTCGAGACACGCCGTTCGGAAACCACGGGCGCGCAACGCGGCGTCGACGCCATTTGTGCGGACGGAGTATCCACTCAATATCAGAACGCTGGAGTGTCCGGTCATTCTTGCCACGAGGCTGTTATGGGCGGATATTTCGCGGACCGAACGGCGAGACGCGTCGCCGCGCGATCGGAATTCCGGCCTAATCGAACCTTCGTGTACTTAGGGGGTGGGCTTAAGTATGTCCTGCGGGATATCGAGGCGATCGCCTTCGCGAATCCCGAGTTTCTCGAACGATCCGGCTTTCATTTCCAGCGCAAACATGGCCGGCTCGCCGGATGGAAACGTATTCAGCGTGAGCGGCGGCATCTGCCAGATGCGCACAATCGTGCCATCCATGCGGGCGAACGCGATGTCGAGCGGCGTGACGGTGTTACGCATCCAGAAACCAAGCAGCCGCTCATCCGGAAAAACAAACAGCATGCCTTGCGTGTCGCCGAGTTCTTCCGGTTGAACGAACATCAGGCCCTCGGTGCGGTGGGCCTCGTCCTGCGCGAGCCAGACCGTGATGGTTTTGCCGTTCACCGAAATCGCAGCGGTCTCAAGGCCATCCAAGGGGAATTTCCTTCGAGAGTCGCTGCTCGCATCTCGAGCGGCGGTGCTGCCGCCGGAGTTGTCATTGCTATTGGTGGCGGATTGAGACGTGTTGCCGACGCAGCCGAAAATCAGCGATCCAAGCGAAAGCGCCGTGACGAGCAGCGAGCGACATTTTTTCATCGGCCAAGTCCCTGCCCTGCGGAAATCGCTGGATGACGGACGAATCTCGCCGGCACCGCCGCGGGAATTGTAGCGGCCCGCCACGCTTCCGCGACCAACTATGCCAATCCGCGCCACTCACGCCCAGCCGAACAGAGCCACGCAGGCGTTACCGAACCGCTCCCGGAAGGAAGCGGACGCCTGGCGGCGCGGCGAGCGCTTTGTCAGGGTTCTTTAGTCTTTAACGTTCACCCGGCGTCCAAGACGGCGCTTGCGATTCACCATCTTGCGCCCGTCATGTGTGCGCATGCGCGCCAAAAACCCAAATTGCCGTTTGCGCTTGGTTTTGCTTCGACGATGCGGAATTCGCATGATTGCACCTTTGTATCGCTGTGCCGCAGCGCCTGAGCGCGATGCAGCCATTCGAGTCGCATATTATGCCAGATTCCTGAATCAGCGCCAACCGGCAAATTGCTCGCCGCCGGCGGCCGCGCGATCTCGCGCAACCGCCGCCAGCGTATTATCGGAAAGCAGGTCATCCCGCTCTAAACGGACAAAACCGTCCGCGGAGCTTAGCCGGGAAGAATGTTCACAAACGCGTTGATGTCGAAGTTGTTCACCGCACCATCGCCGTTTACGTCCCCATGCATTCGATCACAGCCGGGATACTCAACGGCATACGCTTCCGCATCGCCCAAGGCCGTCACAAACGCGTCGATGTCGAAGTTGTCGACGCGGCCATCGCAATTCAAATCACCCGTGGTGGCCATCGGGACATCGGCGGTAAACGTGACGTTGTTGGGTGTATGTGGTTTGAACAATCCGAGTGTGGCGTCCGCTCTGGTTGACCGCCGATCGCATTCGAACCAGAAGTTGTACATCGTTCCCCAGCGCAAGGCGTTGGAGTTGGGGTTCTGCTCAAAGGTCTGCGGGCTGCGCCAAGTGATCCCGTCCGCTGCCACATCGACGACCCAGTCGGCGTTCGAATACGGTTCGCCCGAGTGGTAATCCACGTCACGGAAGCCGATGTTGGTCACAGTTGCGAGCGGCGGAAGCGGGACGCGGAACGAGCCGCCGGACCGGTCGGAAGTGAGGTTGTAGACCGCGTAGTCATACCGGAAGTTTCCGTTCGGCAGCGACGTGACCTTAAACGCATACCAGAATCGCCCCTCGGACGGCACATCGACCTGCCCGATGTTCACAGTCGGATCGGGTGTATTCGCGCCCAGCCCATGATCGCGCCATGCCTGAATGCCGGGAACCGCCTGCTGCATCGCGCCCTGAAAAGTCAGATTTCGCGTGCCGGCCGCAACCGTCACACGCTTGTACGATGCGTTGTTATTGCGATTCCCCGCCGTGGCATCGTCAGTTCCGACGTAAAGGCCGTCCATAAAATACAGCGCGTTCGGCGTGGTCAGGTCAGTATCGAGCACTTGGCAGCGGCGGAAGATGGCATTGCCGCTGGTGCCGGCGAAAGCGCCGATCGTGCCGGTGTAGGCGTTAATGACGGAGCGCGGAGCGAGTCGCGGCTGCGACGCATTCCAGCCCGAGCCATATACATCGAGGCAGCCGGAGCCGAGCACATTGCCGCCTTGACCGTTGCAGTTCATGCCGCAGCCGTTGCCCGCGGCCGCGCAGCACGCTGTCTTTGCGAAACCGAGGCCGATCTGAATCAGGCGGCCGTCGGACAAACGGAACATGTTAAAGCCGATCGCCGGCGTGCCGTTGTTGGTCCACAGCAGGTTCTGATTGCCGATGTTGCAGGTGTTCGTTCCGAACGAATACGCGCGAATGGCGCCGACCACGCCGTGATTGTCGGACGAGGTGCAATCGGTGTATTTCACGTCCGGACCGGCGGAGGACAACCCGCCTTCGATCGGCTCGCTGGCCGGCCAAAAGCTGATGGTCAGTTGGAAATCGCTGGACTCGCCGCCATATCCCAACACGTGAACAAAGATATGGTCACCGCCCTGGATCATCGTGGCCACGGCTGATTGCTGGCCACAACCGTCGTCGTCACTGGCGATCATTTCACCACCATCCGCCGGCATCGCACTCCACAACTCAATGACCGTGTCAGCCGTGGTTCCGTCGCAGGTCGTGAACGTCGCCGTACCGAATTCGGGCGCCTGGTAGGCGTACCAAAGGCCCAAGACGCGCTCGCCGCGCGTGGCCGACTCAAACCTTCCGGGGAACAAGCCCTCGTTGACAGCTTGCGCTTGCGTGCCGAAAGCCTGTTGTGCCATGACCGCGCTGCTCAGCAGCCCCGAATACAGGGCCGCGCAGACGATCCAACCGCGCTTTGGGAATACACTTCGCATCGAGTCGCTCCTAAGTGGTTACGTGGCTCGCACTCAGCCGACAGCGCTGGAGGCTGCCGGCCACACCCGATTTCCCCCGACCGAACTACCCCTAGCATAATGCTGCCACCCCCGATTTCAAAAGCAAGTTCGTAACAGAATTGTCACGGCTCACGGTCGGCGAGCGGCGTGATTTTGCGTGATGGCTGCGGCTGGTCCGGCTTGAATGGGGTTTGCAGGATTGCAGAATCCGGAGGATGAAATCGGGGCCCGCCTGCCCGGACCGCGGGCCCCGCTGGATGGCGTCGAACCTAGTGCTCCGTCAACTCCGAATTGACGGGGAGCATCGGCGTCTCGCCGGTGCGCGTCGGCGACCCCGTCGCTGCGAAACCACGGACATCTCCGCTAACTCAACTATGACAGAACATTAGCATCCACTATTCAGTACGCAGTCCACGAACGGATCGATATCAAAGTTGTCGACGCTGCCGTCGTTGTTCACGTCGGCCAGATCGCGGTCGCAATTGGGAAATTGCGCTGCGTAGCCGGCCGGATTGACTAACGCCAGTACGAACGCGTCGATGTCAAAGTTGTTCACGACGCCGTCGCAGTTGAGATCACCGGGTTGATAGATCGGTCGATTCGACCAGATGCGAACAATCTGAGCAATCTCGTCGAGATGCACCATGTCCATCGCGCGATCATTATTCACATCAACCAGAATCGCGCAGGCCGGGTTGCTTGCGGCCGGGAAATCCTGAACGAACGTGAACGTACCGCTTCCGTTGTTTTGCCAGAGGCGCCAGAAGCCGCTGCCGAAGTTCGAACCAAGCATGTCGAGATCGCCGTCGCCGTCGAGATCCGCGAGGTCTGTCGCGGGCGTATGGCCACCGATCGCATACGTGGTGGCCGCGGTGAGTGCGCCGGCACCGTTCCCACGCAAGATTGCGTTATTGCCCGCGCCCGAGTTGGCGCAAGCCACATCCATATTGCCGTCGCCGTTCACGTCGCCGCAAACCACAACCCAGGGCGGCCCGCCGCAGGCCCGCGTTGAGATCAACGTAAACGTGCCATTGCCGTTGCCGCGGAGAATGGTAATTGTCGAGCTGCTTTCGTTGCCGATCACAAGATCGAGGATTCCATCATTGTTCATGTCGGCGGCGCAAAGCCCGTATTCCGCATTCCCTCCTCCTTCGATCAGAGTGGCCGCGCCAAACACGCCCGCTCCGTTGTTCAACATCAACGCCACCCGGCTCACGCCCGGCACGGAGCAGGCGATGTCCTGATCCCCGTCGCCGTCCATGTCGAAGGCGGCCAAACCGCGCGCTGAACCGCCGAGCGCGACGTCCTGTCGTGGTCCGAATGTCCCGTTGCCATTGCCGCGCAGGATCGTCACATCATTGGTTGTGTAATTGCCCGTCGCAATGTCGAGGTTGCCGTCATTATCAAAATCCGCGGCAGCGTTCGGACTCGGCAGGCCGCCGGTGGTGGCGCTGGGAATCACGCGCGGCCCGAAATCGCCGCTGCCGTCCGCCTGATTGAGATAAACGCGGATGTCAGCGGACTCTTCGCAGACAATCGCGAGATCGACCCAGTCGTCCTCGTTCAAATCCGACGCCTGGCCGCCGTAAATGCGCGGAAATTCGCCCGGAAAATCCTCGACGGTGAATTCCTGCGTCATCGTGAATTGTCGCGTGGCCTGTCCGGCCGCGATCATGAATTGATAAACGTAACCGGCGGCGCGAAGCGGGCTGCCGTCTGTGGCCTGGATGTCGTGAGAGAGCGTCACCGTGACCATCTCGCCGGCATGAAAAGCCCGGGATGGCGTGAAACGAATCGTCTGGCCGCCATTCTCCAATGCAACGCTTCCCGGCATTGAACCAACGTGATTGCCAAAGACGCGAAAGCTGCTGTTGGTGACGGTCGCCGCATTTACCGGCTGGCCGAAGTTAATGTCGATCACGGGCGAGAGAGAGACGACCATCGAGTGACGAGTAGGAGAGTGAGAAACGACGGTCAACGCGCCTGCGGTGGCAAGCGCAACCGGCATCGAGAACGCGACGGCGAACAGCGAGCGAGTCAGTTTGCTGCGCATCGAAACCTCCGAATTTATGTTTCAATCAACGGATGTGGCGCGCATGCGAGCGCACGCGGAAGACGGACCACCATCCAGCGCCGGCATCATCCTAGCAAGCCGCGGAATGAACACAAAGCAAATTTGTCGAGGCGACCGAGTTTAGGCGGATTGTGAAGCCCGGCCAAACTGCGCGTTTTTGCACGCGGGGTTGCGAAACCGGTTTTGACGGCGGGTGTCGGCCCCCAATTGTGAAGGCCCGACGTCGTCATTTCATCCACGCCTAAAATTTAGCGGCCATATTCCTCCGTCACATCCTATCGATATGCCCGCACGCTAATCCCCCGCCAATAGCAGTACGAACGGGTCGATGTCGAAATTGTTCAACGCTCCGTCTTCATCGATATCGCCGATGATGACGGCCGCGTCTTCGGGGATGTTGTATGTCGCCGCGTAGGCCGGCAGGTTGCTAAGCGCGAAAACAAATGCGTCAATGTCGAAGTTATTGACCAGGCCGTCGCGGTTCATGTCGCCGGGGAGGAACGGGGTAAGCGAGGTGAGATACCAGCCGGCGCCAGGGCCATTGTAAGCACCCCATAAAACGGCAACCACGTCGTTGTCGATGGCGAGGCGTTTGCGGATATCGTCGATCACCCGATAAGGCGCCGCGCCGGAGTTTTCTGTAAAATCAAACGGCGGTCCCAGCGCGACCCACTGCGCATCAAGCAGTTGAAGATGAAAGAGCGTATTACTGACTCTCGTGAGTAGCACACAGGCGCCTTGATCGTCAAATGTTACATCGTAATATAGTCCATCCAGTTCGGCGGCGCGCACAACCGTGCCATCAATCAACCGACGCTGTAAGTAAATCACTCCTGGCGGATTCGAGCTAAACGCAATTCCAAGTTCATCGTTCAAGAGAATCTCTACACAATCACTTACAACGTCATACAATGCGACTTCCACTGGCGCATCAAATGCACTATCCGGATACACTATTTGATAGAATACGCGCGTGAACTGTCCATTACTGAAGTAGTTTGTATACGACACAACGGCATAGCTGCTTTCCGGCGAGATTTCTACATCGGAAATAGTGTTGTAACCTCCCATGGGACCGACAAATTGCGTGAGATTGCCAAGCGGCTGGAGATCAATAGAATACCAGCGCATCGAGTACGCCTGAACCCCAATCAACGCCAAAACGTTGGACTCAGAAATCCCAACTAATCGTGTTGGCGCGTTCTGCATATGTCCGACAAGCGTGGAAGGCGCCAGCGGCTCGCCCTGCGACGAGAATATCCGCAGCCAATTGCCTCCGGTTCCAGTGCGCGCGCCCCAGAATGCAACGGTGCGCCCCGAGCGCGCGTCCGCGGAGTGGGAAATCGCCCGCTCCGCGCGATCCGGGTCGACCCATACGGGGTTATGAAGCGGAAACAGCCAGTGATCAAAGTGCTGTATGCCCAATTGCTCTTGCGCATCGGGAACTTCCAGCCAGCCGCTGATGGCGATCACGCCGCTGTCCACAGACATATCCAGTTGATGGTCAAAGTTAAATGGCGATATGTTGCGGTGACTGCGCAGATAGGCGCGCTCTCCGATGTGAACCACATCGCGGTTGATTTGTGCCGTGGCGGCTTGAAGCGCCCACCCGGCCATCAAGTATATAGCGATTGCCAACAGAAAGGCTTTCACGATCCATACTCCGCGTACAACCGCCCGACCACTTCCCAGAAGTGTGCCCAGCCGGCTTCGTCCTCTTGATCTTGTGAGGATTCCGATGCCCCGTCGCCGCCACCACCGGGCGCCTGGGCGCCTTCTCCGCCGCCGCTGCATGCGGGAGAGCAATCACAACATGCCGGCGTCGTTCCGTATCCGGCCGAGCAGCGAGTATCATTGACAATGAGGTTCACAAATGGAGTGATATCAAAGTTGTTAAAGACGCCGTCATTATTACAGTCGGCCACGCCAAGCAGGTTTACGCCAAATCGTTCGCCAAAGCCGGTGTCCTCACCAGCACCATTGGGTGGGTCAGGGTTCGTATGTTCCCACCAATAAGAATCTGTGATTGCCAACGCAAAGGCATCAATGTCGAAATTGTTCCGGCAACCGTCGCCATTCAGGTCGCCCAGCAGAGGTCGGAGCGCCAGCACGTAGCCGCGTGAACTGATGATCAGCGTGCCATCCTCGTCGATCGCCGGCGGGCCTTCGATCTGTCGGCGAAGATTGAGTCCGTCACAGCACAACGGCGGTGGGGTTGTTGGGTCGTCGAAGCGCGGGTCGAACGCTATAGCACCCCACGCTCGCAAGATTATATTCGTTACAGGATCTCTTGCGTTCTGAAACGCATACACTAGGCCGCCGTCACCGCCCGAGCCCGCGATTCCTACATAAAACCGGCCAGCCGAGTCGCCGGCCATATGCACCCAACGCCACGCCAATTTGGTAATGTACCAGTTATCGAAAAGTCCAGCGCCGGAAATCGCGCCGGTTGCACCCGCTGGGCCCAAATACCGACGCATCTCGCCGTCTTCATTGACGACGATGAAATGACGATCTGGAAAGACGACCGGCGTACCTGAATACGAATTCCCTAATCTGGGCGGGGCACCAAACTCCTCCCAGCTAAAGCAGTAGTAGTCACGGATCGAGAGCGCACCCGTTCCGGTGACGATATTGTCGAAGGAGTAGACTCCGGAATTGTCGGAGGCGACAACGCCATCCGCGAGTTCACGCGCGGCTCGAGTCCAGTCGTGTACGGTAACAGAGCCGTAGGCGCCCCACGGCGCCAGCGTGCCACAGTCATCAATGCGCTCGATCATTTCGTCAATAAAGCTGGCGCGAACACCGCTCAACATAGGATCCGTCGGAATGTAGCCTTGACCACGAAACGACGGCGTAAGAATCAGGTTGGAATCGCCCGTGGATATCGGCGAGACCGCCGGCGTTTGCAAAATCTCGCCGTTTAGGCGCAGCAGGACATAAGGATTCGATGAGGGCGGCCGCCCTGTATCCGGATCTAAACGGTACAAGCGAGTATGCAGATTCGGGCCTCCGACTTCAATCGTGCCCACGACGAAGACGAAGTCCTCGTCCGGATTCGTCCCGCCAACAATCGTGTTTGCAAACGTAGCGGAGCCGGATTCAATATCGATTCCCGGCTCCGACGCTGGTGTAAACCGAGCTCCAGCTCCATCGTAGGTGGGATCCGGGAACTTCCAAACCAACGGAGGTGACGGTGGCAACGGATCAGCACAATTGGATGGCATTGCGCTGATATCATGACAATAAACACGCCAGTTCGTGCGCACAATCGAGTACGTCCTGGATTGACCCGCGACACTTCTGCGAATGATGAGCGGCGTGGACATCACATGTTCGGTCTCGGTCGTGCTGGGATTTAGCACGTATTCCGCAATATGGGGTATAGCTTGCGTCGGCAACTCGTTACCGATGTTGCAGGGATGGAACCGAAAAATACGCACGCGCGGGTTATAAGACCGCTCACCAGCCTGG
>JAEUIR010000500.1:0-469 GCA_016795025.1 Phycisphaerales bacterium
CCGAGGCGCTCAACATCCCGCTCGTCGAGTTACGCGAGCAAATCGCGCGGCTCGCTGCATCGGGAGACGTAATCTGTTGCCGGGTAACCCGCTTCATCGAGGGCCGGAAGATCGAGGGCATCAGTTGCCGCCTCTCGTGCGATCCACCGACGCCGGCACGCGGGCGCAAACCGGGCGTGAAAAAGGACGACGACTCGGAAGCAAACCTGTTTTGAGCGGGCGCGCGCAGCGGCCTAACGGTCATGGCTTTGTGAGACACCCCGGATAATGAAAGCCCTGACCGTTTCCCTCTCCCGCGAGTGGAGAGGGGAGATTCGTGAGTCGCTGACGCGACTTTCACGGTAAGCGCTGCTGCGCCAGAAGTTCACAACAGTTCGGACGGGCTCACGCGACTCCCAATGGACGCGGTCGCCGAATCATCTGAGCAGATGCAGGTTGAAGTGACCCTTGATGAACTCCTGGAATTTCT
>JAEUIR010000500.1:479-609 GCA_016795025.1 Phycisphaerales bacterium
CCTTCAAGGCGATTTGCAGCCGGCCAAATTCCATCATGTTCAGACGATCCAGCGTGATGTAGTTGTCCGGCTTGCGCCCTTCGCGCAGCGCTTCCACCTGCCCGCGCAGGCGCATCAGGACCAGGAAGTC
>JAEUIR010000501.1 GCA_016795025.1 Phycisphaerales bacterium
CAGTCGATAATTGTACTAATGACCGACTGTGCACTGTCATATGTGCGGATGTAGAGATAAATTGTAGTTTTTCCTCTCTCTCTCTCTTCCTCTCACTCTGTTCTATTTGGATTACACAATCTAACATTTGAACTCTATGGTAAGTATGAACGCCCAAAGACAATTGACGATCCCTCCTCCTTCTTCTTCTTCTTTTTGTGTTGCTTCGTGTTCTCGAGTTGTGTGTCGACGAGCAAACAACGCAGTATTCATTCTAATTATGAAGCGAGAAGAGGGGGGACGACAACGTTCGAGAGGAACGTTTCCCTTCTCCTTCGTTTTTTTCCTCTCTCTCTCTCTCTCTCTCTCTCTCGTTTTTTTGTTATTCCCGACACTTCGACAGCCTCGCTTCTGAAGTCACACGAACAAAAGAACGACAACTAGGCATATTGTCCCTCCTAGGCAAACGAGGCCATCTCTGACGATACACATTTCAATACAACCTTATTAATTATTCAAATATACATATTCGTTTTTTATTTTTCCAAAGAAATTACCTTTTTCTTCCTTTCTCGCTGTCTCTGCTCGATAGATACATTTCTTCTGTTATAACATAGAAAACATATGACA
>JAEUIR010000502.1 GCA_016795025.1 Phycisphaerales bacterium
ATCGCGATGGCGGCAAAGCGCAGGACAATTGGGATATCAAAGGCTTGCTGACGGCGGTTCAGGTCAACGGGACATTGAATGATCCGCGAGATCGGGATAAGGGCTGGACGGTCGAAATGGCGATTCCCTGGTCGGTCTTGGGCGAATACGCACACAAAGCAGCTCCGCCCGCCAACGGTGACCAATGGCGCGTGAATTTTTCCCGCGTCGAATGGCAACACGAAATCGTCAATGGCAAGTATCAGAAAGTTCCCAAGACCAAAGAAGACAACTGGGTTTGGTCGCCGCAAGGAGTCGTGGATATGCATCGGCCTGAAATGTGGGGCGTGGTGCGGTTTTCGACTGCTGGTGTTGGAAAGGTGAAGGCGAAGTAAGAGCGGCTGACTGATCACCTGAATGGCGTTTGTGACGCCGAGACGCGCGTGACGGAAAAGGAGAAACACCAAATTCATGCCGGAAGACACAAAAAACCGCGCCAAACTTTCGACTGCCTGGCCTCAGGCAAAAGAGCTGATTGTCGCTGCCCGCTGGCGATTGTTGCTGGGTGGCGTCCTGATGTTGGTCAATCGGTTGGTTGGCCTGGTGCTGCCCGCGTCGTCAAAATACAT
>JAEUIR010000503.1 GCA_016795025.1 Phycisphaerales bacterium
CGGCAAGATCGACGTCCCGGCCAAGCCGTCCGCCATCGTCACCGTCACCAAGGACAACGTCAAAGCCGCCATCGTCGACTCCGGTTACTACCCGGCGTCCGACTTCACCGGCTTGCCGTAAGCCTCGTCCGACCGTACAATAACAGGGAGAGCGGCGGCAGCTCGCCGCTCTCCCTCCCCCCCGCCTCACAACCTGGAGCCAGAGCCGCTATGAGCACCCCTATCCTGGAGATGCGCAACATCACCAAGGAATTCCCCGGCGTGAAAGCTCTGAACAACGTCAGCTTTCAGGTGGCCGAAGGGGAAATCCACTGCCTGGTAGGCGAAAACGGCGCCGGCAAATCCACGTTGATGAAGGTGCTGAGCGGCGTCTATCCCCACGGGACCTACTCGGGAGATATCCTCTTCGGCGGCCAGATCCAGACCTTCCGGGGCATCCGCGACAGCGAGCACGTCGGCATCGCCATCATCTATCAAGAATTGGCCCTGATCCCGGAGATGACGGTCTACGAGAACATCTTCCTGGGCAATGAGATCCGGCGCGGCTTCACCATCGACTGGAATGAGACCATCAAGCGCGCCGTCGAAGCCCTGCGCAAGGTCCGGCT
>JAEUIR010000504.1 GCA_016795025.1 Phycisphaerales bacterium
TAAAGCTGCCGATCTGTTGTGTCAATCGATTATAGTGCGGCATGTTAGGACCCCTGCCCTACTAAAAAACAGCAAAGTTGAAAGTTTGCACGAGAGAAAACAGCACATACTGGCAACAGCATATACTGACGAAATTTGTTGTAGAGAGAGTGAAAAACGTGTTGCTGTGGGCACTGTTTATTAGAGACAGAGACAGAAACAGAGACAGAGAGAGAGAGAGAGAGAGAGAGAACAGTCAGAGGCGGCTGCTGCCTGCTGTTGAATGCGTGTCAAAACGACAAGGGCTCAGGCCTGCTGCAAATGTGAAGGTGAAGGAACGTCTGTGCGCATTTTGCAACGCGAAAAGCCTGATTGCTTGTATTTTGTAGATAAATGTAGCAGCCAAAACGGTTTGTTTCCCTGCGCTTCGTCAGACCGGACATGTGGCAGACAGTGTGATGGTAAAGTGGACTGTAGTGGAGGCGAAGACGAGGCCGGTTGTAATGGTAGGTGTGTGTATTATTGTAAGTCAGTGAGTTTCACGCTGATAATTATAGTCAAGTACAACTGCCGCAACAGGGAACCTCAATCTATACTATACAGTTGCTAGACCTACATTTTCAGACGTG
>JAEUIR010000505.1 GCA_016795025.1 Phycisphaerales bacterium
CGGTCACGTACGGCTCGAAAGACCCGATCACGAAGACGCTCAAGACGTTCGCGATCGACCTGACGGAAGAACCGACGATCGCCGAATTGCTCAACCAAGTCCGCGGCGAAGAGGTTGCAGTCGAGGCGGCCAAGCCGATCGAGGGGCGAATCCTCGGCGTCGAAAAACGCAAACGGGCCGCGGCCGACGACAAGATCGTCGAAGAAGAATTTCTGAACCTTGTCACCGAAGATGGCCTCAAAAGCGTCGCGCTCGCCTCGTTGCAGAGTATTCGCTTGCTGAACGAAGAACTCGACGCCGAACTGCAGCAAGCCTTGCTGCTTCTGGCGTCCGACCGTTCGAACGACAAGAAAAACGTGTCGCTGCGCTTCACGGGCGATGGGACACGTCCGGTTCGCGTGAGCTATATCCAAGAGGCCCCGGTCTGGAAGACCAGCTACCGGCTGGTGCTCGACGACGAAAAGCAGCCGCTCTTGCAAGGCTGGGCGATCGTCGAAAACACGACCGAAGAAGACTGGCGCGACGTGCAACTCACGCTCGTTAGCGGTCGGCCGATTTCGTTTGTGATGAACCTCTACGATCCGCTCTACGTGCCGCGGCCGATGG
>JAEUIR010000506.1 GCA_016795025.1 Phycisphaerales bacterium
TTTTCTCATGGGCCGCGGAGGTCCGGTCCTCCAGGAGAAATGCTCCCGGCACATCGATTCCTGCCGGGCCTGTCAGAAGTGGGTCGAAGAGCACGAGGAAGATGCGGACCCGTTCCTTGCGTCGCTCCGGGGGGCCATGCGCGCGAATTCCGCTCCGGCGGACCCGCTGCTCGAGACGCTGATGGCGCGTGCCAAGAAGTCCCCTGCGTCGGAAGCATCCCCGGTGTCTTCTCCCGAACCGCTTCAGCGCATTGGAGATTACGACCTCATGCGAAAACTCGGCGAAGGCGGATTCGGCGTCGTGTATCTCGCGCGCAATCGCTACCTGGACCGACTGGCGGCCGTCAAGGTGCTCGCGAATCCGCACGCGACTTCCAAGGCACGCTTCCTGCGCGAAATGCAAGCGATCGGACGCCTGCCTGCCCATGCCAATGTGGTTTCCGCCTGGCAGGCCTCGGAAGTGGAGGGAATGCTCTACCTGGTCATGGAGTACGTGGACGGATGTGATTTGAGCCGAATCCTGCGGCAGCACGGTCCCCTGGCCATCGCAGATGCATGCGAGACGGCGCGGCAGGCCGCCCTTGCGCTCCATCACATTCAAACG
>JAEUIR010000507.1 GCA_016795025.1 Phycisphaerales bacterium
TGGTGGAAGGACAGGGGCCGTGGTCTTCCTCGTATTCATGCGACTACTTGTGCGCGCTGGATGTGAACCAGGACGGCAGCGTCGATAACTTCGACATTGATCCGTTCGTGCTTTGCATTCTGAACGCCGGCTGTCCGTAAACAGCCCTTAAAAGGTATCGCCGCCATAATCGGGTAGGAGGGGGCCTTGCGGCCCCCGTCCTCCCACACCACCGGACGTACTCAGCGTATCCGGGTCAACGCTTCCGCCTTGGGCGCGTTGACCCTTCAGTGTTGCAACGCGGCATATCGACGTTCGAGATTGAGCGGGCCGAGCCGGTTGAACCACGCAGTCGGCAGCGCTTCCGAGACGCTCGGGGTGCGAGACCGCCGCCACCAGCACGGAGGACCGGTCGGAAATCTCGGCTGGGCAAGAGCGCGCGACGCGGTACAATTCCGGTCGCAACGGTGGAGCAGCCCCAAGAGCGGTCGAGCCGGACACCGCAAGCGTTTGATTTGCGTGAACGCGGCGAACCTTCGCGCGAACCATTTGTACCTGACGGGACACGCGGACTTTTTTCCCGCTGATTGCTACGGCGGGTCGTCAGAGCATGACGGGA
>JAEUIR010000508.1:0-288 GCA_016795025.1 Phycisphaerales bacterium
AGAAAGAACTATCCTTCTATTCTGTATACAGAGATTCGCCTGGCCTTATGCATATCCAAGGACAGTCAACAGGCGCTCGATTGCCGTTTTTCTCCCCCCTCCCGTTCCGTTATTTATCCTCGTTCTATTTTTTCCCGACATCGGTAATATTGGCGCGTATTGCAACGAGAGAGAGAGAGAGAGAGAGAGAGAGAGAGAGCAAAGCCAGAAAAAGGAAACGCTTCTGTCGGGTTTAGTTTGTATGTCGGAAGAGACTCAAACCGTATTCGACGTCTGACCTGAACTAAA
>JAEUIR010000508.1:298-598 GCA_016795025.1 Phycisphaerales bacterium
CCTGGGGATTTCGACTTCAAGGTGGTTTGGAATACAATGACCCATTGACTGTAACTAATGTGAGTACCAATTTGTTCGAATTTATTCTTAACAGATGTGTACTCATTAATCAGCAAAGAGAAAAAAAAACTGAAGAGGCTTTGTCCGAAACGTACAAAGAAATGGATATTTTCTATTGTCAAGGAAAGAAAGTGGTTTACGTAGAAATAATATCTTGTTAATGAATAGATTGTTCCCAATTCTCCGGCTGATGGCAAACTTGATCCAGGCGATTTGTTGATGGAAATAGCTGGAAATAAT
>JAEUIR010000509.1 GCA_016795025.1 Phycisphaerales bacterium
GCGCCGCTGGTCATCGTGCCGCTGGTGCTGTGGCGGCTGAAGCCGGCGACGGAAGAGGCGGCGAATGCCGGGCTTTTCGGCGGGGTCTGGACGCTGCTGACCAACCCGCTGGAGCGATTGCGCAATCTGGCGACGGCGTTTCTCAGCTACGATCCGATTGTCGACCTCATGGCGGTGGCGCTGGTGGTCGTGCCGCTGGCGGTGGCGTGGCGGCGCGGTCGCCTGGCGCGGGCGTCGGGGCTGTGGCTCCTGGCGCTCGGGCTGTTTGCCGCGTTTCCGCTGGCGCCGATGGCGCTGCTGGGCGGGACCTGGGTCGACCGCCGGGTGGCGCTGTTTGCCGTGCTGGTGTTGATCGCGGCGACGGATCCGCTCGCGGCCTTCGGGCCGGCGCGGCGTTGGCTCATTGCCGCCGGCGTCGGGCTCGGGCTCGTCCGCGTGGCGTTGGTCGGGGCGGTGTGGGCGGATTTCGCGGCGGGCGATCTGCGGGATCTCGAGCGGGTGACGGCGGCGATCGAGCCGGAGGCGCGGGTGCTGGTGGTCCGGGCGCGGCCGCGCGGCCATCCGGCCCATATCTGGTGGCAACCGCGCGCCTGGCAG
>JAEUIR010000050.1 GCA_016795025.1 Phycisphaerales bacterium
GCAAGGGCTAACATGCAAAAATCTCACCAAATTCCGCAGATGGCTGAACTGTTACTAAACAAGCAATTTTGCGAACGATTGGCGTTACGAACGATCGACGTTGTAATCAATCAATGTTGCGAACGATTGGCGTAATGAACGATCGACGTTGCGATCAATCGGCGTTCCGGACAATCGGAGTTACTTGGCCTCGTCGTCGTCATGTGCCGACAATCCGCCGAACATGCCGATCAGCTTTGACACATCCAGCGGTGCGACGCCCGCGTCCACGTAGCGCTGATAGCTCAGCAAAGACGCGTCGATCGCGTCGATGAACTCAAATCGCATGCGGCCGTCGCGCGGACCGATGTGCAGCATTTCCGCGTACGTGATGCCGGCGCCTTGCGAATAATGCACGACCAACTCGGCATGCTCCACGAATTTCGCCTCGTCGCTGTCGAGGCCATCAATCTGAAAATCGCTCGCCCGCAACACCCACGACTGCGCGTCGGTTTGCTCGACATTCACTTTCTTGGCGTATTTCTCGATTTCCGCGACGATCTCGGCGATGCGCTCCTTGCCGGCCGATCCGGAAAGAATGTCGCGAAATGCCTGCTCAGGCTGGAAATCGGTGGTCACGTGCAGCCTGCCGCTCGGACCGGATGGCTTCGAGCCAGCGTCGTCCGTATCGCCGTCCACAATCTTCACCGACAACTCGGTTTTCGTGTTCACTGATGCGCCGGCGGCCTCGGAGCCCGCGGACGTCGAGATTGACGCATCGAGCGAGGCCGACGCGTTGCCCGGCGGGGCGGCCGCAGATCCGGCGGATGTGCCGTTCGCGCCGCCGTCTTCGTCATCGTTGAACATCGACGACCAGTCTTTCAGCTCTTCGACGTGATTCAAATCGAGCAGCAGGCCGGTGCGCAGCGCGGGCAGGAGCATCAAAATCGGCTCCATGTCCTCGCCTTCCTCGCCCGGCATTTTCGCGATTCGCAGAAACGCCCACTTGCTGGTCGGAGTCAGCGCCGAGGTTACCTCGACATCCGCCTCGCCCGTCGCGGAAGACGTCTCATCCGACTTGACTTTCAAATCGACATACAGCGCTTCAGGTTTTGGAAAGTCCGCCTGCTCATCCGCGAGCTGCGCCAGCGAAATCGGCGTCGGGAACAGCAACTGCACCCGGCCGTTCACATGCACGCCTTCGGCCTCGATGTTCTCGAATGTCACAGAGACGCCGCGGTGGGCGGTTTCGCGGAGCGTGCGGAAAATCGTCGCGGCCATCGCCGCACCGGATGGTTGCCAGGAAGAGAAAAACGCGAACAGGGCGAACGTGGCGGCGACGGCGGAGCCGCAAACCGCGAGAAATCTGCTCTTTTGCATGAATGAATTTCCTTTCGAATGCGCATGAGATTGATGAGTGCCATTCGAAAGCGGTCCGATGGGCCGAGCGGTCTTCCAGGCGGCGCGCTGCGCGGCATCGGGCACGTCGGGCAGCGTCAAGCGCGACCCGATTTGCCGCAAATTCCGATCCAGTTGCATATCCTGTCGGTCATTTGGATCGAACACAGAGCACTCTCCTGCGAAGCTCGCTATTCGAGCGATTGCAGCCGCTCGCGCAGCGCATGTCGCGCTCGGTACAGTCGGCCTTCGATCGCACGCGGGCTGATGGCCAGTCGCGCGGCCAGCGCCGCATGCGATTCGTCGCCGAAATAATGTCCGACGATCAACTCCTGATCGGCGGCGTCCAATTCCGTGATCGCCAGCAACAACTGGTCGCGCACTTCGCGGCGCTCAAGCTGATCGGCCGGCAGATCGTGCGAAACCAATTGGTTCGCCAGATCGGCCGCGATGGCTTGGTCCGCGATCGGCACCTGCGCCGGCCGGCGGCCGACGGTGCGCCAATGCGTCGTGACCAGGTTGCGAGCGACCGCCCGCAGCCAGAACTCCACTTGCAGCAGCGGAATTTCGGCCGAGCGACGCTGCGCGTGCAGCCAAAGCTGCTGCATCATGTCGTCGGCCAGATGCGCGTCGCCGGTGCGCACCACGAAGTACCGGTACAGCGCGGACGAGCAGAGGTCGAACCGCTTCTCAAACGAGTCGGTTTCGACGGTGTCGTTCGCTTCGAGATACGCGGCGACGGCCGCTGCTGCGCTCATGGTCGAGTCCCGATGGCGGGTCATGGACCGCTTTCTA
This sequence comes from Phycisphaerales bacterium, assembly GCA_016795025.1. GTDB lineage: Bacteria > Planctomycetota > Phycisphaerae > UBA1845 > Fen-1342 > JAEUIR01. The sequence goes on from JAEUIR010000050.1 coordinate 2,173, forward strand.
CCCCAATAATCGCGCTCGGTCCTGCAAGCCCACGCCGTCCGGCCAATTTTTCGTATTGGGACGTTCCGCCGCGCCGCCGCTCCACTCGTGGCTACGTCCGGCGATACGCGGCGGCGGCGGGGTGGTGTGACAGGGACAGCTCGCGAGGGGCTACCAATGACTATTGTGGGGCGAGCGCCAAGTCATTGCCCAAGCCGATCTTCATTTCGCGATAATGACTGCATTATCAATTCACCTGTGATTCGCGTATCATGCTCCGCGGTGTTGGCGCGATCCGGGATCAACTGATTTTTCGGCCGCCCCGCCATGGCTCATAGAAGGCATTGCATGCGAATCGCATTGGTCAACCCTGTCAGTCGTCGTTCCGAAGGCTATCACACCGTCGGCAGCTTCATCCCGCAGCTTGGCTTGCAGGTGCTCGCAAACCGCGTGCCCGCGCAACATCAGGTCGAGCTGATCGACGAGGTATTCGGCACGAAAAAGACGATCGAGATGTTGACCACGCGCGGCTATGACTTCGTCGGCGTGACGTCATATACGAGCGGCGCGACCCGCGCGTACGAAATTGCCGACGCCTGCCGCGAAAAGGGCATCAAGACCATCATGGGCGGTCCGCACGCCTCGGCTTGCCCCGATGAAGCCGGGAAGCACTTCGATTCGGTGATTGTCGGCGAGTGCGACGAGCAGTGGCCTGACATCATCGGCGATGCGGAGTCGAATCGCCTGCAAGCGCGCTACCAGGGGCGTTGGCCGGATTTGGAGGCGACCGGGCTGGGCGCGGGCAAGCAGAATTTCATCGCGTTGAACGGCAAATATGACGTTTCGGCGTTGCAGACGTCTCGCGGCTGTCCGGTCGGCTGCGAATATTGCTCGGTGACGGAGTTCAACGGCGCGAACATCCGGCGGCGGCGAATCCCCGACATCATCGAGGAGTGGAACCGCACGCCCAAGCCATTCATTTTCGTCGTGGATGACAACTTCTTTGGCGTCGGGCCGAAACACGCGGCCTGGGCCAAGGAGTTGCTGCGGGCATTGATTAAGTACGGCAAAAAGCGCCTGTGGTTTTCGCAAACCACGCTGAACATGGGCGAGGACGACGAAGGCCTGCAACTGGCGTACAAAGCCGGTTGCCGCGGAATGCTCATCGGCTTTGAGACGTTCAACGCCGAAACTTTGAAGGATTATCACAAGGGCATCAATCGCAACAATCTCTCGCGTTACAAGGAAATGGTGGACGGCTTCCACCGTGCGGGCATTTCCGTGTTCGGCGGATTCATCATCGGCGCGGATCAGGACACCCCGCAGACCGTGGCGGACACATCGCTGGCGGCCGTGCAGCTTGGAATCGACATCGTGCAGGTGACAAATCTGACGCCGCTGCCGGGGACCAAGATGTACGACCGCTATTTGGCCGAAGGCCGGCTGGTCGCGACAAATTATCCTGAGGATTGGGAGCGATACACATTCACCGAGACCGTGTACCGGCCCAAGAACATGACCGCCCGCGAGCTGGACGAGGCGATTTATGAGTTGCGCTGGGCCGCTTCGCGTGAGAATTGGGTCATCAAGCGCGCGATCCGCACGCTGTTGCATACGCGGTCGCTGACGACGGCGCTGTTCGTGCATGGCATGAACCAGGGTTGGAAGCGGATGGCCAAAGTGCAGGCGCCGCGCGATCAGTCGCGTTTCGGCTTCACGCCGCCGGCGTCGGAGCGGTTCCGCAAGGTTCAAAACTCGTTCAATATGCATTTCAAGACGCTCGCGCCGCAGTTTTGACGCGGCTCGGGTTGATGCGGGCCAGGGCGCACAGCCGTGCTTGAAATTTCGCCGCAGGAAGTTCATCGGCGGCTGGCCGATCTTGTTCTGCTCGATTGCCGCGAACCGGACGAAGTGGCTATCTGTCGCATTGATGGGGCCAGGCACGTCCCGATGGGTGAAATTCCGGCGAGGCTGAGCGAGCTTGATCGTGGGGCCGAAGTCGTGGTCTATTGCCACCATGGCGTTCGCAGCCTGCACGTCGTTCAATTTCTGCTTAAACAGGGCTTCACGCGGGCACGCAGCATGTCCGGCGGAATCGACGCGTGGTCGATTGAGATCGACCCGCGCGTGCCGCGCTATTGACGCGCGTGCTTTAAGCTACGCGAATGAACGTCGCCTCCACCGGCCCGCCCCACAACTCGACGAATGATTGCAGCCCGCGTGCGGCGCGCATCGGATTGCTCGCGATTGTAATCGCGGCCGGTGCGATTCGCGTTGCCACGGCGCTGTTGATGCCGGTGATTTCGCGTGACGGCGTGCTGTATTGCTGGCAGGCGCGCGACCTTGGGGCGCAAGGCGTCGAATTGCTCAGGTCGCGCATCTATGAGCAGCATCCGCTTTTCGCCGCATCTATTCTCGCCGCGCAGCGCGCGGCGCGGGCATTCGGCGTGGAGGATTCGGCGCTCGCGTGGCAGCGGGCGGCGCAATGTGTGACGCTTTCCAGCGGGCTGACTGTCGTCGTGCTCACGTATCTGCTCACGCTGCGACTGGCGGAGTCGCTGTCGCCGCAAGTGCCGCGGCGCGTTTCGGCGCTGACGGCCGCGGCGTTCGCGGGGTTGCTGCCGCTCAACGTGTGGCTTTCCGCGGATGTCATGTCAGAGCAGTTATTTCTCGTGTTCTATCTCAGCGCGCTGCTCGCGGCCGCGAATGCGCCGCGAATCCGTGCAGCCGGATCCGCGGGATTGTTGAGCGGCGTGGCTTTTCTGGCGCGGCCGGAGGGCGTTGTGCCGCTGCTGGCCGCGGGCGTGATGGTGCTGCGTGGCGGCGCGAGCAGCAAGCGCCGGGCGATCGGCATCGCGGCGCTCGCGATTTCATTCGCCGTGGTTGCCGGGCCATATGTTTTGGCGAACGGGCGATTCTCGCCAAAGTTGGCAAAAGAGGCGGTTGCGGTGATGGCTGATCGCCCCGCCCCGGCGCGGCAGATGGCGGCACTGGTTCGAGAGAGCGTGCCGTGGTTCGTCGCGCTGCCGCGCGCCGCGTATGAGACGATTCGCGGCGGGCGGGTTTTGCTGCCGCTGCTGGCGATTATCGGTTTGTGGGCCGTGCGGCGCGATTTGTCCGCAGCGCTTCCCGCGCTGCTGCTGTGGGCCGCGGCCGGGCAGCTCATGCTGGGAGCCCTGCTCCTGTGGCGACATGGTTATCTCGACCCGCGGCACATGATTACGGTGATTATGGCGCTGACTCCGTTCGCAGGCGTCGCGCCGTTTGTGGTGTTTCCTGTTCGGTCACGTGCGTCATCCGAGACGTCCGCGATCGACATCTCGCGACTGGCGCGAACGGGAATGGTCGCCGCGGTATTGGTTGTGTTTGCCGGGTATTTGCCGCGCATCCCGAACGCGAACGAGGCGCATTTGCGCGACGCGGCGACATGGCTGCGGTCCAATGGTGCGGTCGGCCGCGACGCGCTGCTTCTCGGAGGCAGCAGCGAGCGGCGCATCGCGTTTTACGCCGAGATGCGCTTTCAACCCTGGCCTGAGAATATTCCCGACGAGGCAGTCCGCACGCGGGCGTTTCTGGATCACGTATCGCATTTTCGGCCAACTGCGGCGGCTTTCGAGATCGCGAGCGACGCGGCGCAGTTGGAGCTGCGCGGCAACGCGGCGTTGTTGGACGCCGTGCAGCGAGACTCCGTCCTTGGCAAGGCGCTCTTGAATCAACAAGAGTATTATGCTTCGCGCGGGCGGTCGTTGCACCTGTTGCAATTTGATTTTATGGGCGCGGCGCAACAGGAATGACGCGCGCGTAGGTCTCGCGCCGCCTCATTGGCCGTGAAATCGCGTTCATGCGCGTTCAGCGCGCGGCGCGCTCCGGCTTGACACACACCCGGTGCGGTCTAGTATGAGCGCTTTGGGGTAAGCCTGTCGCTGTGTCGGCCGGAGAATGACCCTCGATGCGAATTGGCGTAAACGCGGTGCCGTTACGTGTAAGCGGAGGCGGGGCGCGTTTTGTGTTTACCGAATTAATGGACCGACTGCTTGCGCTCGACACGCGCAATCAGTACGTGATTTTCGCGCACTTCCTGGGTTTACCGGTCATCAATCAGATCAGGCGGATTCATCCGCACCTGAATCCCCATGTGCCCCATGATCGACGCGTAAGCGTGATCGAGGTTTCGAACGAGGATGATATTTTTCATCACCGTCACGAGTTTGATTTGTTCTTCGGGCCGCTGAACAACCTTCAACCGCGCATCTACGATCGACCGAGCGTTGCGATCCTGCACGACATTCAGGAGCAGTTTTTCCCGCAGTATTTCAGCGAGGGCGACCTGCTCGCGCGGCGCGAGATTTATCCTGAGATATGCCGCAGCGCCACGACGCTGGTCACAATTTCGGAGTTCTGCAAACAGACCATCGTTGACAAGTTCGCAATCGATCCTCACAAGGTCGAAGTGATCTACAACGCGCCGCAGACCGCGCTGGTGGATCGCGCGGCCGACGACGATGGCGAGTGGCGGCGCGAGCCTTTGCCGGAGCGGTTTTTCTTTTATCCGGCCAATACGTATCTGCATAAGAACCACGAAACGCTGCTCGACGCCATTGCGCTGCTGCGGCGTCGATTGGGCGGCGCGTGCCCCGGCTTTGTTTTCACCGGTTACGAGCTACCGGGCGGCTGCGCCCTGAAGGCCGGAATCGAATCCCGCGGCATTGCGGACATTTGTCGTACTTTTAATGAGGTGCATGTCGACGAGTTGCGTTATCTGTTTCGCAGCGCAATCGCGATCGTGATGCCCACCATGTTCGAGGGCTTCGGCATGCCGGTAGTCGAGGCCATGGCCTGCGGCTGTCCGGTGGCGTGCTCTGACCTCCCGGTGTTGCGCGAGATCGGTGAGACGTTTGCGCTGTATTTCGATCCATGCCGTGCAGAGGCGATTGCCGATTCGATGATGCGGCTGTCGGACGACGCCCCGTTGCGCGCTCGGCTTCGCGACGCGGGCATGGAACACGCGCGGCGATTTACGTGGGAGCGTTCCGCGCGCCGCATGCTGGAGATTTTCGACGAAGCCGCCGATCGATTCATCGGATTAGGCGGACCAGCGCATCGCGAGGGAGATGAGCATCTTCCGCACATCGGCGTGCTGGTTGCATCGCGCGGCCGCGGGCTGGGTTTGCCTGAGGCGCTGAAGAGCGTGCTTTCCACCGGGTATTCGCGGCTGAGTATTCAGGTTGTTTTCCTCGAACCGCCCGACGACAATGTGCGTGCATTTCTGGAGCGATCGCCCTATCGGTTCGAAGTCATCGACGGTAAGGAAGGCGTTACTTGGGAATTGTTGGCGCGATTCGCGCACGAGCACGAGTTGGATCTTGTGGGAGAAGTACATGCGCCCGGCGGCGGATTGTTGCCATCCGCGCTGCATTCGCTCGCGTCCTGTTTTCATCGCGATCGGTCAAGGTCGATCTATCTCGGGGAAGCGTGGGAATGGCACCACGGCCGCGTGATCGGCGATGCACGCTTGCGGCTAATGGGCGACGGCTTGTGGCGGATGCAGGGATTTTTGTATCCGGAAATGATGTGGTTGAATCCCGAAGCGATGAGCCGCTGGGAGGCTGTGGACGACCTGGTGCGCGAGGGTGGCGGCGCGTGGCGCTGGACGATCACGCGCGAAGCTCAGTTGAGCGGCAGGATCGCGCTGCTGAAGCGCACGCTAGCGCTGATCGAACCGGGCCGCGTGTCGCTTGCCGATCGATTCCGCGCCGGTCAGGCCGGTCTGGGCGTCGTGCATCAAGCGAACGGCACGCCGCATTCGAGCGGCTGGCTTAGCCGTCTTGAGCCGGTGCTGCGCCCGGCCAGCCGCGTGCTGCCGACGCGCGTCCGCGAGCATGGAAAGCGCATCTGGCAACACTTGAAGAACGAACCGTGAGCGTGAACTTGCCACCGACGCACAGCGACCGGGTTTCGTGCGAAAGCGAAGCCGCCGCGCGCGAGCCGCTGGTGTTCGTGGTCGTGCCGGCGTTCAATCGCTGCGAAAAGACGCTGCGTTTTCTACGGTGTTTTCGGGCGGTCAGCTATGCAAACAGGCGAATCGTCATCGTCGATGACGGCTCGACCGACGGCACGGCGTTTGCTGTTCGTATGAACTTTCCCGATGTGATCGTTCTGGGCGGCGACGGCAATCTGTGGTGGTCCGGCGGGACGAACATGGGCGTCGAATACGCGCTGCGCAACGGCGCGGACTACATTCTGACGATCAACGACGATGGCGTGATGGAGCCGGATTTTCTACAGCACCTGGTGGACGTCGCCAAAACGAACCCGCGCTACATCGTCGGCTGCCGGCTGCAATGTCAGGATCGCCGCGAGCAGGTGTGGTCGATCGGTACGGCGCTGACATTTCGCGGCGGAGAGATTTTCCGGCTGAACTTTGCCGGGCGCTCGTGGGGCGAGTTGACGGGCACGATTCCGAATCCATATCCGGTTGATACGATGCCGGGCAACGGCGTATTGATTCCGCGCGGCGTCTTTGAGCAGGTGGGGCTGTATGACGCGCTGAACATGCCCCAATATCACGCGGATTCCGATCTGGTGTTGCGGGCGAAAGAGCGCGGTTTTGAACCGGTGATCGCGCTGGACGCGGTGCTGTATAACCACATTCTCGAAAAGCCGCTGGTGAACAACCGCGTCGATCTGGTTTTCTCGAAGAAATCGGATCGCTATTGGCGCGCCGTCTGGACGACACTGCGCAGACACGGGCCTTTCGGTCGGCGGATGTACCTGATGTGGCGTCAGTATTCGCCGTTTTTCTTCAACAATCGCATGGGCAAAGCGATTAAGCGGCTGATTCGAGGCACGGTCGAGCCGCGCACCGCACCGCCCGAGGCTGGTGTGGAGCGCGGCTATAACCCGACGTGCGCCACGGGGCCGCAATCACACGGCGGTGAGACGCGCAACGCCGCTGTTTCGAGCGCGAGCAGTAGCGCGAGCGCCGCGCCGCGCAGCGTAGCCGGTGAGAGCGTGCTTCCGGCTGAAGCGTCGATGAACCGGAGCGTCGAGCCGCGTCCCGCGTCGCGGACGCACGCGAGTAACTGACTGTTCGAACGACCGCACAAATCGCGCTGTCGCACGTGTCCGGCTGGTCGGATTTGAATTCCACCTTTTTTGCGATTGTCGGAATTTCCGCGGCCCTCGTCACGGCGGGCATGTTGACGAGGCCAATCGCGCGCGATTGGTCTGAGCGTGTCGCGTGGATGCCGCTATTTCTGGGCATGCAAATTGTGCTCATCGGAATGGTGAGCTCGGCGATCGGCGCGCTTTCTGGTGCGGCGTTTGTGTGGGGGCATTGTCTGGCTCTGACGGCAGCCACTTGCTTAGTGGGCTTGAATCCCGCTCCCGGATTGCAACGCGAACGCGGCGGACTGGTGCGAGCGAGCCGAGCGCGTTGGCCGGCGTCGGCCTGTGGCGGCCGACGCCACATTGCCAGCACGATGGTGTGCGTAATCGTCCTAGGATTGACGTTAGTTGTAGCGATCAAGACAGAATCGCCCGCGAACTTCGACTCACAGACATATCGCCTGCCGCGCCTGGCGTTCTGGCTCGAAGCGGGAAGCGTCTCGCAGGTCAACACCAACAATGCGCGCATCAATCTGATGCCTTATCACGATGCGCTGCTCGTCGGCTGGACGTATGCCCTGCTCGGCACGGATCGTTTTGTTCATCTGTCGAGCTGGTTTTTTGGCGCGGGACTGATGGCGCTCGCGCACGCGCTTGCACGGGCTACGGGCCTATCGCGCAAATTCGCTCCGCTGGCCCCGCTGATTCTGACCGGCGCGCCGATGTTCGCCGTTCAACTGGGCGGTGTGCAAAGCGACATCTTCGCCGCTTATTTCACCTCTGCTGCCGTGCTGAGTGCAATTCGCTGGATTCGCTCCGGCGCGCCGCAATGGCTGATTCTGAGCGCGGTTGCTCTTGGCCTGGGCGTGGGCACCAAACAGACAGTTCTCTTGGTGCTTCCTGCGCTGGCGGTCATAGCGCTCCCGCTTTTAAGGGCGAATCCACCGTTGACGACGTTGCGGCGATTCGGAGCGCTCACGGCGGCCACCGCGCTAGGCGTCGCGGTGTTCGGCAGTTGGTCGTACCTGAATAACTATCGTTGGTACGGTCACCCGCTCGGTCAGCGCGAAACCCGCGTGAGCGAAGGCGTGAAGGATCGCTCGTTTCACGGATTTCGTTGGCGCTTGAAGCGCGAGCTGTTCATTCATCTGTCGCCAATGCCCGCGCCGATCTGGGCCGTGCCGGCGCTGGCGGCGTTTCGCGACGCGCTCTTCGCGAAGTCCGCAACGGGCTGGTGGCTCTCACGCGCGTTTGAGTATGAGTGGATCGAGTTACTGAACCGCGGCGGCGTGCTGAACCATGACGTAACAGGGTTTGGCATCATGCTCTCATTGATCTTCTGCGCGGCGCTGCTCGCGTCATGGCCGGGCCGGCGCGCGCCGCCTGCCCGCTGGCTTGCGGTGGCGATGTTATGGTCGGGAGTCGTGCTGCTGTTGACGATCACCGCAGCGATTGAATTCATGACGACCAACGGCCGGTTTCTGCTGATCGCCGCACCGTTCGGAGCCGTGGGCATCGCCGCCGTGGCGCGGCGCATTCGCCGGCCGCTCTTCCGCGCTTCGATCGCCGCCGCCATCACGTTGGTCAGCGCGGCGAGTGCGTTCATGGCGATTGGGTATCACATTCAACAGCCGCTTTTCGGTCTGACTGATTCGGCGTTGGCTTCTTATGGCCGCGAAGCGCTCGTCGAGCGTGGTGATACGGTGGGCTTGATCGCAGGCGCAGACGGCCCGATCTGGGAGTTCATGACGCCGGGGCGTGATCGGCGATTCATTTCGCTGGGCGACGCTGACTATCCCACAGGTGATGAGGAAATCCGCAACCTGATGCGCGAGCGCGGCCTGACGACGCTTGTCGCGGACGCTGCCACGCAGCACGAAGGCGCAATTCCCGGCACGTTGAGTCAATATCACACCTGGTTTTCGTTCGTACCCGGAAAGGGCATGCGGCGGATTTTTGTGAGCCGGCGACTGCCGGCCGCGACAATCGTGCAAACCGCCGGCATCATACGAGCGGAGGGCGAAGTGACTTTTGAGCCGGTCGATGGCGTTCGGGCGAGCCGATGGTCATATGATCCGTTGCCGCGAAGGGCGTATTTGGAGTTCGCGGCCGACGCCGCGGCGATTGAGTTCTGCGTTGAGGCGTTTGAGGCCACCGCTGCGATCATCGAAATACAGACATCCAATGCGAGGCGGCACGCGGTGGATGTCTCGATCAGCAATCGTGAAGTGGCGACCAGCCCACCCCGGCCGGATGGCTCAGCGCGTATGGCCATACGGCTCGCGCCGGGAGAAAATAGGATTCGTGTCGCGCTGCGCGGCGAATCGTGGCCGGATGTGAACGTTGTGGTATCCGGCGATAATCCGGCATTAGAGCGTATCGCCGTAATCGCCATGCGCTGACGGCGCCGCGCGAAAAGGAACTCGTCTCGATGGTCGTGCAGCTTTGGAAATATCGCGGCCTGATTCTTCGCAATTCGCTGAATGACCTGCGCCACCGTTTTCGCGGCAGCATCGGCGGGTATCTTTGGAACGTGCTGATTCCGCTGGCGCAGATCGTGGTATTTTCGATCATATTCGGCGTGTTGATGGATTATCACATGCGCGATCAGCGCGTGCCGGGCATGCCGGACGGCTTTTCGTTCGTGATTTTCTTGTGCAGCGGATTGCTCGCGTGGAACGGCTTCGCGGATACGCTGTCTCGCGGCGTGGCGAGCCTGGTTTCCAACGCGGGGTACTTGAAAAAGCTACCGCTGCCCGAACAGCTATTCGTCGCGCAGGATGCCTGCACGGGATTTTTCTCAGCGACGATCGCCATCGCGCTCTTTTTGCTATTCTCCGTTGGAATCGCGGGATACGGACCTTATTTGGAGTGGCTGCAGGTCGTGCCGGCGCTGGTCCTCTGGATGGGTTTTGCGTACGGCCTGGCGCTGATGCTCTCGTGCGTGAACGTGTTTATTCGCGACTTGCAGCCGCTGATCGGCATCGCGCTGCTGCTGTGGTTCTGGCTGACGCCGGTCGTGTACATGGAGGATCAATTTCGCGGCAGCCGGCATGAATGGTTCCTGTCGGTGGCGGTGCTGAATCCGGCCTATCACTTCATTCACATGTTTCGCGACGCGGTGTATTACCATCGCTGGGTCAGCCCCGGATCGTGGGCTCTCTGCGCGGGTATCGCGATTGTCGCCAATATCGCCGCTTACGGCGTGTTGCGCAAGCTTCGCGGCGAGATTCGAGACGTGCTATGAGCGCGGTGAAAGTCGAAGTGTCGCAACTGGGCAAGGACTTCAAGCGCTATCGCCATCCGCTGCATCGCATGATCGAGTGGCTTTCGGCGGGATCGGTCCGACGGCACGATGTCTTCACCGCACTCGACGACATCAACTTTACCGTTCACCAGGGCGAGTTTTTCGGAATTGTCGGGCCGAACGGCGCGGGCAAAAGCACATTGCTGAAGATCCTTACCGGCGTGCTGTCGCCGACCCGCGGGCGCTACCACATCGACGGTCGCGTGACGAGCCTGCTGGAGTTGGGAACCGGGTTCAACCCGGACCTGACCGGCCGCGAGAACATCATCAACAGCTCGCGCATGCTTGGGTTTACGGAGCGTTACATCCGTGAGCGATCGGAGCGCATGATCGAATTCGCGGAGATCGGCGATTACATCGATCACCCGATCAAGTACTACTCGTCGGGCATGTTGGTGCGGCTTGCGTTTTCGATCTTCGCGCATGTCGAGCCGGATGTGTTCATCATCGACGAAGCGCTATCCGTGGGCGACGTGTATTTTTCGCAGAAGTGCTTTCGCCGCCTGGATGAAATGCGCAAAGCTGGATGCACGGTGCTGTTCGTCAGCCACGATCTCGCGGCGCTCAGGAAGTATTGCGATCAGGCGATGTATCTGCATCAGGGACGCTGCCGCTTCATGGGCTCGGCGATCGAAGCGACCGATCTTTACCTGGAGGCGATGTCGCCCGGCGGGCGGGCGCGTAACCTCGCGCCGCAGTACAACGGCGGATCGTCGCGGCTGGCGGATAACGGACACATTGCCGGCGAATCGCGCGGTGGCGCGGCGGGGCTGCCTCCGACGTTGGCGGCGGTCTTCGACGAAAACGCGTTCGCGCGCGTCGCCGGCTTTCAGGGCGCCCGCATCGGCACCGGCGCGGCCCGCATTGCGGCTGTGCGCGTGTGCGACGGACAGGGCAAACCGCGCGAGCGATTCACGCTGCTCGATCCCATTCATATCCACGTGTTATGCGATGTTCGAGAGGAGATTAAGAATGCAACAGTCGGCATTCAACTCGCAAACCGCATGGGCATCGTGGTTTGGGGCACCAACCACGAGCGATTGACCGGCCGCGTTTTGCGACTGCGCGGCGGCACTCGTTCACATGCGCACTTTCTCATGCATCCCGGTCTCGGGCATGGCGAATACACGTTGGACGTCGGTTACGGCGACGCGAGCGGCGAAGGCCACGTGTTCGATCGGCTGACAGGCGTGGCGCGAATCGAAATCGCGCCGGAAGGCGATGTCGATTTTGTGGGGCTGGCACGAATTCCATGCGAAGCGTTTATCAGCGAACACGCCGTTGAGCCATCGGACCAGACGAGCGGTGCGAGCTCGGCGCGCCACTAAATTGAGTCGCGCCGCCCCATTGACTCACTTGCCTTGCTCAACACACCACGATCTGATCGCTTCGAGCGCCTCAGGCGCGAACGTTTCGTCGATGGCGCCATATTCACTGACCGACAGCTTCCGCGTGTATTGCAGGAGGTGATTCCAGTTTGGCTCTTCGCGCACCGTGATGTTGCGCCGGCCGTTGGCGAGCGTGCGTATCGCCGCGGCGTGGGCGCTGACAGGAACTTCGGCATCGCGCTGGCCCATCAAAACGAGAATCGGACATTTCAACGGCATCAGCGCGGCGATTGGATCGAATGCCCAGGCGTCCCGCATTGCGGCAGAACAGACTCGGGCAGACAGTTGTGCGGCATAAGAATCCGGATCGCCGAGCCGCGCGCGATCTTCCGCCGACCACCGCGAAATGGCTTTCATGATTGCCTCGCGAACTGCCGCCACTCTGTCAGCGGCGTCGATGGAGTCGCGCATTGCCGCCGCATCCCTCAGCAATTGAATTTCGGCCTCGCTTTCCGCGGTGCGCGGAAAATCCCCAGAATTCGCGGCTGACGAACGGATACGTGTGAACTCCGATTCGTCGCCGCGCAGCATGGGCATGTTCACCAGCAACAAAAATCGCACCGAGGCGAAATCGGCGGCCGCCCGCGCCGCAACCCAACCGCCCTCCCCATGTGCGACGATGCCCACGCGACTGGCGTCAATATCATCCCGCTTTCCGAGCGCCCGGATCACGAATCGAACATCCGCGGCCAGATCGTCGATAGTCGCCTTCGACAAATCGCCGTCGGATTCGCCGACGCCGCGATCATCCATGCGCCAGGTTGCGAAGCCCGCGCGCGTCAGACGATCCGAAAGCACTAAGAGCGGATGATGACCTGCGAAGGTTCCTTCGCGGTCGTGTGGGCCGGCTTCGGAGAGCAAAATGATCAGCGGCCGCCGCCGTCCGCCCTCGGGGATCGTCACGGTCCCGGCGATCCGCAGGCGCGAATCGGGATTGAGCAACGTCAAATCTTCGTGGAAGTACGCGTGCGGCGGCTGCGGATCCTGAGGGCGGTTGTAGGTGTTCGCGCCGGCTGTTTTTCGCAGGAATAGCGCGGTAGACGTACCATATTGGGTCCACTGGCCGGCGATTTCGCTGTGCGCGGAGTTTAGCGAACCTGAGAATGTGGCTTCGATGTCGGGCAGTTTGAACGAAATTCGATTTCCGCTGATCTGCCCATCGGCGATCGGCGGTCCCGTCAATTTCCACTGGGGCGCATCCAGCACGCCTGTGAACGCAGGCCCGCCGCCATGCGTAAGACGAAATTGTAAATGGCAGCGGTCGGCGATTTGAACTTGCGCTTCCCATGTTCCGCTCAGGGTGTCGCTGCTTGCGTGCTGCGCTTTGGCGCTGACGCCGGCCAGAATCAGCAGCAAGTACGCGGCGAGCCCGCTTCGCCGGGTCATGGCGTGGGGCCTTCGCGATCGTATGAGCGCGCCCCTCGGGCAACCGGTATCGAATCGCTGCGGTCAAACGGCGGCGTGAATGTCAGAACCGCCGCGAGCACCGCGTCGCCGGTATTCACGCAATAGTGCGGCGTCCCACGCGGGATGTGGAATACATCGCCCGGCTTGGCTTGAAAGCGCCGGTCATTCACCCATACTTCGCCGGTGCCGCGCACGACCACAAATGTCAGGTCATGCCGACGGTGAATGTGCCGCTGCTCGGCGGTGCGAAATTGCAGCAGATGCATGCTGAATCGCTCGGTGATCAGCAAATTCTGCGGATAGAAATCACGGTCAGCCGGACACGGGGCGTGCTCCAGCGCTCTCGCGATCATCACCGGGTCGATCTGCTGAGTTCCCTGTGAAACAGCGTCGTCGCGAGCTGCGCAGCCGCTCGCGGCGATCGCAATCAGCAGCGCCACGGTCGCAAAAGTCGCGTTTCCAACGTTCATTTTGAATCTTCCTTGGCGGCGCGGTTCTTTCGAGCGGGTTGTGTCGCGAGATCGCCGCGCAGATTCTCCAGCTCGCGCGGCTCAAACAAACGGCGAATCGCCTCGGCCGAGCGCGCTTCGTCGAGGTACGCGATGTCCCGATCGAGGGCCGCTTTGAGCGCATCCGCCGCCGATCCGCGTCGCCCGGCCTTCGCATGACAGAGGCCGAGCAGAAACTGCGACGATGCACGGCGCGGATCGCCGGCCACGGCCTTGCCGAGTTGCTCCGTAGCCGTCGCCAGATCGTTTTGATTCAATGACAGCAGGCCGAGACCCTCCCACGCGGGCGCGTAACCCGCCGCCAGGTCGACGCAGCGTTGCCAGTACGCACGCGCTTCATCGAAATTGCCTGCGCGCTGCGCCAAAACGCCCAGCCAATAACGCGCCGCTCGCTCGTTCGGCAGCCGTTCGACCAATGCCAGAAACTCGCGCCGTGCCGCATCCGGCTGGCCGGAGCGCAGCAGAGCAATCGCCCGCCAGCGCTGCGCGCCGGCGTCATTCGGTCTACGGCCGAGGGCCAACTCAAGTGCCGAAGCGGCGTCGGCATAACTGCCGTGTTGGATAAGCTCAATGGCTCGCAATCGCTCGCGTTCGAATTCCAGGCGGCTGGGCAACCGCGCGATGCGCGGCATCAGCCTGGACAATTCAGGCCACCACTCAAGCTCCACAAATGTTCCCGCCAGCCGCATGCAATCGTCCGGTGACAGCGCGGACCAGTCCTGCACACTCTCGGCGACGTCGCCGGCCGCTGAATATTCGACGTTGTCCGCCAGCGCGGCGGCAAATACGATCGCGCACTCCGCGGATGGGCTTAGCTCGTGGGCTCTGGCCGCCGCAGGGCGGGCGTCCGCGGCGCGCCCCTCATCGAGCGCCAGGCGCGCGCTCTCGACGAGATAGTCAAGCGCCGCCTGACCGGCGGACTCTGCCTGCTGCGCGTAGGCGGCGGCCCGGTCGGAGTTGCCGGCAAGCAGTGCGGCCAGCGCGAGGCGACCGAGCGTGGGAGGCTGCAACGGCGGCGCGGCGCGTTCCAAGCGCGCGAGCAGCGCCATCGCGGTGGCGCGATCCGCCAACTCGGGCCGGCCAAGCTCGCCCAATCGAAGGAGCCGAGCCAGTTCGCGCTGCACACCGGCGTCGTCCAGGGGTTGATTTTGAGCCGGCGCTGGCAGTGCGCTGTTGGCGATCGGTTTTGTGGTGGTCGCCGGGCGCGTCGTTGTGGATGGGCTTTCGCGCGGCGGCGCTTGAGTGGTGGCGCGCGGCGGCCGATCGCGTTGGGCGGCCAACTGCTTTTCGACCTCGTCAATGCGCGTAACAAGCGCGCCGATGGTGCCATTCTGGCGGCTTAGCTCGCCACGAAGCAGAAAAATCACCAGCACCAGCACAAGCAGCAGAAGGCACGTCGAGCCGATCCAGATTACATAAAGGCGGGCGATGGCGTCGGCGGATCGATCGGTCACATGGCGGTGGTGCTGCGGCATCGGCTGGCTCTGATCGCGAGGCTTCGGTCCGCGAAGCGCCCCGCGCCCCGCGGACCGAGAGATTGTAGCCGCGAGCGGTCGGCCGGCTACGCCGCAAACGCCCGGTAGTGCTCCGAAATCGCCGGGATCAGATACTCGTCAAACGCCCGGTCCGCGTCGTAATCCGGCGACCAGCTCCAGTCGCGCCGCGCCGCGCTGTCGTCCACATCCGCCGGCCACGAATCCACGATCGCCGCTCTCGGCCGATCGATGCTGAACGTGATTCGCGCATCGGGAAACGCCGCCAGCACGCGGTCACGAATTTCGCCGGCCGTGGGGCTGAATGCGGCGATGTTGTAAACGCGCTGTGACAATCTCGCTGCCGGCGCGGCGGCGAGTTGCAGGATCGCTTTGACGCCATCGGGCATGGCCATAAAGGGGATTTGAGCGCGCTCCGGCACGAAGCACGCATATGGCTTCCCTTGCGCCGCGGCGTGGATCATTTCAGGCGCGTAGTCGCTCGTCCCGCCCGAGGGCATGGTGAGCGCGCTGATCAGTCCGGGGAAACGAATCGCTCGAAAATCAAGCCCGCACGCACCGGCCTCCGGAGCAAGCTGGCGGTAGTGATCGGAGTAATAGCGGCCGAGCTGCTCGCAATAGAGCTTGTTGCAGCCATACATGGTGGTCGGCGTGGTCCAGTCGCTCTCGCGAACGCGGCCCGCTTGATGCTTGGCTTCGACACTGGGCAAGCCATACGCCGCGATGGAACTCGGAAAAAGGAACAGCACAGGCCGTTGCACCGCCCGGGATTGATCCTGCGCGAGCTTTAGCAGATTCATGGTTCCATCGACATTCACGCGATGGGCCAGTTCGGGCGCATGCTCGCTGCGCGTGCTGAGCAGCGCAGCGAGATGATAGATTTCTCGAATTTCATATTCGTCGGCGAGCTTTTGCAATAACGCGGCATCGAGAATGTCCCCCGCGACATTGGCCGTGACCAACGGCTGAAGCTTCGCATCCAGCGGCCGCAGGTCGAACGCGACGATATTTGTCTTTCCGGCGCGGGCGAAGTGGTCGATGAGTCCATGACCGATTTCGCCGTTCGCGCCGGTGATCAGCACCACAGGTTTTCGCACACCCAATTCTCCGAAATTCCTTGACGACTGCGCCAGTTTGGGGTTTTATAATCGCGGACGCAAGTGAACTTGGCGACCGTTGCGAGAATCGGGTTGCCCAACGCGATTATCAGGCGGGAACCATATTCGCCGCGAGGGGTTCGATCGGGGCAGGTTAGGATTGGAGGGCGCGTGTTTGCGGATCGGATTATTTCTTCTTGTCAGAAGCGCGCCGCCCCGGTTTGGTTGGGCTTACTGATTGTTTTTTTCGTCGTTCTGATTGCAGCCGCCTCAATCTGGCTGCTCGTCCGATCGATAAGTCGGGTGCGTTATTCATTCACTGAGTCCGGCAATTGTCGAACGGATTTGTGGATCAAACAATTAAACGCTCCTCTCGGCGAGATGGTTTACGAATTAACGTTTGATGTGAAGGAAAAATCGGGCGGCGCGGTGACTGGAGCGGAAGTATTTGTTTTTGATGACGTCAATCGCAACGGCGAAATCGACACGAGCGACCGCGCCATCCTGGAATATCATTTGCCCGACGGACCGCCGTCATCCGCGGTGCGCTGCGGTCCGCTCAAAGCCCAATGGCGCGCGCAGGACGTCGCGTTTCCATATCTGCTGGTGACATACGAGGTGAATCATTCGACAACCGGGCGAAATCTGTCGGCGCTTTACGATGTCGCCAACGCGCCTCTTCCGAGCAGCATGCCCGCATCCGCTCGATCGTCCGATCAACCGGGCGATTAGCATGAGCGACCGAATTGCCCGAAACTCTCCGCAGTCCGCCAGGGAATTCCGCATTCTCGCGCTCGGCGCGCTGCTTATGCTTTTGCCGGGCTGCGTGATGACTGTCTCCAGCGCGCAGGTGCTGCGCTCTCCGCCGCTCAGCGCCCGCTTTGATCACGAAAAGATCGCGACGTTTTTTTTCACATCGTCCTATTTCGAAGGCGTACGCGAAGTGACGCGAACACCCGTCGAGATTCGCATGCGTGACGACGCGAAGCTGCGCGGCTATGCGCTGACGACGCCGCGGGCCCGCGCCGCGCTGATCTTTTTCCACGGCATGCGCGGCATCATGTATCCCTCGCGTGATTTTCTCGTGCGGATCGCCGGCATGTTCGACGTAAATATTGTCGCGGTCGATTATCGCGGCTACGGATTCAGCGAAGGCAAGCCCGATCTGGCCACGATCTGTCGCGACGCGCGCGAGGTATTTGATTGGGCGCGAGACAATCTCACTCCGCGCTTGCCGCTATTCTCGTTCGGATACTCTCTGGGAACCGGCTTCGCGCTGGACCTGGGCGTGAACCGCGATGTGGCCGGCGTAATCCTCATCGCACCGTTCACGACTTCGCAGGATTTCTTCGCGGCCCGCGTGTTGTGGTGGAGCGCCGGGCTGATCCGGCTTCGCGGCGATGCGTCACTCAGCGATTACCATCCTCAACCCGTCGAGAACGCCGCGCGCCTGAAAGCGCCATTGCTCGTGATTCACTCCGATTGCGACGACGTCATTCCATATTCGCTGGGCGAGAAGCTGTTCGACGCGGCCGCATCGCCGCACAAGGCGTTTGTGGTGATGCCGGGCGTCGGGCACATGCAACTAAAACTCGCGCCGCCGCCGACGGGACCAATGCTGCGGGAGTTCTTGGATCAATTTGCCGGGAGAGCGGCGAGCGACGACTGACGGGCCACGCCACGCCGCGAATTCAAACGGCGATCCGCCGATGACTCCCGGCGCGAAGACCGGGTCTTACTGGATTCGTGCGGTTCCCGTGTTGCACGTCCAGATGCCGCGCTGATTCAGCACCGTCGTGCCCGATTCGTTGTATGTGCCCGGCGTGATGTAGTAGACGCTCCGAGAGGGCGACGAACTCTGCGCTTGCTGCACGCTGTCGAACGGAAACACGCAGAAGCCGGCCTCGATGATGTTCAATGGACCGACATATACGTTCTGACCGGTGATGCACGCTTCGACCGCAAGCTCCGGCCCACCGCCCAGACCATTCGGCGGCCAGAATGCGATATGGTCCTCGTACGTGATGCAGATCGGCATCTTCAATTCGCGCAACGCGAGTTCTTGCAATGCGGCCGGATCGCCTGTTTCGCCGCGGTCCACCAGGCCCGCGCCGTCGCTGATGTTCGACCATTCGTTGTAGTCGTTCAACGTCGTTCGGCTTTCATCCGCTTCGCCACACCAGGGCGCGTTGCTGCCCATACCCGAGCCTCTGAAGCCAAGATCCTGCAACACGCCGGTATCCGACGTGTCATCGTCGCAATTGAAATCCACACGCTGCATCCGCGTGCCGGACAGTTCGTTCAGGCTGGCTTCGTTTTGCGGGCACATGCGGCCGAATGAATAGTCGATGTTTTTGAATAAGGCGTATTCGGGGGCCAGGCCGTTGGCGATCAGCCCTTCGCGCACACCGCGCAATTGATACGAGTACGACATGACGCTCGGTAAAATCTGAATATAGGGCGATACGACGCTTTCATCCATGCTCCCCACATGCGACAGCCCGAGATTGTGGCCGAATTCGTGAGCAAGCGTCGCGGCTTGCTCAAACTCCGTGCCGGTCTGGCCGCTGAAACCGCCGAGCGTGACGATTAGCGCGTCCCCGCCGTTGGCGCGTCCGGAACTGCTGGTGGTAGCGCAACCACTACCATTGTTGAAGTCGTCGTTGTCGATGCGATATTGATGGGCGAAAATGCAATAGTGCCAGCCCGCGCCTCGATCGCGATATTGATTGCGAATGTTGCGATATGTGTTCGACGCTCCGGTGTAATTCCAGAAATTCCCGCAGTCATCGTTCGGATCGCCCGTGAGCAGGTCCGTGTGCGGAATCTGATCATCGAGATCGATGATCAGCGTATGGCCTTGGCAGGCGAACATCTGGATCACCGCGTCGAGCACCAACTGACTCGGCTGATGATCGTGGCCGTCTGCATCTGGTCCCATGTAATCGATCTCGATGCGAAATGTGTCGGCGGCAGCCGTCAGGCTGCCGGTGATTGCGAACAAGGCGATCAGATTGCGGCTTCGCATGGTCATGAACTCCTGCCAGTTTGGCCGAACCGCAGCATGAAACAGAATCGCTCTGGGTTCAACCGCCCACGTAAGCGACAAACGGGCGCGAACGCCTTGATTTTGATCGGGTTTTCACGGTCGGCAGATATATGCCCTATAAAATCAGCCACTCGAAGCCAGAAATGAGTGGTCTCTAAATCACCAGCGGTGTGACATCAGACGAGTGCCGTGATCAAGTCGATCGTCACCGCAGCCGTTCGACCGTTCTCGTCGAGCTTTGGGTTGTATTCGACGATCTCCGCGGAATGAACCAACTGCTCGCTCGCCAGCGCCGCCAGCGCAGACCGCAACTCATCCGGCGTCAGGCCGTCGGCCACGGGCGTTCCCGTTCCGGGCACGTAGCGCGGATCGAGCACGTCAATATCAAGGCTGAGATGTACATGATCGCAGCGCTGCGACAGCGAACGCGCCACCTGAACGAGTGTGTCGGTGATGCCGTTCGCGCGCCACTGATCCGCCATCATCAGCGACATGCGGCTCGACTCCAACGCGCGTTTCTCGCCAACGTCGATATCGCGGCAGCCGAGCAGCACGACGTCTTCCTTGGCGACCAGCGGATCGCGATCCGCAATTCCTCGTAGCGACGGGTGGGCGAGCCCGCAGGCGACGGCCAGGCTCATCCCATGAATATTCCCCGAAGGCGTCGAGCGCGGCGTGTTGAAATCCGGATGCGCGTCGATCCAGATCAGCCCCAGGCGGGCACAACTGTCCGACAATCCGGCCAGCACGCCGATCGCCAGGCTGTGATCGCCGCCGATCACGAGCAGAAATGCGCCGGGTGACTTGCGGCGCGTGCCCAGTACGCAGGCGTGCGTATGCCGGTTCACCTGAAGTATGTTGGGCAGAAAATTCATCGACGCCGGAAAGCCGCGGGCGAATCGCGTTTCATACACGCCGGGAATGTCGCCAAGGTCTTCGATATCCGCGCCGTCCGCCGCGAGCCGCTCGACCAATCCGTGCTGCCGCAGCGCGAACGGTCCGTCCTCCGCGCCGCTTTTCGCGCCGCCGCGCCCCGCCGCGATTCCGAGAAGCTTGATGTTCATCGGGCCGCGATTATAAACGTCCCCGCGGCGGGGGCGTCTTCGTAAACACGGATTCAAATTGCAATTCGAGTGCATTGACATTGACGGAGAAGCGACTGTCTTGAACGTCAAGCGATTTCAAGGCGAGTCCTCAGGGGGTTTTGGTTCGAATGATGGCATTGAGCATGACGAGCAGCTTTCGCATGCAGGCGACCCAGGCCGCCATGTAAAGGGCCGAACGGACGACTTTTCGGCCGCCCCAGGTGGTACGCTTGCCGCGCATGGTGCCGCTGTCGCGGTTGATCGGCGCTACGCCGACGAGGAGGCGACGCCTTCGACGGCATTCTGTTGCACGACTTCTGGAGCG
>JAEUIR010000510.1 GCA_016795025.1 Phycisphaerales bacterium
GATCGAGGTCAACAAGTACCCGCTGCCGCAGATCGACAACATGTCGAAGACGACGCGCCGCATCGGCCGGGGAGTGATGGGTTTCGCCGACGCGTTGTACAAGCTCGGCATTCCTTACAACTCGGCCGAGGGTTGCGCGTTCGGCGAGAAGGTCATGCAGGTCATGAACGACGAATCGCACCTCGCCAGCGAATTCCTGGCCGAGGAGCGCGGCGTGTTCCCGGCCTGGGAAGGCTCCGACTGGGAGAAGCAAGGCCGTCGCCTGCGCAACAGCTATACGACGACCGTCGCGCCGACCGGCACGATCTCGATCATCGCCAACTGCTCGGGCGGCATCGAGCCGATGTTCAGCCTCGCGTTCATCCGCCAGGTGATGAAGGACACGCAAGGCCGTCCAACGATCATGCGCGAGGTCAACTACGTGTTTGATCGCATCGCGCGCGAACGCGGCTTCTACTCGGACGAGATGGTCGACGACATCGTCGCCAAGGGCACGCTGCAATACCGCAGCGACGTGCCGGAAGACGTCAAGCGCGTCCTCGTGACGGCGCACGACATCAGCCCGTTCTGGCACATGAAGATGCAGTCGGCGTTC
>JAEUIR010000511.1 GCA_016795025.1 Phycisphaerales bacterium
AGGCTCGACGGTAGATCCGGCTGTGCCGTCGCAGTTGCCTGCGTCGGCAAGTGCGACGAATGCGGGGTCGGGGTCATGTCGGGATCCGTAGTCATGGCGTGGGCTGTACTTTATGAGTAATAATGAGAACCATTCTCATTCTATAGAATTCGGTCGGAGCGTCAAGCGAATTTTCGTCCCGCCGGATTCCCGCTTCCCAGCACTGCATTCCCGTCGTGGCGGGGTAGCGGACCCAAAGCGATATAATTTCGGCTTTTCGTAAAGGCTTACCATGAAAGTCGCGTCAGCGACTCACGAATCTCTCCTCCCCACTTGCGGGGGAGGGGTTGGGGGAGAGGGAAACGGTCATGACTTTCTTTCATGATCGGGGGTGCCTGGAAAAGTCATGACCGTTAGGGGCGTGCCTACTCGGAGTCACAGTTCACCGGGTACTACCCCGAACCAGGCTGGGTGGAATCAGGCGTTGGCACGTTCCAAGGCCTGGGCACTCGATGACGAGTGAGCGGCACCCGTGAATCTGCGTGACAGCAATGTCGGCAAGCTGGATCAGCGCGTCTACGACGTGCTGATCATTGGCGGCGGCATCAACGGCGC
>JAEUIR010000512.1 GCA_016795025.1 Phycisphaerales bacterium
TGTATTCCCGGTGCTCCGGGCATTGGCGAAAAAGGCGCGGTCGGATTGTTGGAACAGTTCGACAACATCGAAAACGCGCTGGCGGGTTGGGAACAGGTCAAACGCAAAACCTACCGCGAATCGTTGCGCGACAACGTCGAACAAATTCGATTGTCGCGCGAACTGGCAACAGTAGATTGCGATGTACCGGTCAAACTGGACTTGAAAGCGCTGATTTACGAAGAGCCGGATTCCAAAGCCGCTCACGAATTGTTTGCCGAATTGGAATTCGCCACGTTGACGCGCGAATTTGCCAACAAAGGCGCTGCGGAAGGCGAAGCAGTCGAAACTAAAGCCGCTGAAAAAGCCGACACAAAGTACGAACGAATTTCGTCTGTGGCAGAGTTGGAAAAACTGGCCGAAATGCTGGCGGATGTCGGACGCTTTGCTTTCGGCTTGAGCGAAAATGGCGAAGGCGAATTAACCGGCGTGGCCTTTTCCAGCGAAGCCAATGCGGCAACGCATTTCAATCTGGACGGATGCGATGACCGCAACAAAGCCATCAAGCTGCTGAACAATTTATTTGGCAATCGGTTGATCGAAAAAGTCACCT
>JAEUIR010000513.1 GCA_016795025.1 Phycisphaerales bacterium
GACGATCGACTCAGCCGACATTGAGCGCGCCTTTGCGGTTGAGTTTCTCGATCTGCGGCACGACGTCTTTGATGAACACGTCGATCGCCCGTTCGCCCGCGCTCCTCGCGGCGCCGGTGAGGAAGCGGCGCCCCGGCACGCGGCGCGGCGCGGCGGCACGCCTCGGCGCACGCATCCGCGCCTTGCGGTGGCCGGGCGTCCAGCCGAATTCCTGCCACCACCAGGAGTAGGGATCGTTCGGGTTCGACGCGCCGGCACGGCCGAGCTTTTTCGTGCGCGCGCCGCGCAGAGGCCGCACGCTGACGTACACGCCGACGTTGCCGGCCTGCCGCGCGAGCTTGGAGGTGCGCACGACGATGTTGCTGCGGATGGTGCCCACCGCCCTGCGCCGCGACGGCTTGCGCAGCACCGGCGCGGCGGCCTTGCCGGCGTCGCGGATTTCTCGCGCACCCGCAGCGAGCGAGTTGCGCAGCACGCGCCCGCGCAGCACTTGCGGCAAGGCGCGCAGCGCGGTGAGCAACTCGTCGACGCCGTTTAGGCGAAGCCTGATGTCATCGGCCATCGCGCACACCGCTGACGGTCTTGATGT
>JAEUIR010000514.1 GCA_016795025.1 Phycisphaerales bacterium
TCTTGCGAAAGTGCGTTGCCCGCGGTGCGTCGGACATGCACTTCAAGACCGATACCGGCAAGATCTACATGCGGGTAAACGGCGAGCTGGAGGAGGTCGAGTACCCGTCATTTAACGACGTGGAGTTCCGCGAGGAGCTAAAAATCGTGCTGCGGCCAGAGCAGTTGGCTCGATTTGACCGACAGCTCGAACTCGACTTTGCGCATGAGATACCGGGCGTATCGCGATTCCGTGGCAACATCTACCAGCAGCGAGGCCATGTTCAGGCTGCCTTCCGTGTGATCCCCTACGAGATCTCTACGATGGAAGATCTCCAGCTACCGCCCGCGACATTTGACTTCATCGATCGACCGCGTGGACTGGTATTGGTCACTGGACCTGCGGGCTCGGGCAAGTCCACCAGCCTGGCGGCGATGATCGACCGGATCAATCGCCGCGATCCGGTGCACATCGTGACGGTCGAAGACCCGATCGAGTTTGTTCACGATGACCACGTTGCGCTGATCAATCAGCGCGAGCTGGAGACCGACACCCTCGCGTTTGCGAATGCGCTCAAGTATGTTCTGCGCCAAGACCCGGACGTAATCC
>JAEUIR010000515.1 GCA_016795025.1 Phycisphaerales bacterium
TGCTGGACTTGAGCTGGATGGATTCATCGGAATCCTGGGTGTGGCGATTGCGTACTGGATAGCGTTGATTGATTTCATCTTGCTGTTTGCCATAGCCGCTTTCTTTAACCGGCTTGGTGAAGAGTTCTGTGAATTTGGCTTTAATGGCTGCGAGTTCAATCCGATCCTGCGGCCGTTTAGGACCGGCCAGGGAGGGGACGATCGATCCCAGATCCAGTGTCAATTCGCTGCTATAGTCGATGTCGCCTTTGCGCGGAATTCCAAATAATCCTTGCGCGTTAAAATAAGCCTGGAATGCGGCGATTTCGTCAGTGCTGCGTCCGGTGCCTCTGAAATAATCTATGGTTACATCATCAACCGGGAAAAAGCCCATCGTGGCGCCATATTCCGGCGCCATATTGGCGATTGTTGCGCGATCGGGCAGGGAGAGCGAAGCTGTTCCGTCGCCAAAAAATTCGACGAATTTGCCAACAACATTTGCTTGACGCAGCATTTCCGTGATAGTCAGCACCAAGTCAGTTGCAGTGATACCTTCACGCAACTGGCCGGTGAGATTTACACCCACGACATCCGGCGTCAGGAAGTAAA
>JAEUIR010000516.1 GCA_016795025.1 Phycisphaerales bacterium
GTTTTTGCCATGGCCTTGCCAAAAACCCTTCTACGCCTTCAGCGAAGAGATGCCTTTCGCCTACGATTGCCGACCAGCAAGCCCTATTTCTGCCGAATCCATCGTGGCTCTCCTGAAGAAATCGCCTTGCCAGTCTATGACATTTCAGTCATTGGACTGGGCATTCAGGTCGCAGAAAAACCCGCTCTCGAACCCTTGGAAAAGCTTGACAATTGCCGGATCGACCTGCGCGAATCCGGCATGCTTACAGTCAACCTCGAAATTCGCTACGTCATGGCGACGGAAAGTCGAACGAACAAGTCAATCTGGCACATTGGATGCAAATTTATCAAGCTGTCTCCCTTGAACGAAATGCTGATTCAGCGCTTCATGGCGAGGATCGAGACCGAGCGCCGCGCCCTTTCGACCAGATAAGCTCTTCGCCTCACTACCCCAGGAGTCATGATCGGGGATGCCTGGAACAGTCATGACCGTTACCGTGAAAGTCGCGTCAGCGACTCACGAATCTCTCCTCTCCACTCGCGGGAGAGGGGTCGGGGGAGAGGGAAACGGTCAGGGCTTTCATCATCCGGGGTGTCTCACAAAGC
>JAEUIR010000517.1 GCA_016795025.1 Phycisphaerales bacterium
GGGTTCGTCACGCGCAGGATGAACTGCACGAGCGGATTGCGTTTGTCCACCGCCGCCCACTGCAGCAGCAGCCGCAGGGCAAAGGTGAGGATGTAGAGGTCGAACAGGGTCCGCAGGATGAAGACGAGGGCGTTCCGCATGGTCCTACTTCCCTGCCGGCGCCCGGCCGAGCTCGGCCGACCGGTCCCGTGCGGCAGCCAGTGCCTGGCGGACGATGGCGTCCAGTTTCGCGGCTTCGAAGACCCGGAGGGCCGCCGCCGTCGTGCCGCCCGGGGACGTCACCGCGGCCCGGAGCCGGCCCGGCTCCGCCTTCGTCTCGATTACCAGGCGCGCAGCGCCGAGGGCCGTTTCACGGTCAGCGCGGCCGCCAGTTCGGCGGGCAGTCCGAGCTCGACCGCCGCGCGCTCCATGTGTTCCATCAGCAGGTAGAAGTACGCCGGCCCACTGCCGGACACCGCGGTGACGGCATCCATGAGGGACTCGTCCTGCAGCCAGACGGCCTGGCCGGTGGACGAGGCGACGTACTGCGCAACCTGCCGCTCCGCTTCACCCACGCTGGCAGAGGCGGCGAGGCCCGAGATG
>JAEUIR010000518.1 GCA_016795025.1 Phycisphaerales bacterium
GGTTTGGATCGTTGAAGCACGCATTTCGCAGCCGGTCGCGGAAGTGGTCGCCGCCGCGGTCTGCGCCGTCGCCACGACCAGGCATGGCTTCCCGTCGGTCCACGGGCATTGGGCGCCCGGGGCTTACGGCGGTGGGCCGCACGGTCGTGACCCGACCACCGGCGTCGGCGGTCGAGCCGGAACCGGACGTCGCCGTCTGCGCCTGGGCCGAGGCCGTCAGAGCAAGCCCGGCCACGGCGGCGAGCGCCAGCCTCTTGAGAACGGACATGAATGTCCTCCATCGCTTCGCCGCATCGAGCGCGGCTGGCGAGGAGACGCGCCGGACCGCGCTTCTATTCCGCCGACCAGGGTTCCAGATGCCCGTCGCGCAGGGCGAACACCCGGTCCATGTGGCGGGCGAGCTCGAAGTTGTGCGTGGCGACCAGGGCGGCCACGCCCTGGCTCCGGGCCAGGGCGTAGAGGCTGTCGAAGACCGCCGTCGAGGTCGTCGGGTCCAGGTTTCCGGTCGGCTCGTCCGCCAGCAGCAGGCGCGGCGCGTTGGCGAGCGCCCGGGCGACCGCCACGCGCTGCTGTTCGCCGCCG
>JAEUIR010000519.1:0-307 GCA_016795025.1 Phycisphaerales bacterium
CAAGGCACGTCGCGAAGGCGTGCTGGCGTTGGAATCCGATTATGGACGGATCAAGGAGATTGATCCGTTTCTGGCGACCGGCCTTCGTATGACGATTGACGGCATGGACCCTGTTGCGGTGGAGCAGACGCTTCGCCTTGAGATCATGGCCATGCAGGAACGCCACAAGGCCGGCAAGAAGTTCTTTGACCTGATCAAGCTTTACGGCCCGGGTTGGGGACTGGTCGGAACGCTCGTCGGCCAGATCGGTATGTTCGGCAATCTTGAAGGCGGCTCCATCGGCGCGATGGGAAAGATGCTTGCTGTT
>JAEUIR010000519.1:317-581 GCA_016795025.1 Phycisphaerales bacterium
TTATTGCGAACGCCGTGGCGGGGCCGATTGGCGACAAGCTGGCCACGCGTTCATCCGAGGAAATGATGAACCGCGAAATGGTTCTGCAGGGCATTCTCTCGATCATGGGCGGTGACAACCCGCGCATCACGGTGGAGAAGATGCTGGCGTTCGTCCCGGTGGCGGCGCGATTGAAACTCCAGGCCGCGGCGTAAGGCGGCGATGACGCCGATTGCAAACGCGGTCTAACTCAGGATTGAGCCGTGTCTGAGCACAACAGCGAAC
>JAEUIR010000051.1 GCA_016795025.1 Phycisphaerales bacterium
AGTAACTCTTCGATTTTTCGGCCGATTTGCTCGAAGCTGAGCGTCCATGCGTCCGGCGCGCCGGGGTCGGCCTTGAAATTGCAGAAGATACATTTGGCGGTGCAAACGTTCGAGTAATTAATATTGCGATCGACCACGTACGTCCGCGTCGGCTCGGGGTGAAGCTGCATGACACGCGAGAACGCGCGGCGTCCAAGCTCGTGAATCGGCCATTCGTAGTACATTTCGAGCGCTTCCGCGTCGCTGAGGCGGCGGAAAGCGGGCTGGGCGCTCGGTGCGCCGTGTGTTGCCGGTGCGGCTTGCAGCATGCAGATCGTCCTCGATGCGCGCCGGAGATCGAAAAGTGGTTCGCGCGGCACGGAGGTGAATCGTAACACGGCGACAGATGCCGGCCAATTTTCTGCCGTTTCAGATTGAGTGAAAAAAGCGGTCAGGCCCCGCGAAAATCGTCCAACTGCGTTTCGTGCGGTGGCGGCTGCGGACATAGCCAGGCACGCAACGCGGCGTCGGCGAATTGCGGCGCGCAGAGACAATAATCTGAGCGACCTGAGTCATCGGCGACGGCGAGCACGCTCGTATCCGGCCAATAAATCAGAGTGCTGCGCGAACGAACATAGAGCTTGATTTCCCATGTGCGGGCGAAGCGAGCGGATTCGCGAACAATCAACGATTGAGGGGCGACGAACACCTGGAGCGGGCGCGGGCTCACCGCCAGCGCGAACAACCCGAGGAATAACGGACCGTAGTCCAGCAGCGGCAATAAATGTGACGAACGGCTTGAGATAATACCAAAAACTGCGGCCAAAAAGGCGGCCGCGAGAACCATCAATCCGAACAGAATCATCGCGAGCTGCGCGAAGCGCGCTAATCGAGCCGCCTTTGCATCGCCCGGTCTACGTTGCAGAAACTCCGCAAGTTGTTCGAGCTGCGTCGACGGTTTCACAAACCGCGCCAAGCCTTCGCGGTCCGGCGGGAACAAGCGCAGTGGTTCGAAGGCCTGTTGAAGCGGTTCGAGTGTCTTGCGGTCCGCGATCGGCGTGGGTGAGAAGCGCACTGTCGCCCCGGCGCATCCAGCCGACACGAACTGTTCCGCAATCGTCGTCGTGCTTGACTTGACGAGCCGCATGATGACGCCGATCGTGGGGTGAACCACCGCGATATCGGATTGGGCGAAGTCCGCCGTAATGGTTTCAATCAACGATCGAGAGCACGTGGACGGGCCGCGGATGCATGCGAACATTCGGCGAATTCGCCATCGCTTTATTCGTTCTGTCGCATGGTCGAATACGATCATGACGAGCAACATCGCCAGCATCGTAATCCCCCTGCTTATGGTCAATGCTCGGCAGATGGCAACGCACGCGAATAGAACCGCCATCAGTTGAAAGCCGTAAAGGCTGAATGAACGCTTGGCGGTGACGACTTCGATGACCGAAGCGAAACATGACGGCGTCCGCTCCTGATCCGCCCGTAAAGAGGAACTCACTTTGCATCCGCCCGCGGCTTCACCCACAATCCCATGAAAACTTCATCCACATAGCGATCGCCGGATAGCTTAGCCTGGCCGGGGCGCACGCCTTCATCAACGAAGCCAAGACTGCGGTATAGCCCCTGACCGACATCATTGGAGCTGAATACCGACAGGCAAACTTTTTCGATCGTTGGGTGCGCGCGCGCCCAATCGATCATCGCCAGCATGAGCAATCGGCCGACGCCGCGACCGCGCCACTCGGTGGCGATCGAAATGCCGAGCGTGCCGGTATGTGCGATGCGCCGGCGATTTCCGACAAAGAAGCCGCAGCCGCCCACGATTTTTCCCTCAACCAACCCAATGAGCAGCAGGCTCGCCGGGTTATCGCGGATGCCGCGCAGAAAATCCGCCTCGGCCTCCGGCGTCGGCGGAAGCTCGTCGGGCTGCGTTGCGACCTGATCAGTGGTGGCGTGGGCTTCTCGAACGAAATCGAGCATTTCGGCTGCTTCTTCGACGGCGGCGCTGCGGATCTCAAGCCTGACGCCCTCGCGCGTTTTCCGAAATATCGGCGGATGCGTCGCCATCAGCGTTCCTCGACGAGTTGGAAAGCGGAGTATGACGGGATTGACCGCCGCTGGCGAGTCCCCGGCCGACGGGCGAATTGGAACGAGGCGCGCCGCCGCATACAATCGGGAACGGAGTCGGGAAAAAGAAGGGTTGCATCGCGCATGAAGATCGCTTCGGCAGTGGTGAATCTGGTCGGGACTGAAAACACGGTCCGGCACCTCGTCATGCAACTCCGGCAGGAGCTGGGTGACGGCCCGATCGATTTGCTCATTTTGTTCGGCAGCGCGCATTTTGAAGGCGACTTGGAAAAAATCGCGCCGGAGCTGCAAGAAGCGCTGTCACCGCGGACGTTCATCGGTTGCACGGCCGACGCGGTGATTCGCGACGACCAGGAATACGAGCATCAACCG
Source organism: Phycisphaerales bacterium (assembly GCA_016795025.1). Lineage (GTDB taxonomy): Bacteria > Planctomycetota > Phycisphaerae > UBA1845 > Fen-1342 > JAEUIR01. The sequence continues at coordinate 2,449 of JAEUIR010000051.1, forward strand.
GGGCTTGTCGCGTGGGCGGCGCGCATGCCCGGAACTCGCTGCGTTTCGTTTCATTTGTCGCAGGATGATCTAGCGCGCCTGGACACGCCTGAGGCGCTGCGCGAACACCTGAATGTCCCGGCGGATGAGAGTCCATACTTCGTGCTGCTGGGCGATCCGTTCAGCGCGAATCCGATACAGTTGCTCGATCGCATCAACACGGCTTATCCGAGGCGACCGGCGATCGGCGGCATGGCATCAGCCGGCGAGCAGCCGGAGCAAAACGTGCTGGTGTTTGAGGGGCAGACGCTGCGGCATGGTACCGTGGGCGTGGCGCTTTGGGGCAATGTCGAAATGGACACGATTGTGTCGCAGGGGTGCCGGCCGATCGGGCGGCATCTGGTTGTGACCAAAGCGGAGAACAACATCATTCACCAACTCGGCGGCAAGCCAACGCTCGCAGCCGTCAATGAGATTTTGAATGAATGCCCACAAAGCGACATTGATCTGGCCAAAAAACGCGGACTGTTGATCGGTTGCGTGATTAACGAATACATGAAGACGTTTGGGTCGGGCGATTTTCTGATTCGCAACCCGATCAGCATCGACGAAAAATCCGGCGCGATGGCCGTGAACGACATGATGCGCACGGGGCAGACGGTGCAGTTTCATGTGCGCGACAGCCAATCGGCGGCGGAGGATTTGCAGTATTTACTATCGGTGAAAGCGACAGAACCGGCCGCCGGCGCGCTGTTGTTCAGTTGCAACGGCCGCGGCTCGCGCTTTTTTCCCGATCGACATCACGACGCGCGGGCAGTGGTTGACGGACGCTCGCAAATGCCGGTGGCCGGGTTTTTCTGCGCCGGCGAAATCGGTCCGGTGGGCAACCGCAATTTTTTGCACGGGTTTACGGCGAGCATCGGATTCTTTCGCCCAACAAACGGCGATCATGGCGGGGGATGATGGACGAAAGCGTTTTCGGCCGAAGCAGCGGATTCGAGCCCGCGCGGAGTTTGATGCGGTTTTTCGGAACGGCGTTCGCGTGCAGAATGAATCGCTCACCGTGTGGTTATTGCCGGCGGCGGCGGGGCGAGTGGAAACGCGACTTGGGATTGTCGTTTCCCGCAAGCACGGCGGCGCGGTCGCGCGCAATCGATTGAAGCGGCTGATTCGGGAGGCCTTCCGCATGTCGGCGCGTGAGTTGCCGATCGCCAGCGATATTCTCTGTCAGCCGCGCGCCGGCCGGAAACTCTCGCTCGACGAGGCTTGCGCTTCGCTGGTGCGCCTCGCGCGGGCGGCGCTGGGCCGGGGTTCGCGGGCTCCACAGGGGCATTGACGGCACATGAGCACGAACGGCGCGACGGAACGCCCGATTCTAATTCTCTCCGCGTCCGCCGGCGCCGGGCATATGATGGCGGCGCGCGCGATTGAACAAGCGCTGCGCGCGGCGGCGCCGGGGGTGTCGATCGAGGTTCTGGACGTGCTGAGCGCGGCGAGCGGCGCTTTTCGGCGAATGTATGCCGGCGGGTATTTGTCGCTGGTGCGCCGCGCTCCGGTTCTGATGGGCGTGCTATATGAGCGCATGGATCAACCCGTCCCAAACATCGCGGACCGTGCCCGCCTGCTGATTCAGAATGCCCACGCACCGCGCATCGCGCGCTGCATTCGCGCACATCGGCCGCGCGCGATTGTGAATACGCATTTTCTCTCCGCGGAAATCGTGTCGCAGATGCGGCGCAGCGGGGCGCTCAATTGCCCGCAGGCGACCGTAACGACGGACTTTGAGACGCACCGCCTGTGGGTGCAAGAGCCGACCGAGCGCTACTTCGCTGCCAGCGAGCAAGGGCGCGTCCTGCTGCGGCGCTGGGGCGTGGACGATCTGCGCATCCGAGTAACCGGAATTCCTGTAATGGATGCGTTTCGCCCGACGGCGAATCAGAGCGCCGTGCGAACTGAGTTAGGGCTTGATCCGGCCCGGCCGGTTGTGCTGTTGCTGTGCGGGGGTTTTGGTGTCGGCCCGGTCGCGCTGGCCTTTCAGGAGATTCTGGCGCTGTTGGATACGCAGTTGGTGGCCGTGTGTGGTCGCAACGAAGCGCTGCGCGAGCGGTTGGCACTGATGTCGAAAGGGGCGGAGTCGCGGTGCAAGGTCGTCGGGTTCACGAACGAGATGCATCGATACATGCAAGCGGCCGATGTTGCGGTTACGAAGCCGGGCGGCCTGACATCGAGCGAGGCGCTGGCGTGCGGTTTGCCGATGGTCGTGGTGAATCCAATTCCCGGGCAGGAGTCGCGCAACAGCGATTTTCTTCTCGAAAGCGGCGCGGCGATCAAAGCGAACGACGCGTGCCTGGTTGGACCGCGAATCCGCAGCTTACTCTCGTCGCCGACACGACTTGCGGCGATGCGCGATGCCGCGCTTCGCGAGGCCCGTCCGGATGCGGCGAGGCAGATCGCCGAGGCGGTCGGGGAAATGTGCGGTGCGTCGGCCGTTTGACATTCGGCGGGTGGGTTCAAACAATTGACAACCCGCAAACCGCATTGCCGGGATTGAACGGAGGTCGATGTGCGCTGGCTTGTCGCCATCCCCGCTTACAACGAAGAGCAGCACCTTCCGGCCGTGCTGGATGCCGTGCGCGAATACACGCGGCACATCGTCGTTATCGACGACGGCTCGACGGACGCGACCAGCGCGATACTCGACGCGCGGCCGGAGATTCAGCGCGTCACGCATGGAATCAACCTGGGATATGGGCGCAGTGTGATCGATGCATTTGATTACGCCGCGGCGCATCATTTCGATTGGGTTATCACGATGGATTGCGACGAGCAGCACGAGCCGGCGCAGATTCCGCATTTTGTCGCGGAAATGACGCGCGATCGCGCGGATGTTATCAGCGGCTCGCGCTATCTGATTCCGCATCCGCAAGATGACGCGGCGCCGCTCGACCGGCGCCGCATCAACCACACGATCACGCGCGTATTGATGCAACGACTGGGTTTGCGGCTGACAGACTCGTTTTGCGGTTTCAAGGCGCATCGCGTGTGCGCGATGCAGCGGCTTCGCCTGAGTGAAACCGGCTACGCGTTTCCGCTGCAATTCTGGGCGCGGTGCGTGCAGGAAGGATTGCGCATTACGGAGATTCCCGTCAGGCGGATTTATCGCGATGCGTCGCGCGTCTTCGGCGGCATGCTCGATGATCCCGAACATCGCCTGCGACACTACTTGGAAGTTCTCGAACGCACCATTCAGCAATCGCCCGTGCCGTGCGGCGCGCGACGCGCAGCATCGGCCGCGTGTCATTGAGCTCGCCCGTGTTGCTGGATCGCAGTCGTCTGAAGACTCCGGCGGGACCGTTGGGGGTTCTCTGCGAACCGTCGGCGCTGCGCGAAATGCTCGACGGCAGTGTTGAGGAGTTGCGCGGCAAACCGGAAACGACGCTTGTGAGCGGAAGGCCGCTCAGCGGTTGGCGGAGCGAGCTGCGTGACGCATTTGGCCTGGTCGAGCCTGCGATCGTCACGGGGCATCAGGTCGAGTTCTACCATGCGGGGGTTTTCGCGAAGGTGGTCGCGGCGCATCATCTGGCGGAGCGAAGCGGTGGAAGCGCGCTGTTCGTCGGCGTGGACAGCGATACGCCCAAAACCGCGCGCTTGACGACCACGCGCATTTCGCATGGCGCGGCGCAGCGTGTGGAGGTATTGATTCCCGGCGTTGATATGGACGTGTCAATGGAGGCGCAGGAGGCATTGCCGCGCGAGCAGTGGCTGGAGTTCTTCGCGCGCGTCGCTGATCTATCGCCGGATTACGAATCGAGCGGGCTTCGCGCATTCGCCGACGGATGGCTGGGCGGCGCAGCGGAGCGCGTCGCGATTTCCGCGGCGATGTCGCGCGGTCACGAAGGCCTGCAAGACGCTCTGGGCGTGAAGCCTACGCCGCATGTGCCGGTTTCCAGGCTGTGTACGACGCCGGCTTTTTCCGCGTTTTTTGAGCAAATCGCAATGAACGCCGCACGATTCGCAAAGAATTACAACGCTGCGCAGACAGCGTATCGAGCGCGCCACCGCGTGAGATCGGATCAACGTCCTGTTCCGCCGCTGGTCGTGGATTGCGATCAGGTGGAACTGCCGTTTTGGATGATTGACGGCGCAGGCCGGCGAAAGCGGCTGTCATTGGATCGCGCGCGCGGTCTGCGAGTAGAAGGCGTTTCAGCCGATATTTCTATTCAAAACGCGCTACGCGGCATTCAGGAAGGCACGCACCGAATTCGGCCGCGAGCGCTCACGCTGACGCTTTTTTTGCGTTTGTTCGTGGCGGATGCGTTTATTCACGGCATCGGCGGCGCGAAATATGATGAGATTACGGACGAGCTCTCGCGCGAGTTTTTCGGCGCGGCGGCCGCGCCGATCGCGTGCGTCAGCGCGACGCTAAGCCTGTTCGGCGAGCAGCAGGCATTGGTACCGGATGAGCTCGCGGCCGCGAGGCTCGCCGTTCGTGATCTGCGGCACAATCCCGAACGGTATGTGAAAGGCATCGACGAGGGGCTGATTGCGGAGCGCGACGAGTTGCTGCGCGAAGCGGCTCGGCTTCGAGCGAATGACAGGCGAAATCGCGCGGCTCGGCGAGCGATTCACCGGTCGCTGCGGGCCGTACACGATCGCATGCTGGCGGTCCAACCTTGGTTGGGTTCTTCGCTGACTCAGCGGGTCGAAACGCTGCTTTCTCGCAGCCGCGACGAAAAGTTACGCGCAGATCGTGAGGTTTTTTACGGCTTTCATTCGCTTTCGGCCTTGCGAGAATTGGTGAGCGCGATCCGCGGAGCGATCGGCTCGTGAGCGGTAACGGGCGCCGAATTACTGCCGCGATTTTCGCCGCGTCTTCTCGCAATTAGCGTTTTTTCTCCGGAATTCCGCAGTTGTCTCCGCTATGTGCCGGCAGCAAGATACGCGCACCCAGCAGGTCAAATTTGTGGAGCGGCGAATGGCGGACAATTCAGCGGGGAATTCCGAGCGCGCCCAGCGAATTGAAGCGATCGTGCGGGAATACATCGAATCCATCGGCGACGCTGCCGCGCCGCGGATGGAGGAGTTGGTGAAGGCTCACCCCGATCTCGCGCCCGACCTTGAAAATGAGTTGCGCGTCGCGGTCCATCAAACACTGAGCGACTCGACCAACGCGGCCCCGAACTCAACCACCGTGCTGGCCGCGCCGCCTGGGGTGTCCTCGTCGCCGTTGCCGCCGCCGGGCACGTTCGACGGCTATGACATTGTGAGCGTGCTGGGGCAAGGCGCGCAGGGCATCGTGTACAAGGCGATCGAGCATCGGCCGCGACGAAAAGTCGCGATCAAAATGCTGACGGACGGCATGCACGCGACGGCGGAGCGTCGGCAACGCTTTGATCGCGAGATCGAGATCATCGCCCGATTGCAGCATCCGAACATCGTCTCGGTGCTGCGCAGCGGCGAAACGCCATTTCGGCAGCCGTATTACGTCATGGACTATGTCCGCGGCGCGTCGCTCACGCGTTATGTCCGCGATCAGCAGCTCACAGTGCCCCAGGCGCTGCGGCTGTTTGTGGAAGTATGCGATACCGTTCAGGCCGCGCATGCCCAGAGCATCGTGCATCGCGATCTCAAGCCGTCGAATATTCTGGTCAGCCTGCACGGTCAGCCGCACGTGCTGGATTTCGGGCTTGCGAAGGCATTCGGCGAGTCTGAGATGGCGGGCTTGTCGCGAACGTATGAAGTTCGCGGCACGGCGCAATACTTGTCGCCGGAGCAGGCTCGCGGGGAAAACCACGCGCTCGACGCGCGCAGCGACGTGTATTCGCTGGGGGTGATCCTGTTTCAAATCCTGACGGGAGAGTTTCCGTACCCGGTGATCGGCTCCTTTGAGAGCGTCTTGCACAACATTCGCGAAACGCCGCCGGCGGCGGCCATGCGGGCGTGGTCGATGGACGGCGGAATCGTCCAGCGCGGCGAGCATGGCGAAATTCGCAAGGTATGCCCGATCGATCAGCGATTGAATCGCATCGTGATGAAATCCTTGTCCAAGGATCGAAATCGGCGCTATGCGAATGCGGGTGAGTTGGCGGCGGACATTCGGCGTTATCTGGCGCATGAACCGTTGGAGGCGGTAGGCGACGGGCCGGTTTTTCGTTCTCGCGCCGGATGGCAGCGCATGATTCGTCGGCAACCAATCATCGGCTATTTCGCGGCGATGCTCGCGACAGTGCTTGTCGCGCAGTCGCTATTTGTGGATATCGTGTTCTATCGCACATCGCTGAATCAGTTCTTTGAGCAGCGCGCAGTGAAATTTCAGCAGGCTCCGCTAGCGCGAAACGCGCGGCTCGCGCATGTTCAGATTTTGGAAATGCAATCCACCCAAAGTGTGATGGAGCTTGCTCGAACTCAGGGAATTTCGATCCCGGAGAGTTTGTCGCCGGCAGAATTTCGGAGCAAAGAGTGGTATCGCATTCGCGAATTACACGGGCAATTGATGCTGCGCCTGGCTGAGAAAATGCGTGATTGGCGGCCTCGCGCGGTGGTGTTCGACATTTTCTTCAATTCAGCCCGACCGGAGCAGGACGCGGTGTTCGTGCAGGGCGTGGAAGCGCTGCGCGTGAAAGGCGTGCCCGTGGTAGTCGCCGTCGCGCAGCAACCGCTCGCCGTGAATTCGACGCTGGAATCCAGCGAGAACATTCTGCCGAAGGTGTTTCCGGGGGGCGCGTCGACGCATTTGAACGAGCGGCCGTGGCTCTATCACCTGGCCATTCATCGCGTGGGCCATCGCTCGTTTCCGTCGATCGCGCTGGCGGCGTTTCTGGCGGCGAATTACGCCGATTACACCTACACGCTCACGCCCTATGAAGACAAGCTGTTGGTAGGGCTGTCGCCGCGCGAGTCGTCGCTGCTGTGGGGTTCGTTGATTCCAATCGCCAGATCGCTGGTGATCGAAGTTGGCGACCATGTTCAACTGCGAACCGCACCGAAGAAACCAGACGGCACTGCCGCGGGCGATGTTGTTTCCCAATTGCTGATCATCCCGCCGCGACAAAAGTGGTTCGCCACGAGCACGCTCCCTTACGACACGGTATTTGAAAAGAGTGAGTTGGAGCTGCGCCGACTGTTTGACGACCGTTACGTGTTGATCGGCGATACCGATGGCGATTCCAAAGCGGGTTATGCGGAGTCGGACGAGGAATACCGCGGATACCATGTACATGCGGTGGCGCTGGAGCAATTGGGGGGCAAGCCGGCGGATGATCGCGTTGTGCTGGAGCGACGCCTGATCTCGGCCACGGGGTCGGTGACATATCCCGCGCTGGCGGCCGTATGTCTGATCGCCTGTCTGTTCGGTGCGCGCCAGGAAGGCCGGCCATGGGCGCGCCTGCTGACGGGCGTCGGCGCGTCGCTGGTCATTTTTTGCATTTCGCTCGGACTGGTCGCGATTGCGAATATCGACTTAAATCCGTTTGTATTCATCGGCGCATGGTGGATGGCAATGGAACTGGCGGCGGCCGTGCGGCGCACGGCGACGGCCGAGGTCATCTAACGTTTGGGAGCAGAAAATGCGGCGAGCTTGCATCATCGTGGCGATGGCTGTTGGATTGATGGCCGTCGGCTGCGCACACGATCGAAAGTTCATTGTGGTCAAGGCTCCGGAAGGCATGGGGTTTGACACGGAGTTCTTCGCGACGACGGCGGCCGTCCCATCGTCCGGCTGGTTCATCACGGGCGAAGTTTTCAAGGGTTCAGGCAACTCGGTGATGTTCATTGATTACACCACCGGCTCAACGTATGGGACTGAAATCACGACGCCCGCGACGTATTCCGCCACCAAACCAACGCAAATGCACGTGATCGGCGGAGGGTTTGACTATCACGTCATGCTTGTTCCCGAACCGGGTTTCACCGCGACGATGCAATTGACGTCGCCTTCATCGCCGGCGACTTTTGGCGGGAATTACAATTTTGTTTACATCCATGGGAATTGGCCGACGACAACCACGACGCACACCACCATCGCGGCTTCCGGCTGTTCGATTCTGGTGCTTGGCCGCGTAAATCCGGTCACGACTACGACGTTTGACCAGGTTTTCCTGCTGCGGCAATCCACCGCGGGCGGCGGCGTGAGCATTTCCAAGAATGGCGTTCCCGGGTCATATCTGCTCTCGACGATCCGCCACTACGTCGAGGTCATCACCACGACGCCCGTCGCGGATTTTCCAATCCAGAATCTGCCGGCTCTGGATCAGGAGCGTTTCTCAAAATCGGAAGGCCTGGCGCTGCTGACCAGGACCGGACCGTGACGATCGTCATTCGGCACGCGCGGCGCTTGATCGCCAAGCGCCGCGCTGCGATGATTGCGGCACACCTTTTCGGAGTGTCTGCATGATGGGGTCGATGCTTGTCGCCGGGTTGCTCACGCTGCATATGTTGCCCGTGCCGGAAGCGCGAGAGATGATCGATGCTGCGCAAGTCGCTCCAACCGCTCAAATTCTCGGCTACTTTGAATACAAGCCTGACGGCGTCAGCTTCGAATTCAACCGGCTCGGCACACCCACGGCGTTTCCATTTGACTCGGTTCAATCGATTCAAAAGCCGACGCAGATTCGCTGTACATCTTCAACATGGGATTACACGCTGCTGATTGTGCCGAAATCCGGGCAACAGCCCACGCTAAGAATCGAAAAGGACAACGGTACGCCGGGGCGAGCGATTTTCGGGTCCGGCGTGGATTACATCATTCTCAGCGGCCGCTGGCCGGTGATCGAGACGGAGCACACGACTTCCGCGGCGGCCGGCGTGGTCATTGTGGTGTACCCGTTCCAGGACAGCGGCAAGAATTTTGATCGCTATGTGATGTTGCAGCGGACCGCCAGCGATGGCATGCTGAAGGCGCGATCGAAAGTGGGGTCGCCGCCGGATCAACAACTGGCTCTGCGCGGAGCGTGCGTAGCGCTTGCCTCCGACGAGGTGCGGCACTCGCATTTGATGGACGACGAAGCGGTGGACAAATCAGTGGCGAAGATGCGCGGTCTGGGCGCGCTGACGCTGACAATTCCGCCGTAATGGCGATCGGTCGGCTCGGGTCTCATTCACCTGACCAGGCGCGGCCGCATGCTTTTGGAGCTCCGTGTTGTTCTTGTAGCGGCGTATTCTCGGTCAGGCTTTGTTTGGATTGGAATTGACGATGCTGCGAGCGATCGGACTTTTGATGCTGACGGGGTTGATGGGGGGCATCGCGGGCTGTCCTGGAGCTCTCGATTTGTCGGATTGCTGCGACGGTCCGGCGGGATTGGCGACTTTCGCAGTGGATTTTTCGTCGCTCACATCGTCACGGTCGTTTGATGTTGCACTGCCGTCGCGTGTGACACTCACAGGCGCCGGCGTGGATTGCGTGATCTGGGTGCTGCCGGCGGACACAGCCGGCGCGAGCGTGATCGTCGAACCAAACGGAAGGGCGCGAATCACTGGAAACTACTCGGCGATCTACATATCTGGTAACTGGCCTGTGGTGGAAACGACGCACACGACAGCGGCCGCGTCGGGCTTGGTCGGACTGGTGCTGCCGGAGGCCGCCGAGGGTGGTGAATACGTATACAACGCGGCGCTGCTGGCGGCCGGCGGCACTTTGGGTGTCGGTCCCGCGGCGGATCAGCCGATCGCGCTCGGGCAGTTTCGTTTCATGACGAATCAGGCGGTGGGGGAGGCCACAGCGCTTTCATCCGTGGAGCCAGGCGGCGGGGCGGTATCGACTCAGATCGCGGCCGTGCTGGCACAGATCGAATCGTTGGAGGCTCGCGTGGAGTGAGCAGTGCCGCGCGGCAGGCGAATCGTCCGGCGATCGGTATCTCGCCCCATGCTGAGTGTTACTTGCCCCACTCCGTCGCACGTTCGTTTAGCTCGGTAAGCATCTTCACATAGCTGCGATGACGCCGCGGGCTGATGCGGCCGTCGGCGACGGCGGCGAGTATCGCGCAGCCTTCCTGATTCACGTGCAGGCAGTCGCTGAACCGGCATTGCACGACGAGCGGCGCGAATTCGGTGAAGTGCAACTCCAACTCGCCTAGTTCGAGACGCCACAAATCAAACTGTCGAATGCCCGGAGTATCGACAACGAAGCCTCCGAAGTGCAGCGGCAATAGCTGCGCGTTCGTCGTGCAGTGTCGGCCTTTTTGATTGGCGTCGCTCACTTCGGCCACGCGCAGGCTCGCGCCGGGCTCGAGCGCATTGATGAGCGAGCTTTTTCCGACGCCGCTCTGGCCGGAAAGCGCGGTGATGTGGCCGCGCATTTCGTCGCGCAAAGCACCGAGCCCGAGACCGCTGCGCGCGCTGGCGAAAATGCAGGTGTAGCCGATGCCGCGATACTCCTCGACGAGTTCGGCAATGGTGAGCAGCGGCCCGTCATAGTCGTCATCGTCGTAATCCACCTCGCCGGCGACCAGATCGCACTTGCTGAAGCAAATGATCGGCCGCAGCTCGCCTTTATGTGCGGCGATGAGATAGCGATCGATGAGGTGCGGCTTGGGTTTCGGCTCAGCGACGGCGGTGACGATGAGCAACTGATCGGCGTTGGCGACCATGACATGCTCGCGCCCGCGAAAGTCGCGCCGCGATAATCGCGAGCGGCGTTCGTCGACGCGCTCGATGACGCCGGCGCTCTGGCCGGGCGGAGCGTCGGCGAGTTTTGAGAACCACACGCGGTCGCCGACGATGACGGGGCTGCGTTCATCGATGGACACGGTGCGCAGCTTGCGGCGAATGGTGCAATCCCAGACAACGTCCCCGGCATGCACGCGGCAGACCAGCCCGTGAACCGCGAGCACGACGCCGCTGGTCCACAGTGCCTCGTCGACCAGTGGGGCGTCGTCGTCGCCGACGATGATCGTGCGTTTTCTCGAAGCCGCGCCTTTTGACCGGACGCTCTCGTTGCGATCGGCGTCGATTGTTTGGCCGGGCTGGTTGCGGTTTGCGCGAAAATCGACACGGACTTTACGGCCGGTCTTTTTTTTGCCATGCTTGGCCATTGGTGGAATTGTATCGGTGGAGGGGCGCGGACGGGGGAAGCGTCACGTATACCCGAAATGAATGTGGCATTTGTACACGCACTGCACAGCAAAGCAGGTATTCTGGAGCGAGTATTGTCGGCAGCGCTGCGGTCGTTATGGCGCCTGGCCTTTTGGAAAGTCGCATTTTGAGCATTTTCGCGGGTCGTTGGGTCCGGGGGCGAGTTTGACCACATCACCGTGTGCGGGGCAGCGCTTGCCGCGGACGCCCTTGCGCTCGTTGCACTTGGGGCAGCGGTATTTCATCATGCGCGTTTGTGCGTCGCTGTCGTAATCGTTGCGGCGCTGCGCGTCGTCAATCTGCCGCAATGTCATGTCGAACTGCTGATTGCAACCTTCGCAGACGAACGCGACAGCGCTGTCCGCGTCGTCTGGCGCGGCGTCTTCGATCGAGCTGCCTTTTGTGAACAGCCGCCATGCGGCCAATCCGCCGACGAGCACGACAACTCCGGCGAGAACATAGGTTTTGGCTGCGGCGCGCCGAAGATGCCGATTCATCCGGTTTGCTCCATTGACGATGCGGCGGCGAGGATACCGCGCGAGTTGCGAGCGAGCGAGTGGCGGACTGCTTTGCGGAATCATCATGCAGCACGCAAGACGCAGAAGGAAAGCCGGGTGAGCGGCAAATCGCCGGTCAAGTGCCAAGCAAACCGCATGCCGCGAATTTTGCCATGCGCATCGAAAAGTCACGCAAACTGTGTGCCGCGCCAAACCGCGACAATGTCTTGGAATAACTCCTCGCCCGCCATGAATGCGCCATATCGAATTACGCTTTTTGTCGATTCTTGGAATCGCTTGTCATGCGCATTTGCACCGGCCGAAATATGTGCTAGGTTTCTTCTAGTGACGCTGAATGCCGAATGTCGCGGCGCCGGTCGCCGCGGCAACGGGGAACCCAGGCGCGGCACACAGTCGGCCGATCGTCGGTCGGCGCCGCAGGGGCGAATCCGCGACGCATGCGGACGCAAACAGCGATTTGCGAGCCCGTCAGCTAACCTCGTAGGCGCTACCGCTGGAGCGTTGTTATGCGCATCTCATAGCTCATCCGCGGCCGGGCTTCCCGGCAATCCGTCGAATCAAGCTCTCATCCGAACCGCGCAAGCTGTCGTTCGGGCGCAGCAGGCGCGCGGAGAGCGGCTTCGATCATCGCCCATCATGACGCAATGGCCGCGCGCCAGCGATGCCGCGCCTCACGCGCGAACGCGGCCTTCCGCATCGCGGTGCGCTGGCTGAACCGCGAGCGAACGAGGAGCCTGTCGTGTTCGCATACACACTGCTGATGTCCGTTGCAGACGGCGTACTTTTGACGGTAACGACGATGCTTGGCATGGTCGTTGTCGCCGGCTTGTTGAGCAGTATTCGATACATCCCCAACAACCGCGCGGGCATTGTCGAGAAGCGCTTCAGCGCGCGCGGCTCGGTGCAGCATGGATTTATCGCGATGAATGGCGAGGCGGGCTTTCAGCCCCATGTGCTGCGAGGCGGTCTGCACCTGTTGATTCCGTTCCAGTACAAGGTGCACATCGTTCCGCTCGTGACGATTCCGCAGGGAAAAATCGGCTACATCTTCGCCCGCGACGGACGGCCGCTCGCGCCCACGCAGACGCTGGGCAGCAATGAAAAAGCAAACAGCTTTGAAGATGTCGAGCATTTTTTGCGGAACGGCGGGCAGCGCGGTCCGCAGCGTCAGATTCTGCGTGAAGGCACGTACGCGATCAATCTGGCGCAGTTCGCCGTGATCACGGCCAACCACATGTATTTTTTGACGCTGGATCGCGATGACCGTGGCATCTTTCAGAATATGACGAACGTCATTACGGTGCGCGAAGGCTTCGAGCCGGTGGTGATCAAAGGCGCGGACGACATGTGCGGAATCGTGACGGTTCACGACGGCCCGGCGTTGCCCGCCGGCGAGATCATTGCGCCGATCGTCGGTCAGAATGCCGAAGAGGCCGAATCGTTTCATAACAATTTTCAGGCTCCGGAGCATTTCATCCGCGCCGGCGGATGCCGTGGCCGTCAGCACCAGGTGCTAGTCGAGGGCACGTATTACCTGAACCGGCTGTTCGCGACGGTGGAGCTGATTTCGAAGACCGTTGTCGAAGTCGGTAATGTCGGCGTGGTGGTGTCATACACCGGCCGCCGCGGCGCTGACTTGTCCGGTGCGGAATACAAACACGGCGAGCTGGTGGAGCAGAATGGCCGCGGTGTGTGGAAAGACCCACTGATGCCTGGCAAGTATGCGTTCAATACTTACGCGGGCAAAGTCATCATGGTGCCGACGACGAATTTCATATTGAAATGGATCCGGAGCGAAAGCGGGCAGCATCGTTACGACGAGAGCCTGAGCGAAGTGTCGCTCATCACGAAGGACGCCTTCGAGCCGTCGTTGCCGCTGAGCGTGGTGGTGCATATCGACTATCGCAAGGCGCCGCTGGTCATTCAGCGATTCGGCGACGTGAAGCGACTGGTCGAGCAGACGCTCGATCCGATGGTATCGGCGTACTTCAAGAACATCGGCCAGACGCGCACGCTGATTCAGCTATTGCAGGATCGCGCGATGATTCAAAAGCTGGCCGGCGAGGAGATGCAGGAGAAATTCGCGCACTACAACCTGGAGCTTGAAGAAGTGCTAATCGGCACGCCGACTTCGAGCGGCGGCGACCGACGCATCGACGACATCCTGACGCAGCTTCGGCAACGCCAGATTGCCGAAGAGCAGGTTGAGACGTATGCGCGCCAGGAAAAAGCGGCGTTGAAGGAACGCGAGCTGCGAGAAGCCGAAGCCAAGGCGCGTCAGCAGCAAAGCCTGACCGAGAGCGAATTGTCGATTCGCATGCAGGAAAATCAGGGTAAGGCTGAATACCAGCGCGCGATTCAGGAAGCGGCTCGCGTTCGCGCGATGGCCGAAGCCGAAGCCGCCAGGACTCGCGCGCTGGCCGAAGCTGAAGCGGCCCGCATCCGCGCCGTTGGCGAGGCGGAGGCGGACAAGGCCGCTCGCATCGGCGTGGCGCAGGCCGTGGCGATCGAGGAGCAGGTGCGCGCGTATGGCGGTCCGCAATATCAGCTTACGCGACAGGTGATGGAGCGCTTCGCCGAGGCGATCCAGCACTCGGGCGTCGATCTCGTGCCAAAGGTCGTCATCGGTGGCGGCACGAAGGGCGACATGACAAACGGCGGCAATGTGATGGAGGCGCTGTTGACGATGTTGTTGTCCGAACGATTCGGCGTGACGCCGGCCGTGACGGACGCCAAGCCGAATCCGCTGGCGGAGCGCATGCGCCAGGATGTACGACAAGTGCTAACGAACGGCCCGGGGAAAGGGTGAGAAATTCAGAATGCGGAACTCAGAGCGCTGAACGCGGAATTCGGAGGCCTGAGTGAAGCGCGCGCCGGTTGAAAAATGAGTGGATGGCGGCGATCGCGGCCGCTACTGCGTGAGGTCAGCGTGTGTGTGGCCGGGAGTTGCCGCGCGAGTGGCAGCTCCCGGCGCTGTTACTTGTCGGACGGCTTCTTGGCTTCCTCCGCTGCGTTGTACAAGCCGCGCAGGCGGCGCAGCTCGGGCAGCCAACATGCCGTACCGATGACGACGAGAATAGTGCCGATTCCGCCGGAGACCACGCTGAACACCGGCCCGAAGAACTTCGCCACTAACCCACTCTCAAAGCCGCCTAGTTCGTTTGACGACTCGATGAATACCGCGTTCACGGCGGCGACGCGGCCGCGCAAGTGATCCGGCGTTCTCACGCTTACGAGCAGGTGGCGAATCACGACGCTGATGTTGTCTACCGCGCCGAGAATCGCCAGACAGGCTAATGACAGCCAGAAATTCGTGGAGACGCCAAACAGGATCGTGAACGCGCCAAAGCCGGCGACAGATAACAGCAGCGCTCGACCGGCCTGCTCGATGGGGCGGCGGTGCGCCATGAACACAGCCATGATGAACGCCCCGACGAACGGCGCCGCGCGCAGCGCGCCGAGTCCCACCGGCCCGACATGCAGGATGTCCTGTGCGTAAACGGGCATCAGCGCCGTCGCGCCTCCCAGCAGCACCGCGAACAGGTCCAGGGTGATGGCGCCGAATACGGTCTTTTCGCGCCAGACGTGACGCGCGCCTTCGAGCATTCCGGGGATCAAGACGCGCGGGCGAATCGCGTTCCACATGCCGTCATTCACGGGCGGCGGCGAATGCGGTCGTATGAAACCTGCGCTGATCGCGAACCACAAACATGAAACGCTCATGAACACATAGACCGGCCAGGCGGCCTTTACGAAATGGATTAGAAATCCGGCAGCGATCGGACCGAGCATCGCGGCGAGTTGAAACAGGCTTGCGTTCCAGGTGACGGCGTTCTGGAACAGCAACCCGCTCGCGCCGCCCGGCAGCATCTGTGGCAGCAAGCTGGAGCGACTCGGGCCGTTGAACACGCGGGCGCAGCCGGTCAGCGCGATCAGGGCAAACATCATCCACAATCCACCGCGACCGCTCCCTAGCGCGCCGCGCTCCCAGGCGATCGAGCCGGTCGTCAGCGCCGCTCCGGCGATCGCGAAGCCGATCTGAGTGGCGATCAGCACGCGCTTGCGGTCGATGCGATCGGCGATCTGCCCGGCCGGCAGCGCGAGCGCCAGCGTCGGCAATGCCCGAAAGACGCCGATGAGGCCTAGTGCGAGCGGGTCTTGCGTGCGCTCGTAAATTTCCCACGCGAGTGCGGTGTTCTGCATTTGCAGACCGATCGAAGCGGGCAGCCATCCGCCCGCGAAAAGCTGGTAATTGCGGTTGCGCAGCGCGGCATAGGCATCGTGAACGGGATGGGCGGGTATCGAGTCGTCTGTTTTGTCCGGCGGCATCACGCGGGAATTGTACTCATTCGAGGCGCGCGGCTCGGTCCGCGCGATATTCGGTTAGTCGCGCACTAATGCGTGCCCCAAGTCGCAGGTCGCCGCCACAACGGTCGAGCGCGCTCGTTGCCGTTCGGATGGCCTCGTCGAAACGGCCGACCTCGGCATACGCGGCGGCGAGAACATCTAATACGGCTGCGTTCGGGACCGACATCGACGCTGCCGCGGACTCCGCGAGCTTTACGGCGGCGGCGCCGTCGCGCACCTGTTGATTCGGGGCGGCGGCAAGAAACCATGCAAGACGAAGTTGCAGTTCGAAATCGGAGGGGTTGGCGTTCGCGCCACGCCGCAGCGCGTCTACTGCCGCCGGCCAGTCTGCGCGTCGTCGGTGCGCCTCGGCGAGATTCGACCAGGGCGCCGGGTCGAACGGATCGGCCTCGACCGAGCGTTGCAGATAATCGATTGCAGATTCGATGTCGCGCGCCATGAGCTTCGCGGTTCCCATCGCGGCCAATACGTGCGGTACGTTGGATTGGCCGGCAAGCGCAATTTCGTATTCGGCAATCGCGTTCGCTGGTTGTCTGCGTTGCGACCAGACCTGTCCCATGCCGAAATGCGCGGCTGCTTTGCCGGGCTGAATTTCCAGTGATTTTTTCAGGTAATGCTCGGCTGTATCCGCCTCCCCAATGTTGGCGAGCGTGATGCCGGCGTTCGCGTAGCTCGTGGCCAACTCGGCCTGGGCGGGAAAGGGCGTCGGCCAATTCGCGGGAGCGGCGACCAGGACGCCGACGGCGATCGCGCCCCAAAGCGAGGCGGTTTCGCGACATCGCACTCGACGCACAATTTCCACGATTGCGTGGCTGGCCAAAGGCATCAACAGCACCGCCAGCGGATAGCGATAGCGCGCCAGCACAAAGAACGCCGCTGTGGACAGCAGAAATATGGCCGCCATCAGCACAATCAGTCGCGTTTCCGGCCACTTCGACCAACTGAGCCAGGCGCCGGCAACTGCCAATGGCAGCAACAAGCCGAAGTGCGTGATCGGCGACAGAAGACCGAGCAGGACGCTATGGTCTGCATAAAACGCCTGATCCTCCGAATCAGGAATTTCATAGGCGTTGGTCGCCAGGAACAGTTTGTGCGCGGTGAGCCGCAGCCAGGGCAACGGCTCCGCGCGGATGAACTTAAACGCCTCTGCGTACCAGAAGCGCGATACTTCGCGCGGCGACAGTTCCCGTCCGGCCGCAGCCTGAGCAATGCGTATCGCGTCGATGCGTTCATAACGCGTTTGTCCCCGCCCGGCGCTCAGCGCCACATATGATCCGTTCGCGCTCGGGTTGTTTCCGATGTAAAAATTCGGCCCGGACTGATAGGTGGTGATCAGCGCCTGGCCGCACACGACGTAGTTGCGCCAGGCGACGATGCTGAGAATCGCGACGGCCCCGAGGGTCAGTGTGCCGGCACGCGTCAGGCGCGCCCCAACGCGGTTTGTATGGCTTGGCGAGATCGTGATTGCAAGCCAGCCGGCAACGACCGGGATTAGCAACAAAGCGTTCTCGCGCGTCAGCGCGAGCGCGGCGATCGTCATGCCCAGCGCGCCGCAGACGATCAACCCCGTGGATTGTCGCAAACGCGAGATGAGCCAGAGCATCGTCGCGAATCCGAGTTCATCCAACACGGTTTTTTGAATCAACGCGCCGAGGAAGATCGAAGGAGGATAGATCGCCAGCAATGCTCCGGCGAGCACACCGACCGGCGTGGAGAACAATCGTCGGCTCGCGGCGGCTAGCAGCACGCAGGAAACAGCTCCAACGGCGGCCTGCACAAATCGGATCGCGATGGCGTCGTCCCCGACGAGGCGCATGGTCGCCGCGAGAAAATACGGGTATAGCGGCGCTTGATAGAATGGTTCCGAGCCAAGCCAGTCACCTCCCGCGATTTGTCGCGCCCATTGCAGATACGCTTCGGAATCGATAACGGGGAAGCGCACCATCGGAACATCGCGAATTTCCGCGATGAATGCAGCGCGCGCGAGCAGCGCGAGCAGAAACACACCGGCCAGCCAAGCCCACCACGGCAAATCGCGCTGTCGAGCGTCCATATCAGCGCGATCCCAGGAAGCCGCGAATCGCCGGAATTGCTCGCTCCGCGCGGGCGCGATCGACCGCCACCAACTTGACGTCGTGCGAATCGACCTCAGCAACCGATTGATCCACGTTAAATGTGATGATCCGTCCGTTGGGTTGCCAATCCCACTGACATGCCACGCGGCGTCGGCCATCGGCGTCCGGGGGCAAAGGCCGTAACCGCATCGTCGGGAGGCTTTGCCCCCACGGCCCGATGGTTTCAAGCAGCCATTCGCCGTCGTCCTGATTCGCCGCCCAGGCCTGCGCGATCATTTCCATTGGCGGACTAATGAAACAGTCAGTCGGGATAAGTTTTACCGTGCGGTTGAGTCGGCCAAGCTGAATTGTGTGCTGAATCGTCCCATCCAGACCGCGCTTGGTGCGAAGCGACGTCGGCGTGCCATCCGCCGATTCGCCTTGCCAGGCATTCGAGTATTCGTAGCCGTGCTCATCCATTGTCCATCGTTCGGACTCGTGGCCCTGCGGGAATATTGTCAGATTCTGGCCGCGGTATCCAAGTCGGGGATTGCGGCTCTCGGCGCTGCGCTCCATTACTTGCAGCCGCAAGCCGGTACGCGACTCAAGCAGGTAATCGCGAGACAATTCGCGTCCCCACCAAGCCACCGGGCCCTGTTGCGTCAACAGCTTCGACAGCGCCATACCGGCGGAAATCGACGCGTCAACATCTGGCGCGCAATCAGCCTCGCGAAAGGCGATCGCTTCGGCAAGGCGTTTCAACGACGACTCTGCCTGAGCCGCATTTCGGGGATTAGCGCGGGCGATCAGCAGAACGGCGTTGCGAGGGTCGCGCCAGACGAGGCCCGCGCTGCTGAATGTGTCGTCCTGTTCCACAGCCGGGTTCGGCATGATGGCCATTGAAAGGCCGTCTGCCCGGTGCAACTCGTCCGGGGTCGGCAGATCGACCCACGGCGCGTGCAGGGTGGATGCGGCCACGTCGCGCAGAATTTCCGCGGCGTTGCGGCCGGGGGCCATCCACGTTCGAAATATGTCGATGGCGTGCGTCATTTCGCCGTTTTCGAGAAAGCCAACATGAAGTCCGGCGAATTCCTCGCGGGCAGCGACCACGCATGCGTCCGCCGGCAAACGCGCTGCAAGTCCAACCTGTGCCCAAGCTTCGGCCGGGGATTTTGCGACGGCTTCGTCGTCGACGCGCACGGCGCGGCAAATCGCGTCGAGCAGGTCAAGATCGCCGAGCGTCAGATCGGTGAGCGGCACATATTCCACAACCAGAATGTCGCCGCGTGGCGTGCAGGCCACCCGGATGACGCTGTCCTGATCGAATCCGAATCCGCGGTGCTCGACGCGCAGGCGGCGCGTGGCCTGCACCCCCCAGAAGCGCCCGATTCGCGCCGGGCGATAATCGCTGAAAGGCAGCGCGTCGCGCTGCGCCCGTTCGCGAATCCACTCGCGCGGCGAGCGAAACGACGAGCCTTGCGCATACGAAAACGTAATCTGCCGCTCGATGGAGATGCGCTGGCGGCCGATACCCTGTTGTCTGGTGGGCAGCACGAAGCGCCCAGGAGCTTTCGGGTTGGCGATCCAGCCGATCGGCGGGCGAACGACCAGCGGCGTGTTCTCGACGCGCTGCTCAGCGGCCAAGGCGCGCGAGGCGCTGACTTGCCACCAGGCCAACCCCAGCGTGCTCGCCAGCAGCACAGCGCTTAGGATGAGCAGGCGAGCGGGCTTGCCGGGGCGCGTACCGGAATAGACTTCCCACATGCTGGCGAATGATAGCGTGTGACGCGGTTCGCGCCCGGTACGTCGATGTGTCGTGGTCGGCGGCGCGGTTTCGCTGATAGGCTGTTCGCGCGGGCGGTTTGTTGAAATAAATTTATCGTGCGGAGGGGCCGTCCAGCCGCACTGCAAACTGCACGTTTTGAAATCCAGCGCCGACGCACTCGTCCATCGCGCGAACGATGTGCTTCCAGCGCACCGAGGATTCCGCGCCGATCACCACCGGGTTCGTCGCATCCGCGCCGGCGGCGCGCTTGCCTTCCAGGAATTTCCGCAACTCGTCGAATGCGTTGGTGCCGATCGGCTCGCTGTTCACGTAAATGCCGCAAGACTTGCCGGCGTCGATATTTTGAAGTCCGATCTTGACGGCTGGAATGATGTCAACCGCCGCGCCGGCTCCGGGGCCGCTGCGCG
>JAEUIR010000520.1 GCA_016795025.1 Phycisphaerales bacterium
CGGTCACGACACGATTCGCCGGGTCTTCGAAACACTGTCGCCGATGGAACTGGAGCGGCGCTTCGAAACGTGGATGGGTGAAGTTTGTCCGGCAGTGAAGGGGCGAGTCATCGCCATCGACGGCAAAGCCCTGCGCGGGTCGGCGCGCGCTGTGGGCGGTCTGCGGGCGTTGCATCAGGTATCGGCCTATGCCGCCGACTATGGGCTGACCTTGGGACAGCGCACCTGCGAAGAGAAATCGAACGAAATCACGGCGATCGAAGAACTGCTGCCAGCCCTGGCGCTGAAAGGCGCGGTGGTGACGATCGATGCCATGGGCTGCCAGACGGCGATTGCCGGGCAGATCACGGCGGGCGGTGGCGACTACGTTCTGGCGGTGAAGGACAACCAGCCGCATCTGGCGGAAGCGCTGCGGGACTTCTTCGCGACGCTGAACGCACCAGGGCACTGCCGACGACAGGTCTCGCTGCACGAGACGTTGGACAAGGGGCATAGCCGGATCGAGACCCGGCGCTGCACCGCAGTCGGTGAGCTCGACTGGCTCAACCTCCTTGGCTTGAAAGCGCGCTGGTCGAGGCT
>JAEUIR010000521.1 GCA_016795025.1 Phycisphaerales bacterium
TTGCCATCGGTTGCGACCATGCCGGATTCGAATACAAAGAGCTGATCAAGCGTGCGTTGCAGGACGAAGGCTATACCGTACACGACAAAGGCACGCATTCGCTCGATTCGGTCGACTATCCCGACTTCGTGCATCCCGTCGCCGAGGCGGTGGAATCGGGCGCCTGCCGGCAGGGCATCCTGATCTGCGGCAGCGCCAACGGCGTCGCCATCACGGCGAACAAACACCAGGGTATCCGCGCCGCCATCGCCTGGCGCAACGATGTCGCCGCGCTCGCGCGACAACACAACGACGCGAACATCCTGTGTCTGCCCGCTCGCTTCATCACGATCGACGAAGCGCAGCAGTTCGTGCGCACCTTCCTGGCCACCGCCTTCGAAGGCGGACGGCACGCGCAACGCGTGGGCAAGATTCCCCTGCAGCACTGCTGAGCGGAGGACGTTCATCCTGTCGCGCATCTTTCACAAAGCATGGAACTCAAACTCTACCAGGTCGACGCCTTCACCGACCGGCTCTTCGGCGGCAATCCGGCCGCGGTGATGCCGCTGCGCGAGGAGTTGCCGGAAGCGCTCATGCAA
>JAEUIR010000522.1:0-297 GCA_016795025.1 Phycisphaerales bacterium
GAACTGGAAGCGCTCGCCGACACGTTCCTGGAGCACTCCGACGGGGCCATCCTGAGCGACGAGATTTACGAGCAACTGGTGTACGGCGACGCGAAGGCGACGTGCGTGGCCACCCTCCGCCCGCAACTGAAGGACCGCACCATCACCGTCAGCGGGGCGAGCAAGAGCTACGCCATGACCGGCTGGCGGATCGGCTGGGCGGTCGCCCCCGCCCCGTTCGTGAAGGCGATGGACACTATCCAGAGCCAGGAGACGAGTTGCCCGAGTAGCATCAGCCAGTACGCCGTGGCCGCCGCC
>JAEUIR010000522.1:307-578 GCA_016795025.1 Phycisphaerales bacterium
CGAGTTCGCCGCCCGCCGTGAACTCACCCTGAAGCTGCTCACCGCCATGCCGGGGGTCAAGGTCCACGCACCGGACGGTGCCTTCTACGCCTTCTTCGACGTGAGCGCCCACTTCGGCAAGACGTTCGCCGACAAGAAAGTGACGAATTCGACCGACTTCTGCACGCTGCTGCTCGAACAGGCGCACGTGAACCTGGTGACGGGCGAGGCGTTCGGGGCTGAGGGGTTCGTGCGGATGAGCTTCGCCTGTAGCCGGCAGAACATCGAGACG
>JAEUIR010000523.1 GCA_016795025.1 Phycisphaerales bacterium
AAGATCTCGATAACTCACTTGAGGCCAACGTCCATAAGTCCGTCCGGCTGACCGCTTCGATGCCGACGATCGTCGCGGCCTGGGAGCGCATCCGCAATGGGCAGTGGCCGGTAATGCCCAGCACTGAGCTTGGTCACGCCGCCAACTTCCTCTATATGCTGACTGGTAAGGAGCCTGATGAGAAGGCCGCCCGCGTGCTCGACACCTGCCTTGTCCTGCATGCCGACCATGGCTTGAATGCGTCGACCTTCTCGGCCCGGATCACCGCTTCGACCCTGTCGGACCTCCACTCGGCGATCGTCTCGGCGATCGGCACGCTCAAAGGGCCGCTCCACGGCGGCGCAAATGAGCAAGTGATGCGGACCCTGCTGGAGATCGGCGATGAGTCGCGCGCCGACCAGTATAT
Organism: Phycisphaerales bacterium; assembly: GCA_016795025.1. Classification (GTDB taxonomy): domain Bacteria; phylum Planctomycetota; class Phycisphaerae; order UBA1845; family Fen-1342; genus JAEUIR01. Next base: position 407 of record JAEUIR010000523.1, read on the forward strand.
CCGTGGAGCACTTAACGCTAAGAAGAAGATCATGGGCTTTGGCCACCGGGTCTATAAGGCCGACGATCCACGTGCGGCCTGGCTCCAGCGGCTCTCACGCGAACTGGCCGAGTCGACTGGCCAGAAGCGCTGGTACAATATCTCCGAGCGGGTCCGTACGATGGTGCAGAG
>JAEUIR010000524.1 GCA_016795025.1 Phycisphaerales bacterium
TAGTCAAATCGGGTATTCCGTGGAATCCAGAGCATCAAAATGCGCCTAAAAGCGCTTGACTGCGAACACAGTTGCTCCCCCGCAAGTGGGGAGGGGAGATTCGTGAGTCGCTGACGCGACTTTCACATTAACGGTCATGTTACGCCGACGGCTGCTTCAGATGATCGAAGCCTGCTGCAGTCCGCGGATCTCGTCCGTACTGAAGCCTGACTCGCGCAGCACCTCTGCAGAATGCTCGCCCGGCGTCGGTGCAGCGCGTTCGACGGCGAAGACCCAGCCGGAGAGTTTCAGCGGTGGTGCGAACTGGGTCACTCCGTCCGCCTGCACGGCCATGCCGCGGGCGACGAACTGCGGGTGTGCCAGGGCCTCGGCAACGCTGAGTACTGGTGTCACGCAGCAATCGACGCCGGCAAAAAAATCCCGCCATTCCGACTGATTACGGCTGGCAAAGAGTTCTTCGAGTTCACGACGCAGCGCTGCCGCCGCCGCACCGCGCAGCCCATGCCTCGTCTTCCATTCGGGACGTGCCAGGGCATCACAGAAGAGATCCCAGAACTTTTTTTCGAGCGGTGCGAC